>JAEETD010000017.1 GCA_016290175.1 Prevotella sp. | reverse complement strand
GCACTGCCGCGTATAAGCATGAAGGTGACGCGTCTGTATCGCGACCACCTGACACAGAAGGAAAGCGTGGAGAAGGGCCGAGAAAAGGCCCTGTTTCAGAAGACTGGCACCATCATGCTGTAACCCAGCCGCGGCACTGCGGCAGCGCGGCGGCGCGGCATTAGGTTTTTCATATTAACATTAAGATTATGCAAGAAGTAAGTATCAATGAAAAGATGAAACTCTCCGAGCACTTGGCTTCGCCGAGTGAGGCTGCGCTCAGCCATTCGAACGAGCTCGATGGCCTTCGCTTATCGCCTCACTTTACGCTCGGGGAGTTAACCAAGACAAGTTACATCACGGCTGATGGGAACATCCCCAGTCATCAAGCCATTGAAAACTTGAAGAATATCTGTGAGAACTGGCTGGAGGATCTGAGGTATAGCCAGAATACGCTTTACGGCAATAAGAATGGCGATATTCCGATTATTATTTCCTCTGGTTATCGCTCTGAGGAAGTCAATCGCCTTTGCGGTGGGGCAAAGGGTTCGAATCATCTCACTGGTTGTGCCGTCGATATTAAGTGCTATGGCCCTGAGCAGATGATCCGTATGGCTGGCATCCTACTCGACATCTCTGATGGTACCCATCGCGATTTCGATGAACTCATCCAAGAGAAACGCGGCACAACGTATTGGATCCACTTCGCGGTGCGTCCAAAGGAGAATCGGAGGAAGATTCTCTTTGATTGTAGGTGAAAAAGTAATCCCCTCGCAACCGCGAGGGGATTGTTGTTGTTTAGTAGGTCATTTTCGGCTCCAGCTCTTTGGCCTGGTCGATCATCTTCTGAACCTCGCTGACTGCGGGAACACGTCCGCAGATGTGGAACTCTGCGTTGATCTCCTCGAGCTTGGGCTGCAGGTTCTCTGCCACGCGGTGACGGAACTCCTTGACGGTGTCGACGCCAGCTTTCTCAAGTAACTCTGAGAACTGAGGACCTACACCATTGATGCGGAAGAGGTCGGCATGGTTGGTCCAGCGCAGAATCAGCTTCTCGCTGATGCCGGTGGCCTCGGCCAACTCCTTGCGGCCCTTGGGGGCAGCACACTTCTCGAGCAGTTCACTCACTTTGTTGATACCAGCGGCAACCAGCTTCTCTGCATAAACGTCGCCTACTCCTTCGATGTCGATAATCTTGTAATCCATAATCTGTTGGGTTTAAAAAGTTTATTTGTTTGTGAGATAATAAGTTTTATGCTGCAAAGATAATAAAAAAAGGTAAAAGTGAAAAGTGAAAAGTGAAAAATTTGCTTCCGCTCAGCATTTTTTTGTAATTTTGCACGAAAAATCAGAGGCAATGCGTGTATTCCTGAGTGAGGATATCTGGGACTTTGACCTTGCTGCCGCCCTCGAGGAGATTTCTGAGCAGAGGCGTGAGCAGGCCCTCAAGTTTAAATATGAACTTGGGCAGCGGCTTTGTGTGCTGGCCTATCAGTTGCTGAAACGGGGACTGAAAGAGGTATACGGCATCGAAGAGAATCCTATATTTATATATAATGAACACGGGAAACCCTCGATTGTGGGCCATCCTGAGATCTTTTTCAATCTCAGCCATTGCAAAGAGGCTGCCATCTGCGTCATCAGCGACAGACCTGTGGGTGTGGATGTGGAGTCTGTGAGATCGTATAACGACAGTCTTGTGCGCTATACGATGGATGACGATGAGGTGCGTGAGATTGAGGCGGCAGAGGACAGGGCGGTGGCCTTTATCCGATTGTGGACCATGAAGGAGGCTGCATTGAAACTGGAAGGCACGGGAATCAGCAAGGATATGAAGCTGGTGCTGCGTCAGAAGGATTTTGATTTCCAGACTTCTATAGACTCAAAACGGCGTTTCATCTACTCGGTGTGTCATTTTTACACTTAATCGCAAAAAAAACTGTTAATTGTTTGTTGGTTTACGATTTTTTGTGTACCTTTGCAGCCGATTAGTTAGGATCATTAAGCAACCATTTAAAAATTTTTTCAGGTGAAGCGTTTATTAAAAGCATTGTTGATTGGATTACCAGTTATTACATCGTTAATGTTAGCAAGCTGTGGCGGCTCTAAGACTGAGACCCCCGCAGATAATGATACTCCCCAGATTCTTGATACAGATACTGTAATGGTGTCTGACACATTGGTATCTGAGGTTTCTGCTATGGCAGAGCGTGGCATGGTGCTGGAGCGTGTCCAGACTATCTATTCGCTCATCAAGCAGGAGTGTACCTATCTGGGAGGATCAACGGACAGCGATCTGCTCGACAAGTCTTTCTGTTCTAAATCGTGGAACCAGCTGCTGATGGCCGTCCGTCGTCAGGAGTATCTCACCAATACCTTGTTCTTCGAGGTGAATCATTGGACAATGTCACACGACACCGACCTCGTGAGCTTTGAGGAGTTTGAGGTCACGAATCTGGCGTTCTCAGATGGCGAGAAGCGTGCTCAGGTTGATTTCACCGTCTATGAAGACAAAAATTATACACCAGCCCGTATAGAACTGGTGTATGAGGATGGTCAGTGGAAGATAGACAACTTCTATCACCTGAAGTATATGTTCAATATGCGTGAGCGTATGTGGGAATATCTGGATAATACCCCGATGGCCTACCTCCTCTAATCAGAATTTCTTCTTATTTTACGAGATTTCCCAGAATGTCGCGCGTCAGTTCCTTTGTGATGGAACGCGTGGCAGCGCTGGTTGCATTCTTCACCACACGACCGGTGGCCGAGGTCTTCGACTTGGTCTTCTTGCCAGTCACCTTATCACTGACATAGGTGCCTAAGATGGTGGCCAAGGTTGACGTGACGGCAGTCAGTACGGCCTTCCATACCTTACTCATCATGCCGGGCTTCTTTTTCTCGGCCTTTCCCTCTGCAGGCTTCGGGATGTCAATCTCCGTCTCTTGCTTCTCTGCTTCTGCCAACTGGCGCTCTGCATCGGCAATGAGCATCTCGAAGGCGCTGTCGCGCTCTTTGGCCTCGTCATACTTGCCATAGATGCGGCTCTGACGGATGATGTCATTGCGCTGGCCTTCGGTGATGGCACCGATCTGAGACAACGGGAACAGGATCTTGGCGCGCTCCACGATATTGGGGGCTCCCTTCTCATCGAGGAAACTGACGAGGGCTTCTCCTGTCTCGAGGTTCATGATGGCCTCGTCGGTCTTGAACTCTGGATTGGCACGGAAGGTGTCGGCAGCGGTCTTTACGGCCTTCTGGTCCTTAGGTGTATAGGCACGCAGGGCATGCTGTACGCGGTTGCCGAGCTGGCCGAGAATATTCTCAGGGATGTCCGTCGGACTCTGGGTGATGAAGTAGATGCCCACACCCTTCGAGCGAATCAGTCGGATTACCTGTTCAATCTTATCGAGCAGGGCCTTCGAGGTGTCGGTGAAGAGCATGTGGGCCTCGTCGAAGAAGAACACGAGTTTTGGTAACGGCAGGTCGCCTACCTCGGGCAGGGTGGAGTAGAGCTCGCTCATGAGCCACAACAGGAAGGTGGAGTAGAGCTTAGGCTGCAGCATCAGCTTGTCGGCTGCCAGCACGTTCATGATACCCTTGCCGCCTTCTGTCTGTAGCAGGTCGTAGATGTCGAATGATGGCAGGCCGAAGAACTTGTCGGCACCCTGTTGTTCGAGCTGCAAAAGTGAGCGCTGGATGGCACCGATGGTGGCGGTGGTGATATTACCGTATTTCGTGGTGTACTCCTTGGCATGCTGTGATACCCAGTCGAGCATTGAGCGCAGGTCCTTCAGGTCATCGAGCAGCAGTCCGCGCTCGTCGGCAATGCGGAACACGATGTTCAAGACACCGTCCTGCGTCTCGTTCAGCTGGAGCAGACGGGAGAGCAGCTGGGGGCCCATCTGTGAGATGGTGGCGCGCATGGGATGACCCTGTTCGCCAAAGACGTCGAAGAAACGCACGGGACAACTCTGGAACTCCGGGTTCTCGATACCGAATTCTGGCATGCGCTTCTCAATGAAGCCACTGAGACGGCCAACTTGGGAGATTCCGGAAAGGTCACCCTTCATGTCGGCCATGAAGCAGGGCACACCTGCCTGGCAGAATGTCTCGGCCATCACCTGCAGAGTGACGGTCTTTCCTGTACCTGTGGCTCCCGCAATGAGTCCATGACGGTTGGCCATCTTACCTGTAATACTGAGTGCACCGTTGGCGCAATGGGCGATGTAAAGCCCTCTTTCTTTGTCGAGCATATTTTAAAGTTTTAAGTTCTGCAAAAAAGGCTCCCTCATCGGGAGCCCTTATGTTGATTTAGTTGTATTTCAGAATCTGTCCCGGCATCAGTCGGATGTTCTTACCGATATGGTTCAGCTTGCATAATGCATCGACCGTCATGCCACGTTTGCGGGCGATGGCCTGCAGGGTCTCACCCTTCTTTACCTTGTGGAAGTGAACATCGGAGGTGAAGGATGCCTCGGGTGCTGCGATAGCCATCTCTTCGTCATCGTCGTCCTCGTCGGTATCGAAGCGGCTGTTGTGAGTAGCAGCGTTGGCACCGCGCAGACGGGTGGCAGCTGCTGATTCGGAAGCGTACTTCTTACGATTATAGGTATAAAAATCACCCGTCACGTCCTGTGCACGGAAGTCGAATAATAGGGCGGGGTTGATGGCAACACCACAGAGACGGGTCTCAAAGTGCAGGTGGGAACCGGTACTACGACCTGTGTTACCTCCAAGACCGATAGGATCACCAGCCTTCACTTCCTGGTCTTCACGAACCAGCTGCTTCGACATGTGGGCGTAATAGGTCTCCAGTCCGTTATAGTGGCGGATGACGACATATTTACCATAGCCCTTAGCCTCATACTTCACGATGCGTACCTTACCGGAGAAGGCAGCACGGATGGTATCACCAACGTATACCTTGACATCGAGACCCTTGTGCTGGCGTCCCCAACGGGCACCGAAATTGGAGGTGATGACACGGCTAGGTGTCGGCATAACGAAACCGCGGAGGTCGATCTTGGCAGTCTCGGGCAATACACCGTTTGCGTTATGATAGTGGGTCATTTCCGTATCCCACTCGTCATAGAGATCGGCAGCGGGATTGTCGAGCATCTCCTGATAGATCAACTGGTGGAGTGCTACGGAATCAACCTTCTTCATTGTCTTGTCTACGGGAGCCTGACGCGCCAACAGATCCTGACCATTCATGGGAACGGCTGCGAACGACATCAGAGCTAATATAAATGCAATTCTAAGATTCTTTAAATTCATTCTTTAGTTGGGTTTTGATTGCAAAAAGCAAAAATACGTTTGCAAAGGTAGTAAAAACTTTCCGAAACCCCAAAAGATATGTGTGTACGTTAACAAAGTTTTGGAATGTTTTAACACTTAATGACTTACGAGATGGCTGCCCAGTTGATATTTGTCTTTCGCAACTCCTTCAGTCTGCGCCAGAGAATAGTGTATTTATCGGAGGTGCAGGTGGGGTCTTCCTCAATGATGGGCTGAGCGGTCTCACGGGCCAACTGTACGAGTTGTCCGTCGCGTGCAATGTCGGCAATTTTCAAATCAAAGGCCATGCCGCTCTGTTGGGTGCCCTCCAGATCGCCAGGTCCGCGCAGCTTCAGATCGGCCTCAGCAATGCGGAACCCGTCGTTGGTATCACACATGATGTCGATGCGCTTACGGGTGTCCTCGCTAAGCTTATATGGGGTGACGAGGATACAGAAGCTCTGGTCGGCACCACGCCCCACACGTCCGCGGAGCTGGTGCAACTGGGAAAGGCCGAAACGCTGGGCTTCGAGGATGACCATTACGGAGGCGTTGGGCACATTGACACCCACCTCGATGACGGTGGTGGCCACGAGGATCTGCGTCTCGCCCCTGACGAACTTCTGCATCTCCTCTTCTTTGTCCTTGGGTTTCATCTTGCCGTGAACCTTACTCAGACGGAACTCCGGGAAAGCCTGTTTCAATACTTCGAAGCCGTCTTCAAGATTCTTGAGGTCTGATTTCTCGCTTTCCTCGATGAGGGGGAAGACGATATATACCTGACGCCCCTCGCGGATCTGCTGACGGATGCCGTCATAGAGCGAAGTCATGCGGGTGTCGAAGACGTGTGTGGTCCTCACGGGTTTGCGACCTGGCGGCAACTGATCAATGATACTCACATCGAGATCGCCATAGAGGGTCATGGCAAGGGTACGGGGAATAGGCGTCGCCGTCATCACCAGCACATGCGGAGGATTGGTGCTCTTGCTCCAGAGCTTCGCACGTTGGGCCACTCCGAAACGATGTTGTTCGTCGACCACTACAAAACCGAGACGGGCAAACTGTACGGTATCCTCGATGACGGCATGGGTGCCCACGAGGATGTGGATGGTGCCGTCCATCAGGCCTTCGAGCACTTCCTTACGACGCTTGCCTTTCACGATGCCTGTCAACAGGGCCACGCGCAGATCCATACCCTTCAGGAATTCCATGATGGTAGTAAGGTGCTGCTCTGCGAGGATCTCCGTAGGAGCCATGATACAGGCCTGATAGCCGTTGTCGATGGCAATGAGCATCGACATCAGGGCCACAAGGGTCTTGCCAGACCCCACATCACCCTGCAAAAGACGGTTCATCTGTCGTCCGGAACCTACATCAACGCGGATCTCCCTGATTACTCTCTTCTGCGCTTCCGTGAGAGGGAAGGGCAGATAGTTGCGGTAGAAGGAATTGAAGACCTCGCCCACTTGGGAGAAGACATACCCCCGGTATTTCCTGCGCTGGTCGCTCGCGTACCTTAATATATTCAGTTGGATGTAGAAGAGTTCCTCGAACTTCAGTCGTACCCTGGCGCGCTCAAGGTCTTTGGCGTTCTGGGGATAGTGAACGGTGCGAAGAGCCTCGTCGCGACCCATGAGATGTAGTTTTGCGATGAGGAAATCGGGTAGGGTCTCAGGCAGGGGAGGGAGCTTCTCGACGAGCGTTTTGGTAAGACGCTCCACAGAACGGCTGTTCAGACCGCTCTTCTTCATCTTCTCCGAGGTGTTGTAATAGGGCTGCAACCCCATCGTCGAGAGGTCTACTTTCGAGGCATCGTCGAGGTCGGGGTGGGTGAAGTTGATGCGGTTGTTGAAGACCGTGGGCTTACCAAACACCAGATATTCCGTGCCGATGCGATAGTTCTGCTTGGCATATTTGCCGCCATTAAACCACGTGAGGTCGGCGATGGCTGTACCGTCGGTAAAATGGGCCACGACACGTTCCTTGCGAGGACCCATGGGGAAGGTTTCGAAGCTGAGAATCTGGCCGACCACCTGTACAAAGGGCATTTCACCCGTCAGTTCGTGGATGGTGTATACCTTCGAGCGGTCCACATATTTATAAGGATAGTATTCGAGCAGATCACCATAGGTCTCAATGCCGAGCTCATTGCTCAGCATCTTCTTGCGGTTAGGCCCCACGCCTGGCAAGTATTTGATGTCTTGATCGAGTATGTTCAAGGGTGCTAGGTGCTAGGGGTCGAGTGTTGAATAATGGCTTCTGCAACGGTGATGTCATAAGGCGTGGTGATCTTGATGTTCTCGCGATTGCCTTCGACGAGGGTGATGGGGTGGCCGTAGCTCTCTACCACAGAGGCATCATCAGTAAACCCGTCGTTATATGGTTGACGGTTCGCAGCCTTCAACAACTGGATATCAAACGTCTGTGGCGTCTGCACAAGGCGATACCGATCACGAGGCACGGTTTTAGATGGTTGAGAGTTTAGAGTGTCAATTCTGCTCTCTCCACTGCCCAGTTCCCTGACGGTCTCTACGATGGGAATCACAGGGATGACGGCTTTGGCAGTTCGCGCCGTTTCGTAGCATCGGGCAATGACCTCGATGCTGGGGAAGGGACGTACACCATCGTGCACACCTACCACCCCTTCGGCATCGTCGGGAATAAGCGCCAAGCCATGCTGCACCGAGTGGAAGCGTGTCTCGCCACCATCAGCCAACAGATATTCCACCTTGAAATTGTACTCACGACACAACTCCTGCCAGTACGCCTGCTGCGTTTTAGGCAGCACGAGGATAATCTGCAGGTCCTCAGAGTACTTGCGGAAGCACTCCAAGGTTCGCATCAGTACGGGCTTCCCTCCTATTGGCAAGAATTGCTTCGGAATGTCACTTCCCATGCGCAAGCCTTTCCCGCCTGCTACTATGATTACGTAATCACTATTCACTTTTATGCCATCAAATGCTTGAAGCGCATGCCCTCTGCGATTTGGTCAGAGGTCTTCTTGTCAACGAGTTGGGTAAGCAGTTCATAAGCATAAGGGAAGGCTGCAGCAGGTCCCTCGCCTGTGGTGACGTTGCCATCGACAGTTACCAGCGCACCCGTATAAGTGGCGCCTGCCTCTTTCAATGCCTTCTCGAAGCCTGGGTAGCAAGTGGCTTTCTTGCCATCGAGTACACCAAGCTGAGCCAGAACCACTGCAGGAGCGGCACAGATAGCAGCCACCTTCTTGCCTGCTGCAAACTGGTTCATGACCACCTTGCAAACGCCCTCGTGCTCGAAGAGATTACTGGCGCCAGGCATACCACCGGGCAGCATGATCAGGTCTGCATCAGCGTAGTCGCTCTGCTCAAACTGGATATCAGCCTCGATATTCACACCGTGAGCCGACTCTACCAACGGGAACTCTGTGGTGCTCACCGTTACAACATCCACACCGCCACGACGCAACACGTCAATGGGAATCAGCGCTTCGACATCCTCGAAGCCGTCTGCTAAGAATACATAAACTTTTGCCATAATTTTTCTCTTATTTGGGTTTCTGATTGCAAATATAGCATTTTTCACGCAAAACATATGTCCCTTTAACTCCCTTTAACTCCTTTAACTCCTTTAACTCCCCAATTATTTCGTATCTTTGCACCCAAAAGCAACAATTATGGAACATAACAAACTCAGATTCGCTCTTTTTGGCAATATCTATCAGGGTAAGAAGTCGGCCAGCATCCAGCAGGTGCTGTCCTGCATCAACAGTCACGAGGCCGAGCTCTATGTCGATATGGAGTACTATTATTTCCTGAAAGACAACCAGCGACTCGACATCAAGGCCACTAAACTGTTTACCGACGACGATTTCGAGGCTGATTTTGTTATTTCGATGGGCGGTGACGGCACGTTCCTCAAGGCTGCGAGTAGGGTAGGTGCGAAGAGCATTCCCATCCTTGGTGTCAATATGGGACGTCTGGGTTTCCTGGCAGACATCAGTCCTGAGCAGTTTGCACCCACGCTTGATGCCCTCTATCACGATGATTATTACCTTGAGTCACGCGCATTGATACAGGTGGAGACCGATGGCGCACCATTGGGCACCTATCGTTGTGCCCTCAACGATGTGGCCATCCTGAAACGCGATACGGCTTCGATGATCAGTATCCGTGCCTGTGTCAACGGCCAGTATCTGCATACCTACCAGGCCGACGGTCTGGTAATCTCCACACCTACGGGTTCTACGGCCTATTCTCTCTCCAACGGTGGTCCTATCATCGTACCGGGCACGAAGGTGTTCTCAATGACAGCCGTTGCCCCTCACTCGTTGAATGTGCGTCCTTTCGTGCTGCCCGATTCTGCTGTGATCGACCTCGAGGTAGAGAGCCGCAGCCATAATTTTCTCGTGGCCATCGACGGCCGTTCAGAGAAATGTGCTGAGGGCACGAAGCTCACCCTCCGTCGTGCACCATACGACATCATGGTCGTCAAACGCAGCGACCATCGCTATTTCGACTCCCTCCGCGAGAAGATGATGTGGGGTGCCGACACCCGATAATCCCTTGCAAAAGACAGAAAGCAAAAGATAACCAACAAACTATAAAATGGTAAAGAACATATTATTAGCCTTGATTTCACTTTTCTGCTTTACGCTATCAGCTGGAGCTGAAACGTCAAATATGAACGGTGAAGAAGGAAGCGGAGTCATTTTGCGTCCCGATGACAAGTCTGCCCGTATGGAACTGCTGTGCGGACATACCTATACTTCAGCCGACTTCGAAGACATCAAAGCTGGAAGTATCTCGGTATCGGCATATGGCGATGAGGTGACGTTCGACAACTTAGTGCTGGAGTGTAGTAAAGAGGGTGAAGAGGGATCTCTTCTTCGGTTTGATCCTAATGCCTATTATACTCTTGTCTTGACAGGCGAGAACAGGCTGAGCACAGAAGGCTATACGGCAATTGGTGCCGGCTATCTGACAATCAGGGGAGAGGGCTCGCTGACCACTGATGCCAGATATTTTGATATATACTCATACTTCGGAAAGGATCTATGGATAGAGAACACAACTTTGAACTGCAAAGGCTTGAGGGCTATCTGGAGCGAAGGGGGAAAGGTGGTGGTCAATCATTCGAGGTTTGAAGGAAACGAGTTGCGGAATCTGTCAGAACTTACCTTGATGGACTGTTCCATCATAATACCCTATCACGGCAAGTTTGATCCAGACGAAAAGGAAAAGAGCCAAATCAAGACTGAAGAAGGCATCCCTGTCAGTCATTTTGTCATTGCCACTGCTGAAGACGAAGAAAACACCCCCAGCTATATATCCCTGCGGTTTGCAAACACGACACTGTTATGCGGGCATACCTATACGTCGGCAGATTTCAGCGAAATCAAGTCGGGAAGCATGAGTGTTTCGGAAGACGGCCATACCCTGACGCTCAATAATCTGGAGATGGTGTGTGAAAAAGAATTTGGTGATGGCAATCTGCTCTCAATCGATACACATGAACAGAAAACGTTTACCATCGTCTTGGAAGGTCACAACCTGCTTAAGACGCAGGGAACCGAATCATTATACATAGGAAGTGTATACTATGGCGATTCTCCGTGGCAGGTTACACTGACCGGTAGTGGTTCCCTGACAACGAGCAGTGCTTATTTTGACCTCTATCTGAATGGAGGACAATTCATCCTTGACCATATTAAACTGGACTGCCTGAATAGAATTGCCGCACCAGGCACACACATACAAGTAAAAGCATCAAAATTTGAGGGAACGAACATCCGATATTGTGATCAATTGACATTGGAAGATTGCTCTTTCCAAATGCCGTACCAAGCTCGTTTTGTTCCGTTTAATCCTGAGGAGATAGATAATTATCAGATCATGGATGGCTACGGTGGTATTGCATTTTATTTTCTCATTACCACACCTGATGACGTGGTTCCGAGTTATTTCTATTTCAAAGGTGAGACATTGCTATGTGGTCGCACCTACACCTCAGCAGATTTTGGCGAAATACAATCCGGCAGTATCTCTGTGTCTGATGACGGAACATCATTGACCTTTGACAATCTCCATATCAACGACGAGTCGGAAAATGAGAATACGGTCATTGAAGCAGTGGGCTCTACCCGTGATTTCCTCTTTACAGTACACCTGAAGGGGGAAAACGTTATTTCCACGATTCATAGTGTTGTCATGTATTGTGAATACTGCACGATGACACTAACCGGTGACGGGTCGCTGACAACTAAGTCTCATTGGTACGACTTTTGGACTGCAGGCTGCCAGTTCGTCATTGATCATACGACGTTGACAAGTGAAGGGAATACAACTATAGGCAACAACATGGGGCGGATGGACGACGTTATTGTGAAACACTCCACCTTCAGAGGCAATAGATTCATCAACATGGCATCGCTGACTTTGCTCAACTGTGCTTTTGTTTCGCCGGTAGGAGTGTTTTTCGATCCCTATGCTGAAAAGAATCAGTTGAAGGATGCAAATGGCAATAGCATCAAGGAGGGTTTCGAAATACAGCCGGTGGAGGGCGATTTCACTCATAGGGTATGCCCCTGGGACTTTGGGACTGTCATCGTGGAGAAAGGAACGGAGAAACGCATCAGTGTCAGCATGAAGAACGACGGAGAAAATCCTGTCAGCGAAGTGTCATACATCTTATTTATAGACGGGGTGGAGCAGCCAGAACAGACTTTCTCACTCAGCGAGCCCTACGCCAGGACAGGGCGCTACTTCACGGTTCCTGTGTCCTTCCCTGCTTCTGCGACAGCGGGTAGTGTGGAGGCTTTGATAACAGTGACTAAAGTAAACGGTCAGGAGAATACATCCGACCGGAAAATGGCGAAGGGCCTGCTTGCAACCATTAACGAGGCAGTTGCCCACCGAGTGGTCGTTGAGGAGTTCACAGGCACATGGTGTGGCTCGTGTCCCCGTGGTATGGCTGGGCTTAGCTTGCTCGATAAGGAGTTTGGTGATAGTGTCATTACCATAGCCATTCACAAGTATGACCCTATGGAAGCTAAAAACTATACATCGGGCTCTTCATCATTTCCAAGCGCAGAGGTCAATCGTGGGGATTTGGTAGATCCTTATTATGGTAGTTCGGGCTATGCGTTTGGAATCAGTGAGGATGTCAGACGCGAACTGGAATCCGACGCCTCCGCAGGTATATCCGTGACGGCATCTTGGGTTGATGAAACCCAGACGGCCATCCGGACGGAGACACAGACCGTATTCCTTTTGGACAACACCGACGCCACGCAATATGGCATTGGCTATGCATTGCTGGAGGACGGAATGACGGGAACTGGCAGCAGTTGGGCACAAAACAATTTCTATTCGGGTAGTTATACAGATGACCCGTACCTACAGCCTTATACCGTTCTTCCAGGTTATATTACCGATATAGCGTACGACCATGTCGCTGTGGATGCATGGGAAATCGTCAACGGAGCAGACTGTTATACTGAGACGATACAGACAGGGATCCCTCAAAAGAAAGTATATCTATACGATATCTCTGCCAACGAACTGATTCAGGACAAGTCAAGACTCTCCGTCGTGGTATTGCTGATTGACAGGACAACGCGCAGAATCGTCAATGCTGCCAAGACATCTGTTAGCAGCTACGACCCGTCGGGCATCAGGGAGATTCAGACAGCAACGGATAATACTTCTGTTGTATTCAGCATAAGCGGGTATAAATTGTCCTCATCGGACAAATATACCCGCCTACCCAAAGGAGTTTATATCAGAAACGGACGAAAAATCGTAATAAAGTAAGTCTTTTCTTATTTCACGATAGCTTTCTTGATTGAGCCGTCGCTCATACGGATAATGCTCAGACCGCGTTGTGGAGCAGACATCTGGCGACCGTCGAGATTGTATCTTCCTGCCTCGCGGACGTTTTCTACGGGATAGCCGGTAATGCCTGTTTCCGTTCCTGGAACGACAGCGGCAGCATTTTCCACAACACAATTAGTGACATTGCTACTGTCAAAGCCGGAAATGATGGCAACAACCTTCAGATCTTCCTTCTTCCAAGAAGCATCCAGATTGAATGTATAGGTATAGGAAGCATTGTTGTCTGACCAGTTAAGCACTTTTCCCCAAGTGTCATTGACACTACGGAGCACATGCTGGTGGATGAACGATGAGCCGCCACCCGACTGGGAACGGGCTTTGATATTGTCTTCTGTCAGGAAGAGGGTAATCCTGGCAGGAGTGCTGCTGAAGTTCCAGCCGCGCTCACAGTCTGCCGTCACATTGATGGCACTCTTGTCGGCATTGAAGTTTGCCGTGAGCTTGATATTGGCATAAGAGGTCTTGGCGATTCTGGCCTCTACACTCTCCTTATAGCCATCACGACTTACCACAGGGGTCTTACCGTCCCACGCATAACGGTCGTACATGAAGGCTGGAGCATATGTACCACCTCCACCATAGAACCAAGTATATTGTTCAGAGGCATCGATGGTCAGCCAGTCGGTATAGAAACCTGCATGGTGACAAACGACAGCCACGCGGCTTGCCAGATCAGGATAAGACGTCAGGAATGAATGCAGACCGGCAGCAGCATCAGGACAATAGACACATTGTTCTGTGGTGAACTCCTCGATCAGCACATTACGCGGGAAGGTCTTGAGATTGGCAATAGTGGCAATGGTTCCTGATGCCGAAGGTTTCGTGGAGGTGTTAGGATTGCCATTGACCTTGGTAATCGTAATGGTATAAGTGAACTCGCCTTCCACAGGTGACGTAGTAACGATGAGGTTCACCTGACGGGTGCCATTCAGGGAAATCGATGGCGTATTTATCGTCCTTTCCTCAGAGGTTTTACCATTGACTTTAACCGTATAAGAGATATTGGTGATGTCATTCTCTCCACCGTTGGAAATCTTGACAGGAACCTCTACGTCCTGACCAGGACTGGCAACCATTGGGGCAAAGTCGGCGATGGATGCACAGTTACTATTGATGGTTGCACCATCTACGAGAATCTGGAAGGCCAGCTTGCCAAAGCCATTACCATTTAAGTCTGCCCAATCCATGTATCCTGGAGATGAGATAAAAAACGCATTGGGCGCATCTTCACCACCACATCTGACAGGATATGCATTGGAACTATTTATATAATAACCTATATAAAAAGCCTGATTATTCACCGCATATGGTGTGGTCAGCGTAAAATCATTTGCACCATTCTTCAGAGACCCTGTGATGGACTGGACATAATCGGCCTCAGAAGGCGTCGTGGGCAATGTCTTCGAAATCCAGACCTTCATATCGCTGATGGTAGACGGGAGACCGTCGACAATATATACACGTACAGCCTTTACTGTAGCACTACCAACCTGTTTGTGGTTGGCTGGAATACGAATACCGGCCATAAAGGGTGCAGGCGTGCCAATACCAATGGAGGTGTCCAATACCTCAAAATCACTTTCCCCGAAATAGCCCCACCATACCTGGGTCTGTGCATTGGCAGACTCGCCATTAGTAAACTGGATGGTGATCTGATGGGTCTCCTCTCCCACAGTGGCTTTCAGCGTGGCCAGGAGATAGCCTTTGCTTTGGATGTTTGTGGCATCAAATTGTACTTGCACGTTCTCCGTGGCCGTAAACTGCTTGGTGAACACCTTTGTGTCATTGACAGGCCAACATTCACCACCCATACACCACTGAAGCATCTGAGCCTTTAACGTATTGTGTGTGATCTGTAACTCCGCTCTCGCATTCGCTGTAGAACTTGAAAGCAACTTCAGCACCAGACCGTTGTTGGGATTGGTGCTGGGATTAGTTTCGCAGGCGAGTTCTCCGAAGATGTTTCCCTCTGCGGCAATGGTGACCATGTCACCGTCCTTCAGACTCTGACCCTGATACTGGAATTCAAACGACTGGGCCTTGACCGTCAATCCCCCGAAGGAGAGCAAAGCCATCATCAAAAACAGACATTTTTTCATAAGCTTTATTTTTATTAATTATTTACTTTTCACTTCTCTCTTCGCTGCCTGCTGCACACCCTGGTCATTATAGACAAAGGCGACGACACTCAGATGCTCTGGGTTCCAGCCATCTTCGACGGCCTTCGACATCACTTGCGTCTTCCGCTCATCCTCAGCAATCGCGAAGTCATCACCCCACAGCCCGTTGACGGCAGCCCTCAATACATGATTGTGCACGTAGCTGGCATTGGCCTTACCATCGGGCATCAGCTGCATCGCAGTAATCTGGTCCTCTACGATCCACACCTGCAACTTTCCCGTTGTTGCCCCATCAGTACCATATTCATCTAGCACAATCTGGATCTTCCCGTTTTCCAACGTCGCTGTCATATCCATTTTCAACGGAGCAGGCTTTGCCAGTTCTTCTTTCACGACCTTAGGCCAATCCGTATAGTTCACGGCCCCGTGTCGGTTCACCAGACCTACTGGCTGATACTCCAGATGCCAATGGTTATAATAGTCATCACCCATCGATGTGGCGAGCCCCACAACACTGGCATTACCGGCAAAGCCCAACGGCCCGCCATGAATACCAACGGCAACAAATACCGAGTCGCCATAGGTCTGCTGCAGCTGTTCGATTACCTCCGTGCCCTTGGGACAGTTCACACAGCGCTGGCCTGTGAAGTCTTCCAGCAGCACCACCCGCTTTGCCGGCTCTGGCTTGACGTAGATAAGCCGCTCACTCTCATCGATGTGACTGCAGGCCGCAGCCATCAGCGCCATCAGAAACAGGAGGATATGGGTCTTGATCTTCATAGGCGTCAGAAATTATAGTTATACGAGAGTGTGAAACCTTTCGTGGCCGGCACATAGCGACAGACACCACCTGAACAGTTATAGCCTGCACGTGTCCTGCCGTAGCCCGCCTGCAGACGATGAGCGCCGAAATTGCAGGTCACCAGACCCTGATAGTAGTGGATCTTGGTATCGCCGTTGTTCCACATATCACTCACCGTCAGCATCCAATGGGGCGCCAACGAGAGTTCTAGCAGTCCGAAGGTCCAGTCGCCCTGGTCATCTTTCGTCGCCAGATACTGCAACTCTCCGCGCAGCTTCGTCTTGGGAGCCAGCTGGTAGAGCCCGTCGGCAATGAAGATGTTCGCGTGAATCATCCCACCCTCGCCTTCAACGACTGTCTTATTGTACTGCTGATTCATGTACATCACATTCAGTTTGAAGTCTTTGCTCAGCTTGCGCGACAACTGTACGTCGAGGTCCTGATAGTAGGTGGTGCCTTCCCAGCGCACGTGCGAAAAGTTTACCTTGACATTCATGCCGTACTTGCCGCCGAGGGCCGTCTTGCGCTTGAAATTATAGCCTGCCTCAGCCTGCCAGGCCCACTCGCCGTCTGCCAACTGAGTCGCATAGGGATAAAGGGCTGCCAGGGCATAAGTCTGGTCTTGCGTGAAGGCAGGCAGATGATTGATGAAGGATGAGGTGCCCAATTGCATGCGCTTGCTGCGGAATGACATGTTCTCACTCCGTTTCCCCTGCAGCAACAGACTCAGTCCCTTCTTCGAATAAGATCCCGAGAACATCGCAGCCGTACCTTTGTCGTAACTGAAGCCGTTGTCATAAGAGGGATCCTGCGTCTTCTGCGCATATTCCGCCAACAGGCTCCACGGCCCGCTGTTCAGCGTCACTCTCGCGTCCCACGCATTCACAAACTCCGGGAGATTATACAGGTGGGTGGGATCGGCATAGACATCTTCCTTCTTCTCATATTTATTCACCCACGAGCCGCCCAGCATCAGCTTCGTATCACCCTCCTGCATGGAAGAGATCCACTCGTCCAGGTGCAGTTCCACATCGGCACCGCTCACCAACGACTTGTTCCACGACCAATAGTTACGCTGTTTGCCGCTGAGGGCCTTCATGGTGACACCCTTCATGGGCTTAAGCACCAGACGTCCGCCCAAGAGTGAGTTGTCTATTCCGAGCGAACGTTCCTCGTAGGTACGAAGGATAAAACCCGAACCGAACTGTTCATAGAAGGTTCCTGCCGTCAGTTCGGCACAGCCCAGTTGTCCTTTCACCCAGAAGTGAGGCACGCCCCAGCCTTTGAAGTCGTTCTCAAAGCCCGGCAGCGGATGTTCCAGATATTCCAGCCTGACACCTGCATCCACATAACGGCTCTGCAGCATCAGGTCGAGATAGGTGTTCGTCAACAGGTCCTCGGTCTTTTGGGCACCGGTCTTGTCGTCATTCTGTGGCAGCAGGATGTCGCTCTGCACGCTTCCGCTCAGCGTCACGCCATTCTGTTCCTGAGCCGGTATGCTCAGACCACAGCACAAACCTATTATGACCAGCCACAGTCTCACCTTTTCAGTTCCCTTACTTTTTCTATCAGTTCCACCTCAGCACCGTCGGTATAGCCCTGATGCTTGTAGACGATGTCGCCTTGGCCGTCGACGACCAGCACATACGGAATCACCTGTATGCCAAAGGCACGCTTCAGGTCGCCATTCGCATCAAGTAGCACCTCATAGTCCCAGCCATGATTGTCGACCAACGGCCTCACTTTGTTGATGTTCTGGGCCTGGTCGATGCTCACGGCGATGATCTTCACACCCGTCTCCTGCTGCCATTCCTCATAGACCTCGCTGATGGCATCCAACTCGCGGTTGCAGGGCTTGCACCAGGTGGCAAAGAAATCGATGATAAACGGCTGTCCGCCGTTAGAAAGCGTATCCGTTGAGACGGCCTTGCCGTTGATATCCTTCAACGTGACCTTAGGCAGCTGAGCCTGAACGGTCAGCACACACACACTACTTATCAGAAAAATCAAAAGTCTCTTCATATTGCTGTAATTTGTGAAAGCACTGCAAAGATAAGAACATATAGAAACGAAAACAAGTGAATTCCGAAAAAGTTCCGAAAGCGTTAACATTTTTTATGGAATAAATTTCCAAAACTATTCTCGCTTTGTGGAATTTTTCCATTACTTGTTCGATGCGAACATATTTGTAAGGGGGGCTCGTCGTGTTTTTAGTTCGACCCTCTTGGTTTTCCTGTTCGTTGAACATTTTTTAAGATCTCCATCCCAGACAATTTTGAGGGGCTGTTCGACGCAAAAATAGCTCAAAGCGTTTCAAATGTTTCAAATGTTTCACGTTTCTTTTGTATCTTTGCCTCGTGCGAAAGAAAAATTAGCCTTTATTTTTATAATATATTATTTATTATTTTATTTTTATAAATATCTTAAAAATAAAAATAGGTAATGTCATATATTAATAGGAAATTTCACCCCCGCCGTGATACAAAAGAAACGTGAAACAAAAGAAACATTTGAAACGCTTTTGGGACTCACGGGAACACAGGTCCCGTGAGTCCCAAAATATCCAGGGCGGTGTGATAGGCCTCGTAGATGGCCTTGGTGATGTTGGCCGGACGGACGCAGTCGCCTACCTCACGGACGAACGGGGCGCATCCGCGGAGGGCATCGACATCGGCACGGTTGGCACGCTGGCCAAGGGCGCAGATGACCGTCTTGCCAGGAACGAGCACCTCACGGCCGTCCTTATCCTTGCAGATAACACCATCGGCAGTAATCTTCTGACCCGTATATTCGGTATGAGCCGTTGAGAACTCGCCCACCTTACGCATCAGGATGGGACGCTGACGGATGTTGCAGTCAGCAGCCAAGGTATCGCGCATCTCAACCAACTCCACCTTCTTGCCTTCCATTCCCAGATGGATGGCACACTCGCAGCCAGCAAGACCACCACCCACCACCATCACTTTCTTGCTCTGGCGGGCCGGTAGTACCTCCATACCCTCTATCTCACGACCGATTAACGGATTGACGGCACAACGGCGGGTGAAGGTCACAGGGCGCTCCGCCATACAGGTGTAGCAACGCAGACACTTCACGATACGGTCTTCCTTTCCGGCCATCACCTTCTGCGGATGCGGTTCTCCAGCGAGCCTCCGTACTCATCGGTGCGGAGAAGATACGATTACGGAATGTCACCTTGCCCAACTGGATAGGGCTTGTGAGATGGGGGTATTTGTTATTGTTCATATGAATGGAGTAGGGTAGATTTAGAACACGTGGAGGCCAAGGAAGACCATGAGACCGTTCATCAGGATCCAGAAGATGGCGAACGGCATTGTCTTACGCATGATGTCACCATCCTGACCTTCCATATCGCAGGCGGCTGTGGCAATCGCTATCGACTGTGGCGAGAGCAGTTTACCACCCTCAGAGCCTGCGCAGTTGGCAGCAGCGAGCCAGTTCGTTTCATTTCCGCTCACACCGAAGAAGGTGCTCTGATTGATAAGACCGAGGTCGCTGGCAGCCGTAGCCTGCAACTTACCGAAGAGAATGTTGGCATTTGTGGCCGAACCCGTGACGAAGGTGCCGATAGAACCAATCAGCGGCGCAAAGAACGGGAAGGCAGAGCCTGTGAGCAGCACAAGACCCTTGGCGATATCGTTGGTCATGCCCGTATTGTTCATCAGCATAGCCATTGCCACCAGACAGCAGATGGTGACGACAGTCTTCTGGAGATTCAATGTGGTCTTGGCCAACAGATTCATCAGTTTGCCAAAACTCAGGCCCTGGATCAGACCACCAATGACGGCGCCGAGGAAAATCATCAGACCCGCATTCGACAGCCAGCCGAACTTAAAGGTGTTGCCGATGACAGGCAGGTCGAACTTCGTCACTAAGGTCTGGTTCAACAATTCGTTGATGGGGGGTACGATCTTGCTTGAAATCAGGATGAAGAAGATGATGAGGCCGTAGACGCTCCAGGCCTTGAGGGTCTTTGCCAGACCGAATTTCTTCTTCTCGATATGTACCGTATCTTTCTCGGCCTCATGGCGGAGGAACAGCTGATTATAAATCAGCATTGCTATGATAGCTGCTACAGATCCGAGGATGGCAGGCGTCTCAGGACCAATGAAATGGGCGCAGCAGAACTGAACCACGATGGATAAAGATCCTACAAACAGCGCAATCGTGATATTCTTCACAATCTTCGTGCGATCCGTCATCATCAGGATCAGGAACGGGGTGATGAAGAACATCAGCGAGAGTTGCAGGATGATGAAGGTGGCCACCTCACAGAGTTCCTCAGGTGTAGCGACACCGCTGGCAGCTACCTGATTGGCCAGCGTGGTAGCAGGCAGACCTACTGCACCGAAGCCTACTGCCACCGTATTGGCCACCAGACAGATGACGGCGGAGAACATCGGTTTGAAGCCCAGTCCGATGAGGATGGCAGCGGGAATGGCCACAGCCGTGCCGAAGCCGGCCATACCTTCGAGCACGCCTCCCAGACCCCAGGTCAGAAGCAACACCAAGAGCCCCTTGTCGGAAGTCATCTGGATGAACTGCGTCTTGATGGTCTCAATCTCCTTCGTCTCACAAAGGATATTGTAACTGAAGATGGCGCAGATAATGATGAGGATGATCGGGAAGCATGCTTTGAGGAAGCCCTCAACCACCGACCATAGCGTGATGCCAAAGATAGAAGCATCTGCATACTTTTCAGGAATAATGCCCATTGCGGGAACGGCAAACAAGGCCAAGAGGATGGTTGCAACCAGGGTAATCATTGCGCTCTTGTAGCCAGAAACCTTGAAGCCCATCATCAGCACGATGAGCAACAGAATAGGAATGACGGAAACTAATGCTGTCATGAGTTCTTAGTTATTTGTGATTATTATACGAGTTCTGGCGACAAATATACGCATTTTCTTCCATACTACCATCTTATTTTAGTGAAAAAAACAAAATATTGTCTTTGCGGTAGCAAATTATTCACTTTTCACTTTTCACATTTCACTTTTTTTCGTATCTTTGCAACAGATAAGTATAATTAAAAACCAACATGCCCTATGCTGAATAACTTCCTTTCCGACCTCAGACAGTTTATCCCGTCTGACCGTATTTATACCGATGAACTTCGTACCCTTGGTTGGGGAACCGATGCCAGTTTCTATCGCCAGATTCCGAAAGTCGTGATCCGTAGTGATGGCGAAGAGGAAATCTCGAGAATCGTCAAGGCTTGTCAGAAATACAAGCTGCCCTTTACTTTCCGCGCTGCTGGTACCTCGTTGAGTGGCCAGAGTTGTACGGACTCTGTACTCATCGTGGCCGGTAAGCATTGGGAAAGTTACACCCTTTCGCCGGATGGGGAAAGTATAAGACTACAGCCTGGTATTGTCGGCGCTCGCGTCAATGAGATCCTGAAACCTTACGGTCGCGTGTTTCCGCCCGATCCGGCCTCGATAGGCAGCGCGATGGTGGGCGGCATCGTGATTAATAATGCCTCGGGCATGAACTGTGGCGTGCATGCCAACAGCGATCGTATGATGATGTCTGCCCGCATCATCCTCACCGACGGTACTGTTCTCGATACGGGCGACGAAGAGAGCCGCCAGAATTTCCGGAAGACTCATCCGGAGTTTCTCGCAAAGATTGAGGCCCTCCGTGATAAAGTCCGTGCTGATGAGGAACTGGCTTCGCGCATACGTATTAAGTATAGTATTAAGAATGTGACGGGTCTGAACCTTCGTCCGCTCATCGCTTACGATGACCCCTTCGATATCATCGCCCACTCGATGGTGGGGAGTGAGGGAACGCTGGCCTTCCTCTCGGAGGTGACGATGAAGACGCTCCATGATTATAAGTACAAGGCTTCGGCGATGGTCTATTTCCTCACGATGAAGGAGAGCTGCGAGGCTGTGGTGGCGATGAAGAAATTGAAGGCTGGCGACGAGGATCTGGAGATGAGCGCCGAGAACCTGATGGTGAAGAGTGCCGAGATGCTCGACTATATGTCGCTGAACTCTGTTGACGATCCTGTGTTCCTGCAGTACAAGAAAGATGTGGATGCTGGTAAGATAGAAGGTGTGTCGCCTGGCGACTATCATAACCTGACTGCTATTCTCACAGAGACCAAAGGCATTACCCATGAGCAGCTGCTCGAAAAGATCGAGAAGATCAAGGAGTGCTTAGGGCAATTCCGACTTTATATCCCTGCGGAGTTTACGGAGGATCCTGCTGTCTATGGCAAGTACTGGGCCATTCGTTCAGGTATCTTCCCCAGTGTGGGCGGTACGCGTCCTGTGGGCACGTCCTGTCTCATCGAGGATGTTGCCTTCCCCATCGAGAGTCTTCCTGAGGCTACGGTAAAACTTCAGAAGCTGATTGCTGATCACGGCTATAATGATGCGTGTATCTATGGTCACGCTTTCGAGGGCAACTATCACTTCATCCTGAATCAGAGCTTTGCTGATGAGCATGAAGTGGCTCGTTATGCTGAGATGATGCGTGATGTGGCCAAACTAGTTGTAGAAGGCTATGATGGTTCGCTGAAGGCTGAGCACGGCACAGGTCGTAATATGGCACCCTTCGTGAAGTACGAATGGGGTGAGAAAGCCTATGAGGCAATGAAGGAACTGAAGGATATCTTCGATCCTGAGGGACTGTTGAATCAGGGCGTGATCTTCAACGATGATCCTGATTGCTTTATCAAGTGCCTGAAGCCGCTGCCTGTGCTGAACTATGATTTCGACAGCGTGCCCGATGGCGGCAAATATCTGATGGATCCCACTCTCTCGACGGCTAAGGAAACCATCGAGCAGGTGAAGCGTGCCAACAAGTGTATCGAGTGTGGTTTCTGCGAGGTGAACTGTATGTCGTGTGGATTGACGCTCTCTTCCCGTATGCGAATCGCCGTCCAGCGAGAGATCCGTGAACTGGAAACTACGGGGCGTGATCCTCAGCGTGCAGCAACGCTCCGTAAGCAATATAAATACTATGGTGACCAGACCTGTGCGACGGACGGCCTCTGCTCCACCTCGTGCCCGATGAAGATCAATACGGGTGAGCTGACACATCTGATCCGTCAGCTGGATATGAACAATTCGAAGTTGGGCTATCAGGTGGGAGAGTTTGCTGCCAACCACATGGCGGGCATCAAGTCCGGCCTGCGTGTGGTGCTCGATGTGGCTCATGCGGCTCACGTCACCCTCGGACCCACGCTGATGACAACCGTTTGTCGTACGATGAACAAGATGGGCATGCCACTTTGGACAACAGCGATGCCCAAGAAGAAGCGCCAGCCCAAACCCTCCGACCTGACGCAGTTTATCATCGAGAAGTCTATCCCTCATACATCAGACATCAGCCCTCAGACATCAGCACTCAAAGTTGTCTACTTCCCCAGCTGTATCAACCAGACGATGGGTCTCTCGAAGGAGGCGCCCGTGAAGCACGCCCTTGTGGATGAGGTGATCCAGCTGATGGCGAAGGCAGGCTACGAGGTGATCTTCCCTGAGGGTATGGAGAAAATGTGCTGCGGACAGATCTGGGAGTCGAAGGGAATGCTCGACATCGCAGACCGTAAGAGTGCCGAACTGGAAGCAGCCCTTTGGAAAGCTTCAGAGCAGGGTAAGTATCCTGTGCTTTGTGCGCAGAGTCCTTGTCTGCACCGTATGCGCAAGGTAATGAAGAAAATGAAGCTTTACGAACCTGCAGAGTTCATCATGACTTATCTGAAGGATCGTCTGGAGTTCCATCCTACTGATAAGCATATCGCCCTTCATCTGACTTGCTCTACGCGTCAGATGGGAGTCGATAAGGATATGATAGCGCTGGCGAAGCTCTGCTCTACGAATGTCTTCCTGCCCGAGGGCGTAGGATGTTGCGGCTTTGCTGGCGACAGAGGCTTTACTTTCCCGGAGCTGAACCGTTATGGCTTGCGCAAATTGCGTCCGCAGATTGAGGCCAACAAGATTGAAGTGGGCTATTCGAACAGTCGTACTTGTGAGATCGGCCTGGAGACAAACACGGGTATTCCTTACATGAGCATCATTTACTTGGTGAATCTCTGCACAACACCCAAGAAAACGCAGGAATAAGGCCCGGAAGTCTTAAACTGTGTTAAAGAATTGCACTTTCCTTCCAAAAAATTTGGAGGGGAAGTTTTTTAGTCTTACTTTTGCAGTGTACTATTAAAGTGGTACACTATTACAGAGGATAAATCAACTAAATTTCAACGTTATGATAGAAGTAAAAAACATCAGTTTTAAGTATGCCGGACAGAAGAATCTGGTATTCGATGATTTCAGTCTGGAGCTGAAACAGGATAACATCTACGGACTGTTAGGTAAGAACGGTACAGGCAAGTCTACTTTGCTGTACCTGATTTCTGGTTTGTTGCGCGCAAAGAAGGGTTCCGTTTGTTTCGATGGTATTGAAACCTACAAACGACTGCCCGAAACCCTGAGCGAGATCTTCATCGTGCCTGAGGAGTTTGACCTCCCTGCAATCTCGCTCGATGAGTACGTAAAGATCAATCGTCCCTTCTATCCTTTGTTCAGCACACAGGTACTGGAGGCTTGTCTGAACGACTTCGAACTCACTTCCGACGTGAAGCTCAATGCACTCTCGATGGGTCAGAAGAAAAAGGTCTTCATGTCGTTTGCCCTCGCTGCCAACACAAAGCTGTTGTTGATGGACGAGCCGACCAACGGTCTTGATATCCCATCGAAGAGTCAGTTCCGTAAGGTGGTGAGCCAGTATATGAGTGGCGAACGCACGCTGATTATTTCCACCCATCAGGTGCACGATGTGGAGTCGCTCTTAGACCATATCCTGATCCTTTCGCAGCAGAAACTGTTGCTGGATGCCTCAGTAGCTGACATTCAAGAGAAGTACACCTTTGAGTATCGCACGCCTGCTGAGATGGACGATGTGCTTTATGCCGAGCCTTCGCTGCAGGGTAATGCCGTCATCGCTCCTCGCCAGGAGGATAGTCCTGAGACACTGGTGAACCTCGAACTGCTTTTCAACGCTGTAACACAAGGTAAGATTTAAATGATTGAACATTGAATATTGAACATTGAAAATTATGATACAGTTTAATTTCAATAGGTTCGGAAAGTTGGCGAAGTGGTCACTGACCAACGACAAGGGCTACTACGTGAAGAGTTTCCTTCAGGTGTTTGTAATCACGACGTTGGCATTCATCGCTTTCACAACGAATTTCCTCAAATTCAATGTGAATGGAAATTCGCAGGTCTATGTATCGTGCAGCGTTTTTGTGATTATCCTGATAATGGTTACTGTCATCACAGGACCGGCTTGGATGTTCATGAATGAAAAAGGCGGGCACGAGCGTCAGGCGCTCTTGATGCTGCCTGCCTCGAATTTCGAGAAATATCTGATGCGCTACAGCACGTGGATCATTCTCTTACCGCTATATATTGCGGGCTTCTTTGTTGCCGACCTGATTCAGTATCTGGTGAACGTGGTGGCAGGAAACGAGGGTGTGATGTTTGTGACGACAAAACTGATGGATATCATAAGCAAACTTTTGCGGGAAGTAGGGCCAGATCAGAACCGTTTGACGCATGCTCTGATTGCTATGCTACTATGGCTTAACTCTTTCTATGCATTGGGTGGTACATTCTTCCGCTCACACAAGTTTGCGTGGGTGCTGACAACGGTGACTTTCATCGTTCTGGGCGTATTATGGATATCGGTGATGCCTGATTCCTCTCAAGACAGTGAGAAAATCACTATGCTTGAAGTAGTTATCTGGGATGTCATCTTTGGCGCTTGGTTCTTATTAAATTTCTGGCTGTCGTACAGACTCTTCTGCCGTCAGCAGATAAAAGGAAAGTTCGTGAACCTATAAGAAATGAGAAGTGAATAGTGAAAAGTGAAAAGATTATGAATAGTTTTAGTTTAAATAGATTTTGGAAGACGTTCCGCTGGGTGGTGGCTACCAATTTCCGCACGCTGACGATGTGGACAGTCGGTGGAGCAGCAGGTGTGTTCCTTTTATCGATGATAATTATCGGCATGCACGACTCTTACAGGCGTGGGCTTACAAACGTGGCCCAAATGCAAAGCTCTTATCTTGGTGACCTTCAGAATGTGAGCAGTTTATGTTGTGTAATCCTCTGGATTGCCGCTTTGATAGGTCTGAGTACTATTTTCCTCAACCTCAATAAGAAGGCGAAGCGCGAGTCGTTCCTGATGCTGCCGGCATCGAACATGGAGAAGTTCCTCTTGGCAGTCATCTATGTCACAGTGGTCTGGACGCTGAGTATGTTCCTGGCATATTGTTTGGGCGATACGCTGAGGATGGTGGCTCGTAGTGTGATTTACGGAAACCAGTGGATTTCGACAATTCCTATGACGTTGAAGTCCATAATCCCCACAATCCATTTCTCGAGTTTCGGCCTCGTCGTCCCAACGTGGACAAGAGTGATGATAATTGATATGATAGTATTTGGATTTATCTGGGCGCATTCACTTTATATTCTCAGTGGTACCCTGTTGCGTAAGTATTCCTTCGTTGTCTCAAGTCTGGTGCTCATTCTGTCCATTATACTGACAGCATGGATCGTCGACAAATTAGACCTCAAGGTGTTCTATGTAGAGACGATAGAAATACCCAATACAAAAGTCGACTATGTGCAGAAAACAGGTGTCATGGGCTATGTGCTCGGTATCGGGTTTCCGCTGTTGGCCTGCTTCAACTACTGGGCTTCGTACCGTATCTTCAAAGGTTTTCAGTTAATTTCAAATAAGTGGACTAATTATGACATTCTCAAACGATAAACCCATCTATCTCCAGATGACGGACCGTCTTTGCGACGAGATCCTCTCTGGTGTGTATCAGGACGACGACCGTATTCCGTCTGTCCGTGAGTATGCCGTGCTTCTCGAGGTGAATACCAACACGGCTGTGAAGGCCTACGAGCAGTTGGCGCGTGAGGAGATCATCTACAACAAGCGCGGACTGGGCTACTTCGTCACGAAAGGTGCGAAGAAGCAGATCCTCAAGGCCCGTAAGAAGGAGTTCATGAAAGAACGCCTGCCTGAGTTGTTCCGTCAGATGCAGTTGCTCGACATCAGCATCGACGACGTTGCAGAAGCCTATAAAAAACTTACTGAATGTTAAAGATGGACCAAACATCTAGTCATTCGTCACAAATCGATGCAGATTATCCCAAAAGTTTTGGAGGTCTTGCAACTTTTTGTACTTTTGCAGCGTCAAACGAATGGAACTAAGTTAATTTAAGGTATTAAGATTGTTTTCATGATACATTTACAAGACATCAACAAGACCTATTTCGGTGCCCAGCCGCTACATGTGCTGAAGGGCATCTCGCTCGACATTGCGAAAGGAGAGTTCGTCTCCATCATGGGTGCCTCGGGATCGGGCAAGAGTACCTTACTGAATATATTAGGTATTCTCGACAACTACGATTCCGGCACCTACGAACTGGCTGGCGTGCCCATCTGGAATCTCTCCGAGCGGAAGGCTGCGGAGTATCGCAACAAGATGATAGGTTTTATCTTCCAGAGTTTTAATCTCATCTCTTTCAAAACAGCCGTGGAAAACGTTGAGTTGCCATTATTCTATCAAGGGGTATCTCGCCGTAAGCGTCATCAGATGGCTCTGGACTATCTGGAGCGTCTGGGATTGCTGGATTGGGCGGAGCATTATCCCAACGAACTGTCGGGAGGACAGAAGCAACGTGTGGCAATTGCCAGAGCACTCATCACCCGTCCACAGATCATTTTGGCCGATGAGCCTACGGGCGCATTGGACTCGAAGACATCCGTGGAGGTGATGCAGTTGCTCAAGCAGCTGAATCAGGAAGAGAATATGACCATCGTGGTGGTGACCCATGAGAGTGGTGTGGCCAACGAGACCAACAAGATTGTACATATCAAGGACGGCATCATCGGCCAGATTGAAGAGAACCTGAACCACAATGCCTCACCCTTCGGCAGCGGAGGAATAATGAAATAATTATGCGCGATATAATATCAGAAATATGGCAGACGGCACGGAGGAACAAACTCCGCACGACGCTCACGGGTTTCGCTGTGGCGTGGGGCATCTTCATGATTATCGTGCTGTTGGGTGCCGGCAATGGTCTCATCAATGCAACGATGAAGATGAGCGGCGACTTCCTCTCCAACTCGATGGAGGTCTATGGAGGTATGACGTCGAAACCCTATGCCGGACTGAGCGAGGGCCGCTGGATCAACCTCAATACGAAAGACCTGGCTGCCACAGAATCGGAGTTCAAGGAGAATATCGATGATGTGGGTGCTACCTATACCACCAGTTCTGTGGTGACCAACGGCGAGAATTACATGAATATGAGCATCACGGGTGTCTATCCCATCCATACGAAGATTGTAAAGCGCTCCTTGATGTACGGTCGTTTTGTCAACGAGATCGACCAGAAGGAACGCCGCAAGGTGCTGGTGATCAACGACCGTCAGGCCAAGGAACTGGAGCCCAAGGACTACAAGACACTCGTGGGCAAATACGTGAAGGTGCGCGACCTTTCCTTCAAGGTAGTAGGCATCTACAAGAGCTCGGGCGATGGAGAGAACCAGGCCTACTCGGCTTATTCTACGATCAAGGACATCTATGGTGCCAACTCCAACGATCTGGGTCACCTAGAGTTTACCTTTCACGGACTGACCACAGAAAAAGCCAATGAGGCTTTCGAGAAAGATTATCGCCGACGTCTGAACGGCAATCATCAGGCGCATCCTGAAGACGAGCGTAGTATTTGGATCTGGAACGGTTATACGCAGAGTATGCAGATGGAACAGGGTATCGCTATCATCCACACGTTCCTTTGGGTGGTAGGTCTGTTTACGCTGCTGAGTGGTATCGTGGGCGTCAGCAATATCATGCTCATCACAGTGAAGGAACGCACCCACGAGTTCGGTATCCGCAAGGCCATCGGTGCGAAACCCTGGAGCATCCTGAAACTGATCATCATAGAGAGTGTGATTATCACCACTTTCTTTGGCTACGTGGGAATGTTGTTGGGCATCTTCGCCAATGAGTATATGGATGCTACGCTGGGTCATGAGGTGACTGACTTAGGTGTCGAGAAGATTACCCTTTTCGTCGATCCGACTGTAGGACTGGATGTCTGCTTCGAGGCTACGATGGTGATGATCATCGCAGGAACCATCGCCGGACTCATCCCTGCCTATAAAGCATCAAGAATCCGCCCCATCGAGGCATTAAGAGCTGAATAAGATTATGAGAATAGATTTAGATTCATACAGAGAGATCATCGACACGCTGACGCGCAATAAGTCGCGTTCGTTCCTCACCGGCTTCGGTGTGTTCTGGGGCGTGTTCATGCTCGTGGCCCTGATGGGCGGCGGACAGGGACTGAAGGAGATGCTCTATAAGAACTTCGACGGTTTCGCACAGAACACCGTCATCGTCGGCGCCGATCAGACCACCAAACCCTATAAGGGATTCCGCAAAGGCCGCTGGTGGACGATGGAGTATAAGGATATCGAGCGTCTGAAGCAGAAAGTGCCTGAACTGAATGCCGCTGCACCGATACTTTTCTCGGGTTGGGGAAGTGGTAACACGGCCTATTACGGCGACCAGAAAACAACGCCAAGAATTCAGGGCACGGTACCTGAACTGACAGATATCATTGCTCCAAAGATATATTATGGACGTTACCTCAACGAGATGGACATCCAGGAGCATCGCAAGGTGTGTGTCATCGGAAAGAAGGTATATAAAGATCTCTTCAAAGAGGGTGGGGACCCCTGCGGTAAGAAGATCCGCATCGACTCTACCTATTATGAAGTGGTGGGCGTAGACTATAGCTCAGGTAATATTAATATTGGTGGCCGTTCGGAAGAGAAGGTCACCATCCCCATCACGATGATGCAGGCTGCCTTTAATCGTGGTAACGCGATTGACATCATCGCTGCTACAGGCCGTCCGGGCGTCATCATGTCGAAGATCACCCCGCGCATCCGCGAAACAATTGCCAGAGCGCACTTCGTGGATCCTACCGACGAGCAGGGCGTGTTTGTGTTTAACACCGAACTGATGTTCCAGATGATCAACAATCTCTTCAAGGGTGTGAATATCCTCATCTGGCTTATAGGACTTGGAACATTGCTGGCAGGTGCCATCGGTGTGTCGAACATTATGATGGTTACGGTAAAAGAACGAACCACCGAGATCGGCATCCGTCGCGCTATCGGCGCTACACCCAAGATGATTCTCTCGCAGATCATTTCCGAGAGCATTGTGTTGACATTAGTTGCGGGCATGAGCGGCATCCTCTTTGGTGTGATGATTCTCCAGATGCTGGAGATGTATAATACGGAGGACGGCATCATCGAGACCCACTTCCAGGTAGGGTTCTGGACGGCCATCTTCTGCGCCTTCATAGTGAGCTCGCTCGGCGTCCTCGCGGGCCTCGCTCCTGCTGCCCGCGCCATGAGCATCAAACCAGTCGACGCCATGCGAGATGAATAATCCGATTACTCCGAAATATTAATAAAAACAAGATAATTATGAAAAAGTACAGCAAACTGATCATCGCCGCGATTATCGCGCTGATTTTCATCGGAACCTTCGTGTTCCTCTGGCAGAAGAGCCAACCCAAGGAAGTGGTCTACAATGAGTTCACTCCGAAACAGGACAGTATCCAGAAGACTACTATCATCACCGGTAAGATCGAACCCCGTAACGAGGTCAACATCAAGCCGCAGATCTCTGGTATCATCTCTGAACTTTATAAGGAGCCAGGCGACTATGTGAATGCTGGTGATGTAATCGCTAAAGTAAAGGTGGTGCCTGAAATGGGTCAGCTCTCAAGCGCTGAGATGCGTGTCCGTTTGTCTGAGATCAACCTGAAGCAGTCTGAGACGGATTTCAAGCGTGTCGAGAACCTGCACGAACAGAAACTGGTCAGCGACGATGAGTACGACAAGAGTCGCATTGCCCTCCAGCAGGCCAAGCATGAGAAACTGGCTGCTGAGGATGCATTGCAGGTAGTAAGAGACGGTTTCTCAAAGGCAAACGCCAAGGCATCTTCTACGCTGATTCGTTCTACCATCAGTGGTATTATCCTCAACATCCCGGTGAAGGTGGGATACTCCGTCATTCAGGTTAATACGATGAACGAGGGTACCACGATTGCCACAGTCGCCAATATGAACAATCTGATCTTCCGGGGAAATATTGATGAGACGGAAGTCGGCCAGCTGGTAAACGGTATGAACATGAAGATTACCATCGGCGCCCTGCAGGATCTGAAGTTTGATGCTGCTCTGGAGTATATCTCGCCGAAGGCCGTCGAGTCTAACGGTGCCAACCAGTTCGAAATCAAGGCTGCTGTGATACTCACAGAGGGTGGTAAGATCCGCTCGGGCTATAGCGCCAACGCTGAAATTGTGCTGGCTAAGGCTGATAATGTGCTTACTGTTCCTGAGAGTGCCATCGAGTTCAGCGGTGACTCTACCTTCGTCTATGTCATCAAGGGCGAGGGCAAGGAGAAAACTTACGATCGTACATACGTGGAAACGGGTCTCTCCGATGGTGTGAATATCGAAATCAAGAAAGGCATCACCGCTAAAGACAAGGTTCGCGGCCCTGAGATCATCACCGACGAAGACACTAAAGATTAGTGAATAATTAATAGTGAATAGTTAATAGTGACAATGATTATGAGAAAGGATATAATAACGTTAGGCAGTATGAGTGAAAAGTGTTGGGTGAAAGTCTTGTTGGTACTATTCACTATTCACTATTCACTATCCGCTGCTGCGCAGCAGCGCCAGTGGAGCCTTCGCGAGTGCTGCGACTATGCTGTGGCGAATAATATCAGCATCAAGCAGCAGGAGAACCAGTGTCGTCAGGAGGAGATACAACTCTCGACGTCGAAGAACTCACGCCTGCCGGATCTGAGCGGTAGCGTAAGTCAGAACTTCAGTTTCGGACGCGGTCTGACGGCTGATAATACCTACTCGAATACCAATACCAGTAGTACGAGCTTTTCGCTAGGTACGAGCGTGCCTATTTTCACAGGCTTCCAGATCCCCAATCAGATCAAGCTCAACCAACTGAACCTCGAGGCAGCTACCGCAGATCTCGAAAAAGCGAAGAATGATATCCGCATGCAGGTGGCACAGGCATACGTGCAGATACTATATGATATTGAAATTGCCGATGTGGCCCATCGTCAGATCTCCATCGACTCTGCGCAGGTGGCTCGTCTGCAGGCGTTCGTCAAGAATGGTAAGGCTTCCGAGGCGGAACTCTCCCAGCAGCGTGCCACACTCGCCAACAGCACCCTTACAGCCACCCAGGCTGATAATAACACACGTCTGGCCCTGCTTGCCCTCACGCAACTTCTCGAACTGCCTTCGCCCGAAGGCTTCAATATCGTAAGGCCTGATCTAGATGATTTGGATAATCTGGCCAGACTGGAAAATCTCCCCGCCCCCGACGCCATCTACGCAGAGGCCCTCGGCATCAAGCCTGAGATTCTCTCGCAGCAGCTGAAGTTGAAGGGCACCGAGTATAGCATCAAGATTGCTCAGGCAGGCAACTATCCCACGCTCTCTCTCAGTGGTGGTCTGGGTACCAATTACTACACCACTTCCGGCTTCAAGGCCGATGGTTTCGGTTCCCAGCTGAAGAATAACTTCTCGCAGTATATCGGTCTGAACCTTAATGTGCCTATCTTCAACCGCTTCCAGACGCGCAACAGTATCCGTACTGCCCGTATCAATCAGGAGAATCAACAGCTGGCGCTCGACAATACGAAGAAGACGCTCTATCAGGATATTCAGAAAGTTTATTATAACGCGCTCAATGCCCAGGCCAAGGAGCAAGCTTCTAAGCAGGCTGTCGCTACCGCCAATGACGCCTTCCACCTCACACAGGCAAAGTATGAGAACGGTAAGGCTACCATTACCGAGTTCAACGAGTCGAAGAATAATTACCTCAAGGCAGAATCCGACCTCGTTCAGGCTCGCTACGAGAACATCTACCAGCAGGCGCTCATCGCTTTCTATCGTGGCAAAGACATGAGCTTCTGACCCTTTCTCCATAAAAAGAGTCATTCTGACGACAGAATTAATATAATTTGTGTTAATTCTGTCGTCATTTCTTTGTAAAATCGCAGATTTCTTACTATCTTTGCCTAGTAGAATATGACTATGAGCCTAAGATCATATCTTAACCTTATCCTCACATCAATACTCTTGATGGTTTCTGTGGATATCGCTTATGCAGACAAGACCGTAGCGGACTTGACTGGTGAGGATAGGGAGCGTTTCGACAAATTCCATCATCTGATGGCAGCCGGTAACGCCCAGGAGTTCTATAGCTACACTAAGGATTATGCAGATTATCTGAAGAAGCAGGGTGATATGAACCTCTATTACAAGTTAAAATGTAATGAAGGTTTCTATGCTTTGCATCATGGGCAACTCATCCAGGCAATGGAGTATGCTCAGAATCTGGAAAAGGAGGTACGTGACAATAAGGCTTCCGATTACTTTTATCTGCCGCTTGGATTGATGGGTGATATCTATTACACCAGTCATGCCTCGCGTCAGGCTGAACTTTTCTTTACGCAGGCTCTTAATGAAGTGGGCGATCGTGACCCCAAATTCACTATGCGTACCTATGTGAATCTGGCAGAGATGCAGAGCCTGAAGAATCCCACTTTGGCGTTGGAGTGGCTCGATAAGTCAGAGAGTCTGGCTAAGGAGCTGAAGAATATAGAGTATCAGTCGATGTCTGTCGCCATGAAGGCGTATGTATTCTTTATTAAAGGCGACTCTGAAGCATTCTTCCGTCAGTATGATGAATACGAGCAGCTGCGGGGAACGGGTGACCCCGACTTCAGTCGTCGTTATGATAACATGATGGCTGTAGCCCGGATGTCTTTCGATCGTGATTTCAAAGGTGCCCTTGAACGACTGCATCGGGGGAATCTTTATGTCGACAGCTCGTTGGTGGCCGTTCGTGTGCTGGCGTTTCAGGGTGATGTGGACGAGAGCTTTGCGGCAATGAAGCGTCGCTATATTGAGATGGATTCCATCAATGGCCTCTCGCAAGGAGCCAACTATGGCTATATGTCGATGGAGCGTTCGCTCATTCAGTCACAGAAAGAGGCTGAGGCGTATAAGAAAAAGGCTAAGACGCTCAAAAACTGGCTCATCGGTCTGGTGATTGCTTTCTTGATCATCTATATCATGGGCCGCCGCCGTCTGGTGCGAATCATCTGGGCCCGTAACAAAAACCTGAAGGAAGCCTTGGAGCGAGCCGAAGAGTCGGACCACATGAAGTCGGCTTTCATCAGCAACATGAGCCACGAGATACGTACGCCCCTGAATGCCGTCGCCGGTTTCTCGGAGATTCTCTGTAACCCGGAGATTGAAGTTGGTGAAGAGGAAAAGAAGGATATGCAGGAGCGTATCTCGAATAATGTGGAACTCATCACCTCCATCGTCAATGAGATGCTGGAGTTGTCGAAAAGCGAGAGTGAGAGCAATCTGCGTCCGGACTCTGAGATGGAGGATGTCAGGATTAACCAATTGTGTCGCAGAGTCTTGCGATTAATGGTGGAGAAGGCCAATCAAGGTGTGGAGACCCGCTTTATGTCGAAGGTGACCGACGACTTCTCCTTCCGCTCTCATGGCGCTACGATCACCCGTATATTGATGCATCTTCTGGACAATGCCCAGAAGTTCACAGATGAAGGCCATATTGAACTCCGTTGTGTTTACGATCAGGAGAAACGCGAACTGAATCTGATGGTAACCGACACGGGTATCGGTATACCTGAGGATGATCAGGACCGTATCTTCGACTTGTTCGAGAAGGGTAGTGGTAACTTCAAGGAGGGTATCGGCTTGGGCCTTCCCATCTGCAGTCGTCTGGCTCAGTCGATTGGCGCGAAGGTTACGCTTGATAAGACGTATAAGACGGGTTGTAGGTTCGTCTTGTCCATTCCTGTGAAATAGTATCCAGATTCTGAGAATTCACCCCATTATTATCTAAATAACAGTTTATGAAGAAATCCGTTTTATCCGTATTCGCAGTCGCTGCGCTTGTTGTGAGTTGTGCTACAGCCGACAAGCAGGCCCCAAAGAACACCATCAATCAGGAAGAAGTGTTGGCTAAGATGTCGCTCGAAGACAAGGCCCATTTCGTTATTGGTAGTGGTATGGCCGGTTTCAGCGGTGATGACGCCGTGATTGGTGCCACAAAGGACCTCGTTCCCGGTGCCGCAGGTACCACTTATCCTCTCGACTCTCTAGGAATCCCTGCCATCGTTCTTGCCGACGGTCCTGCCGGACTGCGTATCGATGCTACCCGCGAGGGTGATTCCGCTACTTACTACTGCACCCACTTCCCCATCGGAACGCTGCTGGCTTCCACATGGAACACCCAGCTCATCGAGGAGGTAGGACAGGCCATCGGTGAAGAGGTAAAGGAGTATGGTGCCGATGTGTTGCTGGCACCTGCACTCAACATCATGCGTAACCCGCTCTGTGGACGTAACTTCGAGTACTATTCTGAGGATCCTGTTGTGGCAGGAAAGACAGCTGCTGCCTATATCCTCGGCGTCCAGAAGAATGATGTCGGCACGAGTATCAAGCACTTCGCAGCCAACAACCAGGAGACCAACCGCATGAACACCGATGCGCACATCTCTCAGCGTGCACTCCGTGAGATCTACCTGAAGGGGTTTGAGATTGCCATCAAGGAGAGCAAACCTTGGACGGTGATGACCTCCTATAACTACATCAACGGCATCTACACTTCTGAGAGCAAAGACCTCGTTACCACTATCCTCCGCGATGAATGGGGCTATGAGGGAACCGTGATGACCGACTGGTTCGGTGGTAAGGATGGTGCCAAACAGATGTGGGCTGGTAACGATATGCTGCAGCCGGGCAAGGCCGAGCAGTTCGACTCTATCGTTGCTGGCGTGAAGAGCGGTAAGCTTGATGAGGCTGACCTCGACCGAAACGTTCAGCGCATCCTGAACCTCATTGAGAAGAGTCCGCGCTATCAGGGATACAAATACTCTAACAAGCCCGACCTCGAGACGCATGCTGCTGTAACGCGTCAGTCGGCTGCTGAGGGTATGGTGCTCATGAAAAACGAGAAGGCTCTGCCATTTGCGGAGAGCATTAAGAACGTTGCCCTCTATGGTATCACCTCATATGATTTCATCGCAGGTGGTACGGGCTCCGGTAATGTGAACCACGCCTACGTGGTTTCTCTGCTCGATGGTATGAAGAACGGTGGCTATACTGTATCAGAAGACCTCAAGACCGCCTACGAGACCTATATCGCCGATGCCAAGAAGGCAGCAGAGGCAGCAATCGAGGCAGCAGCCAAGAAAGATCCGAAGAATGCGATGCTCGTCAAGTTCCTGCCGCAGCCGCTGCCAGCTGAGAAACTCTTCTCTCCCGACGAACTCACGGCTCAGGCTCAGAACGCAGATGTTGCCGTTATCACCCTCGGTCGTCTCTCGGGTGAGTTCCTCGACCGTAACGTGGCTGATTTCAATCTCAGCAGTTCTGAGCGTCAGCTGTTACAGCAGGTGTGCGACGTCTATCACAAGGCAGGTAAGCAGGTGGTGGTCCTCCTGAATATCGGTGGTGTCATCGAGACTGCCTCCTGGAAGGATCTGCCCGATGCTATCCTCTGCGCCTGGCAGGCTGGGCAGGAAGGTGGCAATAGCGTTGTCGACGTGCTTAGCGGCAAGCAGTCGCCTTCTGGTAAGTTCACTATGACTTGGCCTGTGAAGTTCACCGATGCCTACAGCTCAAAGAACTTCCCCATCGATCAGGATCCGAGAATCGATATGTTGAATCAGGGAAAGAAGGGTAATGTGAAGAATGTAGATTATACTGATTATGAGGAGGATATCTACGTGGGCTATCGTTACTTCGATTCATTCGAGGTGCCGGTAAGCTATCCCTTCGGCTTCGGTCTGAGCTACACCACCTTCGAGTACAGCGATGCCAAGATTGCTGAGAAGGACGGTGCTTACGAGGTAAGCGTGACTGTTAAGAACGCGGGTTCTCTTGAGGGCAAGGAGGTCGTAGAACTTTATATTTCTGCTCCCGACAACAAGGCTGCCAACAAGCCCGCCAAGGAACTGAAGGCCTACGCCAAGACCAAGGCGCTGAAGGCTGGCGAGAGCGAGACCGTTACCCTCACTGTGAAGGCTGCTGATCTTGCCTCATTCGACGAGGAGGCTTCTGCATGGGTGGTTGCCGAGGGCGAGTATCAATTCCTTGTCGGTGCCTCTTCTCAGGACATCAAGGCCACTCTCACAGCTAACGCGAAAGCTCAGGAGACAAAAGCCAACGATGTCTTGAAACCTGAAGTAAAACTGAACCTCTTACGCAGATAGAAAAAGAAATAAATAAGTAATACAAGTATGAGAAAGGTAATCATAAGTATGGCCCTCGCAGCGATGTGCTGCTTAGGTGCTCAGGCACAGGAGAAACTCTTCAACAGTGCCAGTGTTCAATCGCCTGTTGTCAATCCCAACGGCACCGTGACCTTCAACCTCTATGCTCCTAAGGCCGTAAAGGTTGAGGTGACTGGTGACTTCCTGCCCACACAGACAATTGAGATTGCAGGCTACGGCAAGTACGATGCCCCGGGTGTGGCTGAACTCAAGGAAGGTCAGAACGGCGTGTGGAGCTATACCACAGACAAGCTCGCTCCCGAGATGTATAGTTATACCTTCAACATCGACGGCATGACAGGCGTGAAGGATCCCGCCAATATCTATGTGAACCGCGACATCGTCTCGTTCACCAATATCTTCATCATCAGCAACGAGAAGGGTGACAAGGGCGACCTGTATAAAGTGAACGAGGTTCCCCACGGCAACCTGAGTAAGGTGTGGTACAACAGTCCCACGTTGAAGATGCAGCGCCGTATGACGGTCTATACGCCTGCAGGCTACGACAAAGGTGGCAAGTATCCCGTGCTCTACCTGTTGCATGGTGCCGGTGGTGACGAGAATGCCTGGAGCGAACTGGGGCGTGCGGCTCAGATACTCGACAACCTGATTGCTACAGGTAAGGCCAAGCCCATGATTGTGGTGATGCCGAATGGCAACCCCAACTGTCAGGCTGCACCGGGTGAGTGGTCCTTCGGTATGTACACTCCCGGCTTCCGCGACGGCGGTACTGGTCCTACGGCTCCTGCTGCCGCTACGATTCCCGAAAGTTTCATGGATATCGTGAACTATATCGATGCCAACTACCGCACGCTTAAGGATCGTGCTCATAGAGCTGTCTGTGGTTTGTCGATGGGTGGCGGACACACCTTCCACGTAAGTCTGCTCTATCCTAACAAGTTCGACTATTATGGTCTCTTCTCTGCAGGTCTGCACCTGGACAACGGCGCATTCAATGCTTCGTTTGCTGACCAGATTAAGAACAGCCCCACTTTCGCAGACCAGAGTGCTAAGCTCTTCGGCAGCAAGCCCAAGCTCTATTGGATGGGTATGGGCAAGACCGACTTCCTCTATCAGTCAACAGTCGACCTGCGCGCCTTCTGGGACAGCAAAGGCTATAAGTATGAGTATGTAGAGACCGATGGCGGTCACATCTGGCGCAACTGGCGCATCTACCTGACGATGTTCGCCCAGAAGATCTTCAAATAAAAAACAAACATCCCTCGCCAACCGGCGGGGGATGATTCTTATTTCTTGTGCCTGTTGGCACGCTGCTCACGATACTTGGCCTTCTGGCGTGCAGAACCGCTGCCGTGAGCACCGGTGATATACTGTTTCTTCTTGGCTTTGGTCTTCACCTTGCCGTCGTCCTTCGGCTTATCACCTCCGCGTCCGAAGTTAATGCCGTTCTCCAGGATATTCTGAAAATCGTCCATTTACTTTTTTACCTTTTTACCCTTTTACCTTTTAATGGTGGAACAACCTCACTCCTGTGAACGCCATTGCGATACCGTATTTATCGCAGGTCATGATCACATGATCATCACGTACGCTGCCGCCGGCCTGGGCGATAAACTCCACACCGCTCTTATGGGCGCGCTCGATATTATCGCCGAAGGGGAAGAAGGCATCAGAACCTAAGGCTACCTTCGTGTTCTGGGCAATCCACGCTTTCTTCTCTTCCATTGTCAGCACTTCGGGCTTAGTCTTGAAGAACTGCTGCCAGGCACCGTCGCGAAGCACGTCATCATGTTCGTCCTCGGAGATATACACGTCGATGGTGTTGTCGCGGTCGGCTCTGCGGATATTGTCGATGAAAGGAAGGTTCATCACTTTCGGATGCTGGCGCAACCACCAGATATCGGCCTTGTTACCAGCCAGACGCGTACAGTGGATACGGCTCTGCTGACCGGCACCGATACCAATTGCCTGACCGTCCTTCACGTAGCACACTGAGTTCGACTGCGTGTATTTCAGCGTGATCAAAGCGATGATCAGGTCACGCTTGGCCTCAGGGGTGAAGGTCTTGTTCTGTGTGGGTATATTCTCGAAGAGGGCATCGTCGTCGAGCTTGATCTCGTTGCGACCCTGCTCGAAGGTGATACCGAACACCTGCTTGCGCTCTACGGGTTCAGGCACATAGCTGGGGTCGATCTTGATCACATTATAGGTACCCTTGCGCTTGTCCTTCAGTATCTCGATAGCCTCTGGGGTATAGTCGGGGGCAATCACACCGTCACTCACCTCACGCTTCAGCAGCTTGGCGGTTATGGCGTCGCAGGTATCGCTCAGGGCCACGAAGTCACCATAGCTCGACATACGGTCGGCACCACGGGCTCTGGCATAGGCACAGGCGATAGGCGAGGCGTCCAGGTCCTTCACGTCGTCGACGAAGTAGATCTTCTTCAGGGTGTCGCTCAGAGGCAGACCGACAGCAGCACCGGCAGGACTCACGTGCTTGAATGAGGCAGCGGCAGGCAGACCGGTAGCGGCCTTCAGCTCCTTCACCAGTTGCCAGGCATTAAAGGCGTCGAGGAAATTGATGTAGCCAGGACGGCCGTTGATTACTTCGATGGGTAACTCTCCCTCGGTCATAAAGATCCGCGAGGGCTTCTGGTTCGGATTACATCCGTACTTGAGGGCTAATTCTTTCATAAGTTATTGTTGTTTAAAAAAGAGACCCCAGCGTTGAGATCTCTTTTATCTTGTTCGTCGTGCGGATTACTCTGCGCTAACAGGACGACGCTTCTCCTTGATGCGGGCAGCCTTACCTGTGAGCTTGCGCAGGTAGTACAGCTTAGCGCGACGTACCTTACCGATCTTGTTGATCTCGATAGAGTCGATGTTGGGTGACTCAATGGGGAAGATACGCTCGACACCTACAGTGCCTGACATCTTACGAACGGTGAAACGCTTCTTGTCACCATGACCACAGATCTTGATGACAACGCCACGATAGAGCTGGATACGCTCCTTTGAACCCTCGATAATTTTGTAAGCGACAGTAATAGTGTCACCAGCCTTGAATTCTGGGAACTTCTTGCCGGTTGCAAATGCTTCTTCAGCAACTTTAATTAAATCCATTTTAACTACTAAATAATTAAATTTGTTGTATCGTTCCAACGCAACATAGACGGGCAACTCGTTACTTCCCTCCATCGGTTACGCCGAAAAGCGGGTGCAAAGGTACTACTTTTTATCCGGATAACATGACCATAACGCATAATCAGTCAGGTAATTATGCTTTTTTAACAGTTCTATTCGAAATAGAAGGTTAAAACAATCATCTTCGTCTGTCCCCTGCTTACTGCGTTGGCATACATCCGCTTGTTGGTATCCTGCAATTCGTCGGCATGTCGCGAGTCGATGGCGTTGGTCAGACTGTAGCAGAACTTCAGTTCCGGGATGAGTTTGAAGAAGGGTAGGTAGAGGTCGCAGCCCAGTCCGATCTCAATCATCGTGTCGGTACGCTTCAGCTGCAGGAAGTCCTGGTTCTTGCTGGTCAGGTTCACCAGTTGGTTCACACCGGCGATGATATAGGGACGGTAGTTGTTCCAGCGCTCGGCAGAGAACTTCAGATCTACGGGAAACGACATGTAGGTGGTCTTCATGTCCTGCGTCATCTCTGTCAGTCTGCCCTCTGGTGTCAGTTCCGTCATATTATAAAAGGTGAGGTGCTTGGCACCGAAGTGCATACTGGGTGTAAAGCGCAGGTTCAGATGCTGCGAGATCCTGAGGTCGGCCAACACGCCTACCGAGAAACCCGCATTCCATTTGTCGTCGTCACAGACGATGGTCTCTGTCTTCGTGGTGCCGTCTTCCAGCAGGATGGTCTGCGGACCCACGTTCTCCAGTTCGATATCCTGCAGGTTCATGCCCACGAGAATACCCAGATGCAGCGGTCTCAAGTCGGTATACGGCTTGTTCTGCACCTTTCGCTCCTGAGCGGTTGCCGTCAGACAACCCATCACCAGTAAAAATGATATTATATGTCTTATATACATACGATATTATAACGTGAAAACAGTGCCTTTTATTATATCCTTCACTATTTCGACAGTGTATAAATTAAGCCATTTAGCTGAAATTGGCTACCTAAAATTTGGGAGATATCGAAAAAGTTTGTACCTTTGCATCACCTAATTAAGGTATTTATAGTATTAACACTTTAAATTTGTAACGATTATGGCATATGTAATTGGTGACGACTGCATCGCTTGCGGTACATGTCAGGGTGAGTGCCCCGTTGAGGCAATTTCTGAGGGTGAGAAGTATTCTATCGATCCCGATCTGTGCACTGAGTGCGGCACCTGTGCAAGTGTTTGTCCTTCTGAGGCTATCAGCCTGGGCTAAACAAACGGCAGTTATCAAAAAAAATATCCCCCGCCTTCTGGCGAGGGATTTTTTATGGTCGTTACCTTAATTACTTCACTCCGAGAATCTGCTTTGCAACCTCATTGTCAGGATCGATGGCGATGAGCTTGTTGGCATAGTCCTTAGCCTGAGCCTTGTCTTCCTTCACAATGAAGAAGTAAGCGATGTTGTAGCGATAAGCCTCAATCAGACGGGCCTTGTCGGAATTGTCCTTCTCAGCCTTCGGGGCGATGAGCTCGATGAGTTTGTCGTAGTAAGGCTTGGCGAGACCCTGCTTAGAGTCGGGATCCATCTGGGCATTCACACGGGCACGCATGAAGTTGGCATACTCAACAGCGTTCTCGTACTTCTCTGCCAGACCGGCATACACACCGTCAGCCTGAGTGAAGGCTTCCTTCTTGGCAACGGGATCAGTCAGTTTGCTGGCGTGCTGGGTGTACAGGCTTCCGAGAGCGGCCATATCGGTAGCGGTAGCCTTCTCGATACCCTCCAGATACTCCTTATAGCGCTCGATAGCGTTGATGTAGTCTTCCTTCTCAGCGTAAGCATCGGAGAGCTGCTTGACGACACCGGCGCGCTTGGCCTTGTTGTCGAACTCTGACTGCAGAGCGAGGTTGTACTGCTCGATAGCCTTATCAGCCTGCTTCAGACCGTTGAAGGCATTGCCCAGATAGGCGTAGTCCAGATAAGAGAACTTAGCACTGTCTGACTGGTTGAAGAGGGCGTCGCCATACTTCACGGCATCGTCGAAGTTACCCAGCTCAGTGTTGAAGAACATAGCCAGACGGTTCATAGCGGCATTACGCGGCTCCTTGGTCAGACCTGCCTTCACTCTCTCAAGACCTTCAGCGTGCTTGCCCAGGAAGTAAGAAGCCATAGCATACTCCACGATGTCGTTCTTCTCCATCTTACCTACGGGCACCTTGCCATAAGCCTCACGAGCCTTCTCAAACTCGTTCGACAGGTAGTAGATGTGACCAGACAGAGCATCCACCTCGATGTCGGGACGCTGGGCCTTCAGGTCAGCCAGCTTCTGAACGGCACCCTTCGGAGAGATCTTACGATACACCAGAGCATACTTGTAGTAGCCGGTGGGATCCTTAGGATCGGTGTAGGTAGCCTGGTTGTAGTAACCGGCAGCCTTACCTCCCTCGTTGGCGAAAGCCTCGATGTCACCCAGAAGGATGAAGGCGGGAGCGCACTTGTGCTTTGCTGCCTCGTCGGCCAGCGTGGCAAAAGCACGGGCCTGAGCCGTATCCTGTGCCTCGTAGAAAGCACGTCCGATAGCGACGAGGGCATCGGCGTTCTTCTTGTTCTTCTTCTGAGCGGTTTTCACTAAGTCAGCCTTGTCGGCTGCATTGTTCTTGATGGCCTGCAGGGCTGCGTTGAGCTCTGCCTCCTGTGCCATAGCGGTGGTGCTGAAACCTGCCAGCAGCACACCCATTACTAGATATTTGATCGTTTTCATAATTCTCTCGTTTTATACGTTATACATCTTGTTAATTAACTCTCGTTTCTATGACGTCAGAAAACTCAAATAGTTTAATCGGTTTCCAAAAATCACTTTTCACTTTTCTCTACTCTCTGTTCACTATCACTTCTCTGACGTTCATGTTGGCTGTTCTTGGCAACAGTCCGTAGCGCAGAATGATCTTCTGCCCTTTAGGCAACTGACAGAAGTGTGCGAATCCCGAGGGTACGCCGCTTCTTGGCTCGTTCAGCAGGGCATAGATGGTGCGGATGAGCGGGTAGTTGCCATTATATAGATAGAACTGATAGGGCTTCCAGCTGTTGGCCTTGGTGGCGGAGTCGAGCTTGGAGACGCCCATCACGGTAATATTCTTCTTGAAGGTGACATTCGTCGTGTCACGTTTGTCGTTGAGCCAGTTGCTGCCGATGATACCGAGGGCATTCTGGTGGTTCTCAACATAGTCGATCACAGCGGCGCTGGTCTTCACGGCGCCGATGTTGGGGTTCTTGAATTCCTGACCTCCCAGGATGGAGTCCACACACCAGCGGACGGTGCTGGACAGGGGGTTGTCGAAGACAACGTCGATATCACCCATGCCTGACTTCGGGTTCAGTTCGTTCCATTTGGTCATTTCGCCCAGAAGGATACGTTTGAAGTCCTTCACGGTGATGCAGGTGTCAGGATTGGCGTTGTTGACGATGATGGCCAGTCCGTCATAGGCGATGGGGATGGCCCTGGGCAGATACCTGCGGTCCTGCAGGTTCTTTCTCTCCTTGGCGGTGAAGTCACGCGTGGTGAACGCCAGCCAAGTTTCCAGTTTCATCAGCTTCTGCACCGCCTCCTGCTCGTTGATATAGATGGGGGTGATGGAGTCGAGCGTCTGGTTTTGGAAATAATAGAGCGCTTCGTCGATGATGGGGTAGAAGCTCTCGTCGGCAGCCAGACAGCTGGCGGCTTTCTGATAGGCCTCTTCCTTTTCAGGATTAGGCTTGCTCCCACATGCGTGGAGCAAGCCTAACATTAGAGTGAATCCAACTAATATGTGTAATTTGTTGAATGCGTTCATCTTTAAAAATTACTGAAGACGGAAGGTTACAGGTACGGTGTACTTCACACGTACGGCAGAAC
>JAEETD010000084.1 GCA_016290175.1 Prevotella sp. | reverse complement strand
CGTGTCTGGAGGGGGATTTCTTGGCTGTATATGTGTAAAATAAAGTAAAAACGATAATAAAACGATTAAACAATGCTAAAAGATGGACCAATTATTTGGTTTGCAACATAGAAGTAGAACCGACCCCGTGATCCTTTAATCGCCCATATATTGTCCGATAAAGAAGATAGCACCAGTCGACTGTTCGCTGATGACGTAGATAAACGGACTTGTGGCGTGGAAGTTCACGTGCTTGGGCTCTTTAGGTGTCGAATTTATCGACTCAAACAGTCCTATCATCGTGACTGCTGCCGCCTCCGTACCTTCCTCGCTGAGTTTGATACGGGCCACCTGTTTCATCAGGTCGATAAAGATCGGCACGTTGCAGAAGTTTGGGAACTCTGCCAGGCGGTAGTCAAAGGCGTTAGGCATGCCGAGTGCCGACATGACCGGCTTCAAGTCCACACCCGTCTTCGACTCGAAACGGGGAAGTTTCACATCCACGATAGCTGTGCTTCCCATCCACTGGTATCGTTGCCAAGTCTTAGCCGAAAGTTTCTGGGCCAGACTATACACGGTTCTGCCTTCCTTCGGCAACAGGATAGTCATGCGATAGGCATTGTTGCCATATGGCAGACAGAGTGCCTGACAATCCTCATCCTCGGTATAGTTGAACTCGTGCTCTTGATGCATCATCGGCACCTGCACCTCTTGGTTGTCTTCTTTCCTGAATGCCTCATCCTTCGTATTGGCCTTATCAAACTTCTCCGCCCAAGCACCTTTGAAATAGATGGCGTTCAGCAGGTAACTCACAGCCAATGGGTTGAACTCGTCCTCGTTGAGCACCTTCTCGATCATCTTTTCCGTATGATCGCTGCCCCACTGATTAATCACATCCATCGTCTTGCCATCAGCGAAGTCGCGTGTCTCAGGCTCTGCATCGTAATAGCTTTTGGCTTTAGTCACAAAATCCGGCTTCAACTGATAGCCCTTGTTTATATAGATGGTGTTGGCAATCATCACCTTTGTTAACTTATCAAGTTTTGGCGCCTCAGTAAGCATCTTTTGGCAGAAAGCGTTGATGCCGTCAGCACCCGTCTCTCCGAAACCCAACACCTTGTTGATCTGTGCCTGCGTCTCACCAGCAGCACCGTTGTTCAGCATACCAAGGGCATAGGTAATACTGATGGGCGAGAGGATGGTACTCTTGTTGGGCTCGACAAAGCAGATATCTGCGGCATTCGTCGGACGCGGACCTGCCTTGCGGAACAGGTTGAAGGCAAAGTCATTGTTAGCCGTCACCAGTTCCTGTTCGGCTCGCGTGAGCTCAATGGGTTTGTAATCATTACCTTCGTTCGACAGTGGCTCGTCGTTCACACGTTCAAACATTAAGGCTGTATGAATATAAGTAAATCCCAAAATGTTTATATGCATTTTTTTACCCTCTATAACAAAAGGAAAGACTTGACATAATTCATCACCTCCAAAGATCCTTAACCTAAAATTAGTTGGAAGAGACCTATAATCTGTTGTTGGAACATTCCAATTATCTCCCTTAATGATGTCAAATTTCCCTTGATAAGTTTTTGATTCAGGAGCGGAATGATATGTACATGTACCATCTGGATAAAAGCAAAAGTAATCTATGCCACTGAGAGTATGGCTTTCAGGTATAGCCTCTACAAGCTTCCATTCACCCATAATCTCCTGAAAAAGTGAAGTAGTTTCCTCATCCATCTCACTCATCCAGCCATTTGACGAATTGTCATTTCCTTCCTCTACAGGGATTATTTCCGGCTCTCCATCTTTACTACACCCTGCCAAACCTATGGTCAGCAAGAAGCACATCGTAATTGTTATTGTTTTCATTCTCATATCATTTATTCTTTTGCGAAATACACCTTATTCTATTTATACAACCCCGAATGTGCTGAAATCTTGCACGAGAGGGTGTGACTTTTAACATAATTTGTGCAAAGATACGGATTTTTCCAATTCGTTGTATCAAAAAGGGCGTTTCATTTTTGGCCTGTTTTTCCGACTTTTCACACAAAACACAAAGCCAACCGCTTAATATTCAGACGATTGGCTTCAATTTCGCTCTTTTGAAAAATGAAACGCTCCCAATAAAACGGCAAATGAGAGTAATACACCCAAACACCTGTTCACGAGACTGCCCTACGCTGGAAACGAGAGCCGCTTGAAACGCTGGCGATGCCCTTATGGTTTCAGTTACAAATCGAAGAGGTGTGAGGCAGCGTCTCATTGATATATACTCTTAGAACGCATAGCCGATGCTCATGGATATAGCTACGGCGGATGAATTATTATTTCCATCGAGTCTGCCAGATGCCACTTTGGTTAATCTGATATTCTATATGCACGTCTTTATAATCCAAGTTTTGAAGAATGGGTCTTCAATCTCATAATCCTCTACACGTATCACATAGCCAGCTTTCATCAGTCGTTTGATGGCGCTGAATGTGGTACTGGTAGCCATTTGACGATTTTGCAAAGGGTTATTATTGTTACTCAGACTCTGCATGATAAAACGGTCTGTGCGATTAAAACTGAGCCAGAGACGTTCGAAGTCCAGATCGTGAGTCTGGACGATGGCACCGATGGCTTCATCGACAACATTATCGAAGTGCTGGTCATAGGTCATTATCTCCCAAACCTGAGCACTCAACTGCTGGGTGTAATAAGGGTGAAGACCTGTAAAGGAGAGTATCTCATCGACAATATTGTCTTGAGACTTTCCATCTTTTAATGGCAGCCGCTCTGCCACGTAGGTTCTGAAATCTTCGTATGGAATCTTATTCAGATGCATCAACTTTCCAAAATGATAGAAAGGAGACTTCTTTCGTTCGAAAATCTCTGTCATCATTGACTCTTGGCTACCCAACAGGATATAGTTCAAGTGCTGCTGCTCTTGCATGATAGAGCGTAGCTGCTTATCCAATCCCTTGCGAATATTCATAATCTCCTGGAATTCATCAAAGACAACTATTAACTTCTTATCCTCCGTACTCACCTTTTCGAGCAGAGCCATTGCGTCTTCCAGAAGGACAATGCCATTAATGACTGGCTGGAATGACACGTCAACACCATTAGTAATGGGATTAGTAGATACTGTTGGGACAATCCTGAAATGCGTCATTAAATGCTTGATGCGCTCTAATGGATACAGACGGAAAAGCTCACGTAGGATCTTTGAAGCAAAATCCTCAATGCTGAGCATGTTTTGCAGATTGAGTGATATGGAAGGACGTCCGGATGCTTTCACTGCTTTAGCCACAAGACTTGATTTTCCAAACCTACGTGGGCTGATGAGCACTAGATGGTTTTCGCTGTCAAGCATTCTTTGGATACTCTCCAATTCGCTGACTCTATCAGTAAAGAACTCGTCATCGACAAGTGTACCGAACTTAAATGGATTCTTCATATCGCACCTTTTTGCTGCAAAGATACAACAAATGTTTGATACCTCCAAATGTTATGCGAAATTTTTCGCAACGAAATTTTTCGCAACGAAATTTTTCGCAATGTATTCATGCTCACGATGTGTTAGATCGTTATGAGAGAACTACCTAAGAAAAATTTGCTGCCTGCCTAGGGCGCAAAAACGGCATAACTAGGGAGAATGGGCCTTTGCTGAATGATAAGGGCTGAGTATTGGGAAGTGACCAAGTTGGCTACGATTGATGATCAGGTAGGCAATGACTGGCTATCAGCTACGGTTAAGCGAGCAGTATTCTCGCTGCCAGTGTGAATACTGCTCACTAGCAACGTGAATACTGCTCGCTAAAATCCCTCATCCCTCACATAATTGCTGGGACAGCCTTTATACAAAGGCGATTCCGAAGATTATGTGAGGGATTGAGCAATATCTTCCAACAAATCCTCACCGGCTTCGAGACCAATGCTCAGGCGGACGGTGGTGTCGGGGACAGACATCTCCGCACATTGTTCGGGGGTAAAGAGACCGAAGATGGTCGAGGCGGGATGGATGGCCAGCGACTTGCGGTCGAAGAGGTTCGTGGCACGACGGATGATCTGGAGCTTGTCGATGAACGCCCATGCTGCCTCTTTCGATTCGAGGTCGATGGTGAAGACGGCACCAGGCAAGGGGCCGAATTGTGATTTCGAGAGTTCGTAGAAGGGATTATCCTCCAAACCAGTATAGTTGACTCGTTTGATCTCTGGCAGTTGCTGACATTGTTTCGCGAGCCACAGCGTGGTCTCTGCCTGACGACGGAAACGGATATCGAGGGTGTCGAGACCAAGGGTTTCCATGTAGGCCGCCTGAGGTGTCATCAGTGCACCGAGGTTCGTAATGAGTTCCGTTTTGACACGAGCTGTGAATGCCAGTTTCTTGCCGACCTTTTTTATGCGAGCCTGCAGGGCAGGGGAGGGCGACAGCGACCAATCGAACTTTCCGTAGTCGATGAGCAAGCCACCGAGACCCGTACCACCACCAGAGATATACTTCGTGCTCGACACCACCTCGATATCCACGCCGAAATCGACGGCACGAAAGGTGGAGAACGGCACGATGGTGGTATCGGCAATCAAGGGCACACCGGCCTTGTGAGCGATGTCGGCCAGCGCTCGGATGTCAGCCACGAACAACTGCGGATTGGTAATGATCTCGAAGAAGAGGGCACAGGTCTTGTCATCAATCTGTGCCTCTACCTCCTCAGGCTTGGTGAAATTGACAAAGCGCGGCTCTATGCCGAAATTGCCCAACGTGTCGCGAATCAGCGAAACGCTATTACCAAAGAGATGCTTCGATGCCACGATGTTGAGTCCTGCCGCACTGACAGCCGTGAGGGCATAGTGGATGGCGGCCATACCTGTGTTAAGTGCCGTCACGCTTGTTGCCCCAGTCAGTTGCCGCACGCGTTCCTCTAAATAGGTCACCGTGGGGTTGGCGATGCGGGCATACGACGGGGCCATGGAACGACCGCAAAACGCGTCGCCCATGGCCTTGGCAGACTCAAACTCAAACGCCGCCGTATAGTAGACGGGCATCGACAATGCCCCGTATGCATCAGGTTTCTGATACTTCGTCGTCAATATTTTCGTTTCGTACTGCATATTATCTCTGTCCAACAATCTTTCGTACTGCAATCACGAGTTTGTCGACATCTTCGCGGGTGTTGTAGAGGGCGAAGGTGGGACGGACGCTCATTTCGTAGCCCAGGGCACGGAGGGCGGGCTGGGCGCAGTGGTGACCAGCACGCACTGCGATGCCCTCCTTATCTAATAACGTACCTGTTTCTGGAACGGGGATGCCGTCGAGGACGAAACTCACGACTGAGACTCGGTTCTTGGGATTGCCAATGAGCGTCAAGCCAGGAATCTGGGCGAGTTGCTCACGGGCGTACTCCGTCAGTTGGTGCTCATGATTCTCGATATTGCGCAGACCGATGTGCGACACATAGTCGAGGGCTGCACCCAGTCCTATAGCATCAGCCACGTTGGGTGTTCCTGCCTCGAAGCGGGCAGGGGGTACGTTGTACTCTGTACGCTCAATGGTGACGTCCTTGATCATATTACCACCACCTTGCCAAGGCTGCATCTTGTCGAGCAGTTCCTTGCGACCATAAACCACACCGATACCGTTGGGACCGTAGATCTTATGTCCGCTGAACACGAAGAAGTCGGCACCCAAAGCCTGCACATCGACAGGTGTATGGGCGATGGACTGAGCACCATCAATCAGCACAGGGATGTTGTGTGAATGGGCAATCTCGATGATGCGTTTCACATCGTTGATAGTGCCAAACGTGTTGTTCACATGGCCCACTGATACGAACCTTGTGCGAGGCGTGATGAGGCGCTCGAATTCAGAGAGAATAAGGTCGCCGTTCTGGTCGGTGGGAATGGCGCGCAGGGTTGCGCCACGCTCCTGAGCCACACGCTGCCAAGGTACGATGTTCGCGTGATGATCCAATTCTGAGACAATCACATCATCGCCTGGTGTAATGAACTGTCGGCCGTAGGTCTGCGCTACGAGGTTGATACCCTCGGTGGTGCCACGTACGAAAATGATCTCCTCGCTGGTGGCGGCGTTGATAAACCGCTGCACCTTTTCGCGTGCCTCCTCGTAGGCATCCGTCGCACGGGCAGCAAGTGTATGCGCCCCGCGATGGATGTTACTATTATAATTACGGTAATAGTCCGAGATCTTGTCGATGACCTGGTTTGGCTTCTGCGTCGTTGCGCCGTTGTCGAGCCAGACGAGGTCGTGGCCGTTCACCTTCTGATTGAGCACGGGGAAGTCGCGCTTGATCTGCTCCGAGTTCAGCGTGTCGGCCTCCTCGTAGTGCAGGTCGCGCAGCTTCTGCGTCTCGGGGATGCCGATGCCGAAGCCGTCGTCCTTGGGAAGAGCTGAGGTATGGGCGTCCACGTCGCCGATATAGGGCAGATCGCCATAGCCGCTACCGCCCGCCAACAGCGCATTGAAGGCTGTCTCCAGCTCGGTGAGATTCAGCGTCTCGTCAGGTAGGACCGCCTGTCTCTCCGCCTGAAGCTCCTCGGGACAGTACTTCTGCGCTACCTGCCTCAGCAATTCGAACCCAGGATCTTGTATACCGTATCCGTTAATATTCTGAATATCTATCATTATTTCTCAACCTTATTTCGATGCTGATAATCGTGATAATAGCCAACTTCGACGTTCTCGAGCACGGCGATGGCATCGTCGGTAAGGGCGGCTAACGAGAAGTACTTCGTGAGCAGATAAGAGGCCACGCCGAACTTGTCAAGACCCATCAAGCGTGCTGAAAGCGATGGGGCAATCTCGCCGAGGATGCCGCTTTGGTGCAGACCGATGACACCCTGGTTCTTCTCACCGACACGAACGAGGATTATCTTCGTCGTACCGACGCCGCGACCTGTCAGATACTGGCCCTCAACCTCTACCTTGTCTGATGGAATCAGGGGAACACCGCGCCACAGAATCACTCTGGTACCAAACAAATCCGTTGTCACAGGCGGTACACCGCGCCACGTACATTCACGCTCGAAAGCGGCGATGGCTCTTGGGTGGGCGATGAAGAAAGCAGGCTCCTTCCAAACCAATGAGAGCAGTTCGTCGAGATCATCGGGTGTGGGTGAGCCGTAGCGCGTGGTGATGCGGTAAGCGGGATTAGCAGCAGCCAGCAAGCCGAACTGCTTGTTGTTGATGAGTTCCCATTCCTGGCGTTCCTTGATGCTCTCAATCGAGAGACGAAGCTGTTCCTCCAACTGGTTGTAGGGATTATTATAAAGGTCGCTCACGCGGGTATGCACACGAACCACCGTCTGCAGCGTGTTCAGTGAATACTCCGTCGGATTCTCCTCGTAGTCGATGTAGGTCTCGGGGATGATGTTGTCCTCCTCATGTCCGCTCACCAGATCGATGTGCTTCTCGCCGTTGTCATTCACCGATGCCTTCAGGCGCAGCTGCTTGTCAACCGCTTTCTCGAACGTCTCGCGGAAGTCAGGTACCTCCTTGATGAACTTGATCAGCTCCTTCAACTTCAGGCCAAGGAATGTGGTCGGTGTGATGGCGCGGACGCTGACGGTCGACTCCTGCTCATCCAGCAGATCGGCCTCGCCGAAATATTCGCCGTCGCCTAACAGGGCAATCCGCAAGTCCTCACCGTGAGGGCCCTTGCTGATGACCTCGGCCTGTCCGCTGGCCACGATGAAGAAGCGCTGCTTATCTTTGCCCTCCTCCACGAAGAGTTTATCGACATCTACCTCCTTCGCCTCGAACGAACTGACCAGACGGTTCAGTATCTCGTCGTCGAACTCGGAGAAGAGGGGGATCGCTTTTAGGTTCTTTGCCGTAAACGAAGGCACGCCATTCACATACTGGATGGGTAAGCGGTCGTTCTTACGAAGTTCGACCTTCGTGCGATTCACGCGGAACGTGCCGCCGCTGACTTGCACCCAGGGCAATAACTTCAGGAGTAATCTCGGAGTGATAGAGCCCATCTGTGGGGCGGTCTTGGTGGTGGTTGCCAGTCTTCTGGCGGTAGCAGTGGTCACACTGCGCTGTAAATTAGAATCTGCCATAATCGTTTGAGTTTAAGTGTTTTACTTTTTTATTGTTACTTTATGTATTGTTCCTTCCACATGTTCTACGGAGAGAACGTTATAGCCCTGTTCCTTAGCATTGCGGGGCACGTTGTCGAGTGGTTCGCCCTCTGCGAGCAGTACTTCCAGAATGTCGCCCGGCTGGAGCTTCGAGAGCTCGATCTTGGTTTTGACGAAGGTCATCGGGCAATGCTCCTTCGTGATGTCTAATACTTTTGTTGCCATATCCTTACCTTTTTAAATGAATAATGTCTGTCCACCTTCGCTGAGGTTTAGGAACGATGCTACGCCGAGCACGTCCTTCACCTCGGGGATGAAGTCCTCTTTCTTCAGACCGAGCACGTGCATCGCCATCTCACAGGCATAGAGGTTGACGCCGAGGGCCTTGGCTGCCTCGACGAGTTCTTCAAGGGTCGCCACGTTGTTCTTGCGCATGAGGTAGCGGAAGATCTTCGGGCCTGCACCGAGGAAGTTGAAACGGCTCGTGGGAGTGACCTTCAGACCGCCCATCATAAAGCCGAAGAGTTTCGTCAGCCAATTGCCACCTGTGAATGAGCGGCCCTGCTTCTGCTTGATGGCGTCGAGACCCCAGAAGGTGAAAAAGATGTTCACCTCGTAGCCTACCGCCGCCGCGCCCGTACCTAATGTAAATACTGCTGTCAGTTTGTCGAAATCGCCACTGAAAGCGATGATGCTTAATTTCTTTTGTTCTGCCATAAAAATAACGTTTGAGTTCTGGGTGCAAAGGTACGGCAGTTTTCGCACTCCCACAATCGCACGTTCATGGCATTCTGCATACCCTTGATATGGTATGCGATTTACCATCCCTATGGGATTGTGGGAGTGCTGATTTCGCCGTACCTTTGCAGACGAATTCAAACTCAAACGATTATGACAAAAATTTATGTAAATGGAGACGCGCAGGAAGTGAGCCTGCCGCTCAATGTAAGTGAACTGATTCAGCAGCAGAACGTGCTGCAGCCCGAGATGGTCAGCGTGCAGGTGAACGAGGAGTATGCCGAGCGCGAGGACTGGGAGAGTATTCAACTGAAGGAAGGCGACAAGGTCGATTTCCTGTATTTCATGGGAGGCGGAGCACGATGATAGATTTTACAGAAGAACAGATACAGCGCTATTCGCGGCACATCCTCTTGCAGGATGTCGGCGTGGAGGGACAAGAGAAGATAATGAACGCGCGTGTGCTCGTAGTGGGTGCCGGCGGACTAGGTGCTCCCGTCTCTCTCTACCTCGCTGCTGCGGGCATCGGTACCATAGGTATCGTGGATGCCGATGTGGTGGATTTAAGCAACCTCCAGCGTCAGGTGATCCACTTCACCAAAGACGTGGGTGTGCCTAAGGTAAAGAGTGCTGAGGAAAAGATCAAGGCTATCAACCCTGACGTGAAGGTCGATACCTATTACGAGTTCCTCGACTCGTCGAACGCACTCGATATTATCAAGGAGTACGACTTCATCGTCGACGGCACGGACAACTTCCCCGTGAAGTTCCTCATCAACGATGCCTGTGTGATGGCGGGCAAACCCTTCTCGCACGGCGGCATCCTGCGCTTTAACGGTCAGACGTTTACCCATCTGCCTGGCACAGCTTGCTACCGTTGTATGTTTAAGGAACCGCCTCCCGTGGGAGCAGTACCCACCTGCTCTCAAGCAGGCGTCCTCGGTGCCATCGCTGGTATGCTGGGCACCATCCAGGCCGCTGAGACACTGAAGTATTTCACAGGCATCGGCGAACTGCTGACAAATCGTCTGCTCACCTTCGATGCCAAGACCATGCAGTTTCGCACCGTTCCTGTGAAGCATCGCGACTCGTGCGCCATCTGCGGCACGAACCCTACCATCGATCGTCTGATAGATTATGAACAGGCCGCTTGCGACCTCAAAAACCACTAAGTGATGAAGATTCCACAGACAGTTATTGATAAATTAGTAAGCCAAGCCCAGCAGGACGCACCGAATGAGACGTGCGGTTACCTGCTGGGCATTAGTGGTGAGGAGGGCGACGTAGTGACTGAGAACTACTGGATGGAGAACATAGACCACTCGCCAGAGCACTTCTCTTTTGCCCCGAAGGATCAGTTTGCGGCATTGAAATACGCTCGTCAGAACGGTCTGAAGATTCTCGCCAACTGGCATAGTCATCCCGCCTCGCCCTCACGTCCCTCACAAGAAGACCTCCGCTTGGCCAACGACCCCACCATCCGCTATGCCATTCTTTCACTTCAGGAAGGCATTCATCTGAACTCCTTCAAGATTTTGAACGGGGAGGTGGTGAATAAGGAGGTACATCTATAATCATGGCTTACTTGATGTACTTCACCTTCGAAGCATCGCGAGGCTTGGCGTCGGGCTGCTCGTCGGGATAGCCAATGGCAAGGATGTAGTTCAGCTTGTAGTCAGCGGGGATGTCGAGGCGGTCAAGGAAGAACTTGCATTTCTCGTTCGACAGCAGGAAGCGCACAGGACCACCGAGACAACAGGTGCCTAATCCCATAGATTGTGCCGCTAGCATCATGTTTTCGCCCAGCAATCCTGCATCCAGTTCGCCACCACCATTGGCAGGCGTGCAGACGCAGATAAGGTTCGGCGCATTGCGGAACATATTCTTGAAGTCCTTGTCGCGGGCGACCTGCTCAGGGTTCTCCTGCTTAAACACCTCGTTCACGTCGGCTATCAGCTTCTGATCCTCCACCACGCGGACAATCCACGGCTGGCGGTTCATGCCACTGGGGGCATTGATACCGCATTTCACGATAATCTCCAGCTTCTCGTGCTCAACAGGCTTGTCGAGGTACTTGCGGATGGAGCGACGCGCCATCATGTTACTCAGCACGGGATTGACCTCCGTCTGCATGTCAGCCTCGATGGTGGCAATCTGATCGCGCGACTCGTAGCGTTTGATGACCTTGCCGTCGCGCCCAACGAGGAACTTGGTGAAGTTCCACTTGATGTCGCCGCCGCCAGCTTGTGTCTTTAGCCAAGTGTAGAGCGGATGGGCATTCTCGCCATTCACATCAATCTTGTCGAACTGCGGGAAATGGATGTCGAAGTTGGCCGTGCAGAACGAGTGAATCTCTTGAATCGTGCCGGGAGCCTGCTGGCCAAACTGGTTGCAGGGGAAGTCGAGAATCTCGAAGCCCTGTGCGTGATACTTCTGGTAGAGCGGTTCCAAGTCCTTGTACTGAGGTGTGAATCCGCATCGGGTCGCGGTGTTCACAATCAGCAGCACCTTGCCCTTGTAGTCAGAGAGCGAAACCTCCTGTCCTACGTCATCCTTTACCTTGAAATCATAAATACTACTCTGTGCTGTCATTGTCAGCACACTCATCATTGCCATGAGGCAGAAAAACATTCTCTTCATAATCATTATAGTTTTTGTGATACCATTAGGGTGTAGCGTCTTGAATCACCAACCCAGCAAGCATGAAGCCGAAAATGGCGGTGATGTGGGCAAGAGTACCGTTGATTTGGGCTTTTGCAGAACACCATTCATGGTTCAGGAGACTGGGGTCGCCTGGACCATTTTTCGCTTTAGGGCACATACACTGCTCTGTCCCACAAGTAGCATTATGGCCTTTGTTCTCCAAAAGTTCGTCACTATAGACACATTGGAATTTATGCTTGGGGAATTGCTTCTGCGACTTGAATTTCTTTCTCAGCGCGCGTGCCAGCGGATCGCCCTGCACTTTCCAGAACTCCGTCACCTTGATACGCGTGGGGTCGAGCTTTAGGGCTGCGCCCATCGATGAAAAGAGTTTGGCGTTTGTACGACAAGCCATCAGAATCAGCAGCGCTTTGTCCTTCAGCGAGTCGATGGCATCGATGATGTAGTCGTAGGTGTCGAGGTCAAACTCCTCCGCAGTCTCCTCATTGAAAATCTGCTGAAGCGCCGTAATCTCAGCTTTGGGGTTTATGGTGAGCAGACGCTCTTTGAGAGCCTCTACCTTCACTTGTCCCACTGTCTTGCTTGTCGCCATCAGCTGGCGGTTGATATTGGTGATACATACGCGGTCGCTGTCCACAATCGTCAACTGCCTGATGCCGCTTCGCACCAAACTCTCGGCGCACCACGAGCCAACACCACCCACACCAAAGATAATCACCCGTTTTTGGGCGATACAATCCATTGCCTCATTGCCGAGCAATAACTCTGAGCGTCT
>JAEETD010000154.1 GCA_016290175.1 Prevotella sp. | reverse complement strand
CCGTCACACGGAAGAAACGCGCCAACACAGACCTACACATGGGCATAAGTTCGGACATCATTTCGGTGGAAAAACTCACTGCCAACGAAAACGATGTTGTCTTGGACGATATCACCCAGACTGAAGAACTGGACGGAGGTTTACGGGTCAAAGTACGTATGAATAACGGTCTGATGATTACAGACGCTAATGACCATGAACTCTATACCATCACTGAGGCCGACGGACTCTGCTCCAATCAGGTGGCCTATGTGGCATACGATGGTCACGGCATGCTATGGGGAGCCACCTCGCACGGTGTCTTCGCTATTGAAATGCCATCGGTCTACAGTTACATACTGGGGAAAGACGGACTGGCCGGTGAGGTCTATGCCATCACGGCCTTCGACGGAGACTTCTACGTTGGAGGCACGAATGGACTCTACCGCATCAGTTCTCGGCAATGCCAGAGAATAGAGACCGTCAGCAACATCTGCTGGGCACTGTGCCATCAAGGCGACTATATGCTTGCCGCCACATCGAGCGGCATCTATCGTTTAGGGCGCGGTAGAAGCGTCAGCAGGCTCACGTCGAATGCCACGACAGCACTGCTGGTGGAGGGCGACAAGGTGTATGCGGGTGAGGCCGACGCTGTATGGCTGTATCAAGGAGATTTCACGCTTCGGACGAAGGTTGCCGACATGCCACTGGTGACAGATATCCGCAGCGACGGTCATGGACACCTGTGGCTCCAGAACGTTTACGGCGATACATCAGGCAACGACCCGGGAAAGCCTCGCGAGCCATTAGAGGAACTGCCTGAACATCTGCTCAAGCCGTTGAGCGACATCGAGGTGAAAACCCAATTCCGCTACGGAGAACAATATTGGATAGGAGGCGACGAGGTGGTGGCAGTGATAGACACCGGGAAGCAACAGCTGGCCAAGTTGACAGAGGGAAGCCTGGTGCGCTTCACGAGTATTGTCCTTGGCAACGACAGCGTGCTTTGGGGCGGCTACGGCGAGATGCCCGAACAGCTGAAAAAGATAGATAGTGACAACCGTCACCTGCATTTCTACTATGCACTCTCATACGCTCAGTTATCGGGCAAGACACTGTATCGCTACAGACTCAACACGGACAACTGGAGCGCATGGACGGAGAAGCAGGACATAGAATTCCTGAACATGCCATACGGCTCCTACACGTTGAGCGTACAGGCCCAGCAGGCCAGCGGCGAACTCTCGGAAATAGCGACAGTAAGCTTCAGCATTGCCTACCCGCTTCTGATGCGCTGGTATATGGTGGCGGTCTACTTCATGCTGGCAGGCTATCTGGTATGGCTGCTGTTCCGCTATCGCTTGAAGCGTCTGCAAAAAGACAAGATAAAACTGGAGCGTATCGTCGAGCAGCGCACCTCGGAGGTTGTCAAGCAGAAGGATGAAATCGTCAGGCAAAAAGACGAAATCGAGGAAAAATCAAAAAGCCTTGAGAAAGCCCTCGATGACCTGAGCAGTGCCCAGCATGAGTTGATACGCCAGGAGAAGATGGCCACGGTGGGTAAACTGACCGAGGGGCTCATTGACCGTATCCTGAACCCAATGAACTTTATCATCAATTTCTCGAAGATGAGCAGCGACCTGCTCTCCGACATCAAGACAAACATCGACAGCAACAAGGAGCGTATCAACGCCGACGACTATGACGACACGCTCGACATGCTTGGCATGCTGACGGAAAACCTACAACATGTGGAGCAAAACGGCCAGTCAACCACCCACATGCTGAAAGCTATGAGAGAAATACTGAAAGACCGCACAGGCGGCTATGTGGATATGGACCTCCTGCCCGTGCTTCAGCGGAATGAGGAAATGTTCAACAACTCCTTCGCCAAGGAGAAGGAGCAGCACCACATCAGTTTCTCGGTCCGACTGCCGGCAGAGGCGATGCCCCTTCATGGCAATCCTGACATGCTCAGCAAGACTGTCATGAGCCTGCTGGGCAACGCCGTCCATGCCATAGTAAAAAAGGCGCAGCATATATCATACGCCCCCGAGGTATCGCTCACTGCCACTGCCACAGGCCATCACTACACCCTCAGAATCCGTGACAACGGCATCGGAATCGAAGAGAAAATCCTCCCCAAGATCTTCGACCCCTTCTTCACTACCAAGACCACTCAGGAGGCTGCGGGCGTAGGACTCTACCTGAGCCGTGAAATCATACAAAACCACGGTGGCGACATTACCGTCGAGTCTGCCTTAGACCAATACACAGAGTTTACCGTCACACTGCCTAAACTGAAAAGATGAAATATGAAAAAACAGTTATTATATATCATACTTCTGTTACTTAGCGTAGTTCCATGCCCAGCGCAGACGGATGTCAGCATACGCCAGATTTACACGCAGGCAGAAAACGACTACACGATAGGACGGATAGAACAGGCACGCGACTC
>JAEETD010000083.1 GCA_016290175.1 Prevotella sp. | reverse complement strand
CAATTTGAATATTTACAATTTAGAAGTTATGCTTGCAAAAATACAGTTTTTCTTCCAAACCACCAAAAAAAAAGAAACAAATTTGAGGGTACCGCGACCAAAATGCTTAAAATTTGCAAATAATTTGTGTATGTCAGGAAATAAAAGTATTTTTGCCACAAATTTTGGCACTGTGAAACCTTCTTCATTTTTTAAGACCCATACCAATCTGACTATCATCATCGTAGCAGCGTTGTTGAAACTATTCTTCTGTATCGGTGATGTCAGCGGCAAGGGTACGCCTTCGGCCATGCTGATGGCGGGAACACGTTCGTTCTTCCGTGCTTTCTCTAACCACGAGAACAACCCTGCCCTCATCATGCAATACATCAACGAATCGGCCTGTCAGGGTAACGACACCAATATGTTTGTCACCTTGTTCATCGGTGTGCTCGACCTGCCTACAGGCCATCTAAAGTATTGTAATGCCGGTCACGATGTCCCAATGATTCTGGCAAATGGTCAGTGGACCTGTCTAGAGGCTAAAGCTCATTTGCCAGTCGGCTTGTTCGACGAGGTGAAGTATGACATAATTGAGACGTATCTTCAGCCCAATAGCACCATCTTCCTTTATACCGACGGACTGACGGAGGCGAAGAACTGCGAACGCAAACAGTTCGGAATAAAGCAAGTAGAGGAGGTACTTGCTACTTGCACTGACACGCGCCCTCAAGAATTGTTGGAGACCATAGACAAGGCTGTGCGCGGATTTGTGGGCGGTGCAGAACAAAGTGATGACTTGACGATGCTCGCCATTCGCTATACCCCTCAACAGTATGAAAGTACCTTGAAAGAAACGATCACGCTGAAAAACGATGTTCACGAGGTGTCGAAACTGAGCACTTTCCAGAAGTCGTTCTATGAAAAGATGAATCTCGAAAAGTCATTGGCGAGTCAGTTGCGATTGGCTGTAGAGGAAGCCGTAGTCAATGTGATAGAATATGCCTATCCGTACGGGACGGAGGGGAGTGTAGAAGTCACGATGATGTCAGACGGCCATCAGTTGAAAGTAGTGATTGATGATTCTGGCATGCCTTTTGATCCTACCATCGAGAAAAAGGTTGACATCACACTCTCTGCTGAAGAGCGCCAGGTTGGCGGATTGGGTATCCTCTTGGTTCGTGAACTGATGGACACTATCAACTATGAACACATCAATGGACATAACATATTGACTCTGAGCAAGAAAATAAGTTTGAGTTAAACAATAAATTTATATGAAAGAAATGAAACTATGGATGCTCGCCGCCATCCTGACTTGCGGTCTTGCGCTGACATCGTGTACGAACAATGACAACCCTATAGCGCCACCTGTCGACGAGGTGGAAGCGCAGCTGCAGAAGATGACACTGCGCGAAAAGGTGGGACAGCTCTTTTATATTCGTCTGGAGTCGCTCGACCCGTCTATAGAATGGACCACTTACGATGACCTGGCATCAATCAAAGTCCTGGAGGTGACAGAGAACATGAAGCATGTGAACGAGAACTATCCCGTTGGCGGCATCATCCTTTATGCCTGGAACATCGAGGACGAAGCACAACTGGCCCGTATCATCCCGCAAGTACGCGCTCTGAACGGTCATCCGCTGCTCTGCATCGACGAGGAAGGAGGCCGCGTGTCACGCATTGCCAACAATCCGAACTTCAATGTCAAGAAGTATGAGTCGATGGCTGCCATTGGTGCTACTGGCGACCCACAGAATGCCTACGAATGCGGCAATACCATCGGCACATACCTGAAGCACTATGGCTTTGACATCGACTTCGCTCCTGTAGCCGACGTGAACACCAATCCCGAGAACGTCGTCATCGGCCCTCGTGCCTTCAGCGACGATCCTGCAGTGGCTGCGCCGATGGTGGTCAACTATCTGCAAGGCCTGAAGGATGCCGGCATCACTGGCTGCATCAAGCATTTCCCCGGTCACGGCGATACAAAGGCTGACACGCACTATGGCTATGCTTCGACCCAGAAGACATGGGAAGAGATGCTGGATTGTGAGATGGTGACCTTCAAGGCGGGCATCAAGTGGGGGTGCCAACTCATTATGACAGCCCATATCGGTGCACCTAAGGTGACTGGCTCCGACGTGCCTTCAACAATGTCGCCCATTATCCTGCAAGACAAGCTGCGCGGTGAACTGGGCTATCAGAACATCATCATCACCGACGCTATGGAGATGGGGGCCATCACCCAGCAGTACACCAGTGCTGAGGCCGCTGTGGGCAGTCTTAAGGCAGGTGTGGACATCGTGCTTGGCCCTCGTTACTTCACCGAGGCCTTCGATGCCGTGATGGCTGCCGTGAACAACGGCACACTCACCGAAGAACGCATCAACCAGAGTGTACGACGCATACTGAAACTCAAGAAAGAAAGAGCAGTTCGATAGAATTTATTACAATATTACATTACAAATTGCTTTTTTCTGCAGCAACTGTAAAAATCAAAGCAATAATTCAGAAGGAGTGGAAATGAAAGTTTCTGCTCCATTTTGTAACAGGAAGTCACGATCGCGGAAGCCCCATAGGACACTGATGCAGGGAATGCCGGCGTTGCGGGCGGTCTGGATATCCACGTCGCTATCGCCAACATAGACAGCATCCTCCTTCCCCACCCCAAGGGCTTTTAAGGCTGCGAAGACGGTATCAGGGGCGGGCTTGCGACGGATGCCGGCAGCCTCATCCTCGCCGATGGCGACCTCGATGGTGCTGGGGAAGAAATGGTAGCATAGCTCCTGAGTTGCTGCCATCATCTTATTGCTGACCACAGCCAGATGACAACCACGGGCTTTCAAGGCTTCGAGCGTCTCGGGAATACCTTCGTAAGGACGGGTGGTATCCAAGGAATGCGCCATATAATACTGGCGGAAGGTGGCGAAGGTCTCGTCGAAGAGTGGATTACCGGCACCATCGGGAACGGCCCGTTCCATCAGTTTCCGGACACCATTGCCCACAAACCGCCGCACATCGTCGATGGAATGCTCCGGCAAACCATGAGTACGAAGCGCATGATTGACAGATGCCGCCAGATCACCGAGGGTATCGAGCAGGGTGCCGTCGAGATCAAAAATATATGTGTCGAAACTATTCACTATTCACTCCTACGGCTGCGTGTGATCATCGTGCGTACCTTATTATTATATTTGTCGGCCTTTAGCAGGTAGTCGATGGTAAGATGCATACGGTATTTCCAATGGTTATAGGGATCACTGGGCACGTTGATGCGCTCCTCACGAGGATTCTTGAAGCGGAGTTCGCCGTCCATGGCCAGCCAGTCCTGCAGGCTCAACATACAGAGCATCGACGGGCAATAGAGATGGCGGGCAATGATCTCCTCGGCCAGATGAGCCGGCAGATGCTCGGGTGCCCTACCCTGCTTCTGAAGCATCGTGACATAATAGCGCTGGGTTCGTTCCGGGCTCTCCTCCCACCAAAGGCGCAGAGGTGACATGTCGTGTGTAGAGAATGTGGCCACGCTACGATAGGGATTGCCATCGAGATGGGTAAACTCATAGCCGTTCTGCTTCGGCATCGACTGAATCTCCAATGTCAGGATACGGAGGCTGTCGAGGACCGGTGCCACGCAATCAGGCAGCATGCCCAGATCTTCTGCACAACAGAGCATCCGGGTCTGACCGAATACATCTGTCAGGCGACGGATGGCCTCAGCGCCCCAGAAGAAGTTGTGACGCTGGTAGAAGAAATTGTTGTAAAGCCGCATGAAGGCATCTTTCTCCTCATTGGTTAGGGCATCGAAGACAGGCTCATTGTAAATGCCGATACGAGGATGGTACATGTCCGGCTGACGGGGATCCTCAAGGAACAGCACGCCACTGATGAGCCGATAGAGGCCGTCGCGAATCCAGAGACTGTTCTCATCGTTGCGGCCTTCGAAATGGTCACGCACCTTGCGCTGGGTGTTATATTCTGCCTTCAGGTCGTAAAGGCCATAGCTGCGGGCTAACAGGAAATTCTCCTTCACGAACTGGGCATGAATGCCGAAAAGACGCTCTATCACCCGGTCGTTGATAAACGGACGCGTCATAAAATCCTTGCGGAAAGGCAATCCGAAGTACTCTATCTCGCCGACGGTCAAGGGAAGTGCAGGTGAGAAATGACCCAGAATGCCAAAGATGGCATCGACAGGCACCTCCCAGATACGGAAGAATCCCAGGACATGATCGATGCGGAAGGCATCGAAATACTGCGCCATCCACTCCAACCGCCTGTGCCACCAGGGGACAATAGACCTATCGCTCCAGTTGTAGGTGGGGAAGCCCCAGTTCTGTCCATTCTGAGAGAAGGCATCAGGGGGAGCACCCGTCTGGGAGTCGAGATTGAAGAGTGCGGGATGCATCTTGGTCTCTACGCTGTCGAAATTCACGCCGATGGGGATATCGCCTTTCAGGATGATGCCTTTGGAGCGCGCATAGTCGGCAGCGGCCTTCAGCTGGAGATGGAGGTGATATTGGAGGAAGAAGGTTCTAGCCAGACTAGATTGGCTAGAGAGACTAGTCGGGCTGGATTGACTAGATTGGCTAGATAACCATTGGGCGTAGGGCTCGAGCCAATCGCGGTTGGCCTCGAACCATGATCTGAACGCCTCGGAATCGAGGGTCTGCTTGCCGCGCTCCTCGAAGAGATCGTCTATGAAAGCGGCCTTGACACGATCCACTGCCTCATAGTCACTATAGCCGATGGCATTGAGTTCACGGCGCTGGCGATGGTAGGCCGTCATCTTCGTTTTGCTCTTCAGACTGCCGAAAGCCTCCAGATCCAGATAATGCGGATGAAGGGCAAAGGCAGAGACTATATTATAGGGATAGGAATCGCTCCAGGAATGCGATGTGGAAGTATCATTGACCGGCAGTATCTGGATCACTTTCATCCCCGTCAATACAGCCCAGTCGACCAACCGCCTGAGATCGCCGAAGTCGCCGACGCCATACGAACTGTCGCTCCTAAGGGAGAATACCGGCACCACGACACCGGCGGCACGCCAGGTCTGTTCCTTGATGCGAAGGTTCTCGCCATAGGCCACCAGGACTGTCCCATCAGGAACAGCGGTGATATCAGGTGGCAACAGCCCGTCGGTGGTGCGGTTGTCACCCTCCTCCCATGTCACGAGGGTGTTCGTGGCATCATCGATGATCACATATTTATATTCCAGTGGCAGAAGGACGGCATCGACATTGACCGACAGCATCCAATCGTACTGTCCCAGGTATTCCATCCGCAGATAGCGGGCAGCATTCCAGTCGCCCAACGCCGGATGACTGCCGACGATGGCCAATGACTGTCCCTTGAGCAATTGCGGGGCAGAGACACGGAAAAGGATGGTCTTGCGGTAAAGCGGCATCCGAAGCGGATTGACCTGCTCATCGCGGACAAGACCCTTGGTGGTGATATAGGCACTGCTGTACAGATGGTACTGGATGGGGATATCGCGCCAGAGATCTGACAGGACATAGTTCTTGGAAGTATCAAAATGATAGGTCCGGGGAATCATCGTCCACTCGCGGCGAAGCACGTGGCCCTCCTCGTCCTCCACCTGATAATGATAGGAGAAGGACTCCATGGGATGCTGGCGCGACTCCACGACCGACGTCTCCAGGGTCCAGAAGCTACCATCGTCGGTCAACATCAGCAGGTTGGCAGTTTTCCGGGTGCCGTCGGAACTGAGATAACTGACCACCACGTGAAGACTCTCCCCCCACTGTGTGCCGTAATGTATGGTGAATTTCAATTTCATAATCATCACTATTTTAGTGCAAAGATACGAAATAATTCCGATTACATAATGCATAATTCATAAATATTTCGTAATTTTGCAGCGATTTTTTATGTTAGAAGAGAAATGAAGACTATAAAAGCCAAATATTATCTGATTCCCATCATCATCTGTCTGGTCGTGATGGGAGGATTGGTTTACTATTATTTCCTGACCGATGTATCGAAAGAGGACAAGGTGTGTTACCTCTATATCGATGACGACGATACGGCAGACTCTGTGTATGTCAAGCTGGAGCCGATAGCCACGACCCATGGTCTGACAGGACTGAAATACCTGGCCCGTTATTGGGGATATACCAAGAACATACGTACAGGACGCTATGCCATCCAGCCCGGCGAAAATGCCGTCACAATCGTTCGCAACCTGAAAAACGGCCATCAACAGGCAGAAATGCTGACCATACCCGAATCCAGGACGATGGAGAAGCTGGCAGGTGTACTCTCCAAGAAACTGATGCTTGACAGCCTGACACTGGCCGCATCACTTACCGACAATGACTTCTGCGGACGCTGGGGATATGACACTGCCACCATCGCCAGTCTGTTTGTGCCTAACACTTATGAGATATACTGGAACATCAGCCTTGACGGGTTGATGGAACGCATGCAGAAAGAGCATGACCGTTTCTGGAATGGTGAACGTACGGCCAAAGCAGAGGCTATAGGCCTGACCTCCAATGAGGTTTGCACCCTGGCCAGTATCATCGACGAAGAGACGGCCAACAACGAGGAGAAGCCCATGGTGGCAGGGATGTATCTGAACCGTCTCAAGGCAGACATGCCGCTTCAGGCAGACCCCACCATCAAATTCGCCATGAAGCGTTTTGAACTGCGACGCATCTACCACGACATGCTGTTTTATGACAGTCCGTACAACACTTATCGGAATACAGGACTCCCCCCTGGCCCCATTAAAGTGGCATCTATTAAAGGTATCGATGCCGTGTTGAACAGGGTCGACCACGACTTCCTCTATATGTGTGCCAAGGAAGACTTCTCGGGCACTCACAATTTTGCCAAGACGTATAATGAGCACTTGAAAAATGCGGCGCGCTATTCAAAAGCGCTCAATGAAAGAGGAATCAAATAGAAGTGAGAAGTGAAAAGTGAAGAGTGAAAAGTGAAAAGTTAATAAGATATGGAAGAGAAGATAATTAATGAGGAGAAACGCTCAGTGAGTTTCATCGAGCAGAAAGTGATCAATGACCTGGCCGAAGGCAAGAACGGCGGTAGGATGCAGACCCGTTTCCCACCGGAGCCCAATGGCTATCTTCACATCGGTCACGCCAAGGCTATCGCCATCGACTTCGGTCTGGCCAAGAAATATAACGGTATCTGTAACCTCCGTTTCGACGATACGAACCCCATCAAGGAGGACACGGAATATATCGAGAGCATCGAGAATGATATCAAATGGCTCGGTTTCCAGTGGGCTAATGTCTACTATGCCAGCGACTATTTTCAGGAGCTCTGGGACTTTGCTGTATGGCTCATCAAGCAGGGACGTGCCTATGTCGACGAGCAGAGTGCCGAGGTGATTGCCCAGCAGAAGGGTACGACAACCAGTCCGGGAACGAACAGTCCCTTCCGCGACCGTCCTGTTGAGGAGAATCTGAAACTCTTCGAGTTTATGAACAGCGGCAAGTGTGAGCCTGGAACACTCGTGCTGAGAGCCAAGATCGACATGGCCCATCCCAACATGCTGTTCCGCGACCCTCTGATCTATCGTGTGCTGAACATCCCGCATATCCGTACCGGCAATAAGTGGAACGCTTACCCCATGTACGACTTTACCCACGGCCAGAGCGACTATCTGGAGGGTGTAACACACTCCTGGTGTACTTTGGAATTTGTGGAGCACCGTCCCCTCTACGATCTGTTCGTCACCTGGATGAAAGAATGGAAAGGCGAGACGGATAATATCGAGGATAACCGTCCCCGTCAGACAGAGTTCAACAAACTGAACCTGAACTACACCCTGATGTCGAAGCGCAATCTTCTGGCATTGGTGAACGAGAAGCTCGTCAATGGCTGGGATGATCCCCGTATGCCGACCATCTGCGGATTCCGTCGTCGTGGATACAGTCCTGAGAGTATCGTTAATTTCATCGATAAGATCGGTTATACCAAATTGGATGCCCTCAACGACATGGCCCTGCTGGAGAGTGCCGTTCGTGACGACCTGAACAGCCGTGCCATCCGTGTGAGTGCAGTGCTCGATCCCGTGAAGGTGGTGATTACCAACTACCCGGAAGGTCAGGTGGAGCAACTGGAAGCCGTCAACAATCCTGAGAATGAGGCCGATGGCACCCATACCATCGAGTTCAGCCGCGAACTGTGGATTGAGCGGGATGACTTCATGAAAGAGGCCGAGAAGAAATTCATGCGTCTGGCCCCCGGCAAGGAAGTCCGTCTGAAGAATGCCTATATCATCAAATGCGATGAGGAGCATCCCTGCGACGAGGATGAGAACGGCAATGTCACTACCATCTATTGCACCTACGATCCTGAGTCACGCAGCGGTCTGCCCGGTTCCAACCGTAAGATCAAGGGCAAGACACTCCACTGGGTGAGCTGTGCACATGCCGTGAAGGCAGAGGTACGTCTCTATGACCGTCTGTGGAAGGTGGAGAATCCCCGAGACGACATGGCAGCCATCCGTGAAGAACAGAACTGCGATGCCGTGACTGCCATGAAGCAGATCATCAATCCTGATTCGCTTCATATCCTTACCAATTGTTATGTGGAGCCCTTCGCTGCTACGATGAAGCCGCTGACCTATCTCCAGTTCCAGCGTATCGGCTACTTCACCCCTGACAGCGATACCAGCGATGCCCATCCCGTCTTTAACAAGACCGTCGGTCTGAAAGACTCCTGGGCAAAAAAGCAATAACCCAATGACAGACAACGCAGCCTATTTCGACAGTGAAGGATTCAAGCAGATCCTTCGGCAATACGAGGAATCGGTCAAATCGGGGCATCCGGTCTATATGGATGCCGACGATCTGGCCGATATAGCCGACTATTACCATTACGAAGGAAGGATGGAAGAGGCTGCTGATGCCATAGAACTTGCCCTGCAGTTCAACCCCGATGCCATCGGTCCCTTGCTCTACAAAGCCCGTGAGGCCCTCAGCTGGGGGGATTTCGACCTGGCAAGGGAGTATGCTGAACGGATACGTATCGTCGACAGCACCGAATACCTCTATCTGTCAGGAGAAATCCTGATCTGTGAGGGAAAGGCCGAAGAGGCCGATGAGCTGTTCCGGAAGCAATTCCTGGAACTGCCGCCTGACGAGCAGATGGATTACGTTTATGACGTGGCCAATCTGTTTGCCGAATACAACGACTACAACAAATCGTTTGAATGGATAGCTCGCTCACAAGGTGATGATTCGGATGATTTCAAGGAACTGATGGCCCGTACCCTCTTCGGCATCGGCAAATATGAAGACAGCGGCAGGCTATTTAACGAGTTGCTGGATCATAACCCCTACTCCAAGGTTTACTGGAACGCCCTTGCCAATGCACAGTTCATGAGCGAGGACTACGGTGCTTCCGTCACCAGCAGTGAATATGCCATAGCTATCGACCCTAATGACACAGAGAGCATTCTGACGAAAGCCAACGGCCTCTATCATCTGGAAAACTACGAGGAAGCATTGGCCTATTACGAGAAGTACTCGGAGAAGAACAATACTGACGAGTTCGGCTATCTGCACCAAGGCACTTGTCTGATAAACCTTGGAAGATATGATGCGGCCGTCGGTCGTTTGCTCATAGCAGAGGAAAAAGCACCGGTGGGTTCACGATATCTGCCGGAGATCTATCAGGAACTTGCCTTTGCCTACAGCGAACTGAAAAAGCCTGAGATGGCGTTAGGCTATCTTGACAAGACAGAAGATCTGGACTGCAATCATACTGACATGGAGGTCATCCGGGGACATATCCTTGTGGCCAACAAACGAATAAAAGAGGCAGAAGAAGTATGGAAGAATGTCATAATAAATTCAGGCAATTCTCCTAAGACCATGCTACGTATCATAGTGTCACTCTATGATAACAGATATTTATCCGCCTCCTACGAGCTCTTTAAAAGGTTCTTCAAGTTTGTAGACGACGACTGGAAAGACGGCTATTCATACATGGCCCTTTGTTGTAAGGACATGAAGCATTACGATGAATTCTTCGAGTATCTGAAGTTGGCCGTTGAGAAGAATCCGAAAGAGGCAAAAATGGTATTGAGTCATCTATTCCCAGCAGGAATGAAAGTCACAGAATACCAGCAGTTTATAGAAGAAGCACTCAAGTAATTATGAATATCATCACCACCCTACTCAGTAATCTGAATTATCCTACAATATTTTTCCTGATGCTGTTGGAAAGCACGGTCGTTCCCGTGCCATCAGAATTCGTCGTGACACCTGCGGCCTACCATGCTGCCAGTGGTTCACTGAACGTATTCCTTATCATCCTCTTTGCCACATTGGGAGCCGACGTCGGTGCATCCATCAACTATTTCGCAGCACTCTATGTGGGACGACCGGTTGTATACAAATTTGCAAATAGTCGGTTGGGACATCTATGCCTGTTGAATCAGGAAAAAGTTGAGAAGAGCGAGAAGTATTTTGATGACCATGGTGTGGCAGCAACCCTGACAGGAAGATTCGTCCCTGTCATCCGTCACCTCATCTCTATCCCGGCAGGACTCGCCAAGATGAACTATGGTAAATTCATTCTGTTCACAACCATCGGAGCTGGCGGCTGGCACTCAGTCCTGGCCATCCTCGGTTGGTATCTCCACGCCATCGTGCCAGAGGATCAGTTAAACGACAAGATCGCCGAATATGCCGAATATATCAAGATTGTCATAATCGGCCTTTTGGTATTGGCCTGCATCTATTTTGGGGTAAAACATTACCTTAAAAAGCAGAAAATGCAGGCCTAATCAGCTTTTTTCCCGAAAAAATTCGTCAGTTTGAAATAATTTGTATATTTTTGCGGATTATTATCAAACTTATTCGGATTATGGCAAAGACAAACAACCATTTAGTCATCATGGCAGGCGGCGTCGGGAGTCGCTTCTGGCCGATGAGTACCAAAGAAAAGCCCAAGCAGTTTATCGATGTCCTTGGTGTTGGCAAGACATTGATACAACTGACAGTTGAACGTTTTGGCGCCCTTGTAGCCCCGGAAAACATCTGGGTGGTTACCAACCAGAAATATGCGCCAATCGTGGAAGAACAGTTGCCCGACATCCCCAAGTCCAACATTCTTTGCGAACCCTGCCGGAGAAACACCGCTCCATGTATCGCCTATGTCAGTTGGCGCATCAAGTCCAACGACCCCAAGGCCAATATCGTCGTCACCCCGAGCGATCACATCGTGATGGATACGGCTGAGTTCCAGCGGGTTATCAAGGAGTGCATGAGATTTACCAGCGAGACGGACGCTATCGTCACATTGGGCATGAAGCCCAACCGTCCAGAGACGGGATACGGTTATATTCAGGCCGATCTCAGCACCTCTTCTCTCCGCAACAAGGAGATCTACCGTGTAGACTCTTTCCGCGAGAAGCCCGATCTGAAGACCGCTGAGGAATACATCAAGAAGAACTACTACTTCTGGAATGCCGGTATCTTTATCTGGAATGTCAATACCATTGTCAATGCCTTCCGTATTTACCAGCCAACGATGGCCAGGATTTTCGAGTCCATGCTGGCGGTCTATGGTACTGAGAAAGAGCAGGCCTTCATCGACGAGCGTTTCCCGGAATGTGAAAACATCTCCGTCGACTATGCCATCATGGAGAAAGCTGAGGAGATTTTTGTCTGTCCTGCCGATTTCGGATGGAGTGACCTGGGAACATGGGGTTCGCTGCATGGACAGAGCAAGAAGGACCTTTACGGCAATGCCACCATTGGACAGGACATCAATCTGATAGAAAGTCACAATTGCATCGTCCATACCACCCAGGAGAAGAAGGTAGTCATCCAGGGACTCGACGGTTATATTGTGGCCGAGAAAGATAACACATTGCTTATTTGTAAACTTTCAGAAGAACAGCGCATCAAGCAGTTCTCTGGCGAAAATTAAATATTATGGATAAAAAGGTTGCCCTCATAACAGGTATCACCGGACAGGACGGTTCCTATCTGGCAGAATTCTTGATCGAAAAAGGATATGAAGTACACGGTCTCCTGCGCCGTTCTTCGTCTTTCAACACCGGTCGTATCGAACATCTCTACCTCGACGAGTGGGTTCGCGACATGAAGAAGAAGCGTCTCGTGAACCTTCATTGGGCGGACATGACAGACTCTTCCTCGCTGATCCGTGTGATTGGGGAAGTCAAACCGACGGAGATCTATAATCTGGCTGCCCAAAGTCACGTGAAGGTTTCTTTTGACGTTCCTGAATACACAGCAGATGTAGATGCCGACGGTGTGTTACGTCTTCTTGAGGCAGTGCGCATCTGCGGACTGGAAAAGACCTGTCGCATCTATCAGGCCTCTACCTCTGAGCTCTATGGTAAGGTGCAGGAAGTTCCGCAGTCGGAAA
>JAEETD010000153.1 GCA_016290175.1 Prevotella sp. | reverse complement strand
TCTGGCTGCAGAGAGCCATGTAGACCGCTCGATCAAGGATCCCTTCACCTTTGCGAAGACCAACGTGATGGGTACGCTCTCCCTGCTTCAGGCTGCTAAGCTCTATTGGGAATCTCTGCCTGAGAAGTACGAGGGCAAGCGCTTCTACCACATCTCTACCGATGAGGTCTATGGCGCACTCGAGCTGACTCACCCTGAGGGTATCGAGCCTCCATTCACCACGACCGCTTCAAGTTCAGAGCATCATCTGGCATACGGTGACAAGTTCTTCCTGGAGACCACGAAGTATAATCCCCATTCACCTTATTCAGCAGCCAAGGCTTCTTCAGACCACTTCGTGCGTGCTTATCACGACACTTACGGCATGCCTGTCGTTGTGACCAACTGCTCGAACAACTATGGTCCCTATCAGTTCCCTGAGAAGCTGATCCCGCTGTTTATCAACAATATCCGTCATCGCAAGCCGCTACCTGTCTATGGCAAGGGTGAGAATGTGCGCGACTGGCTCTATGTTGAGGATCATGCCCGTGCCATCGACGTGATTTTCCATGAGGGAAAGATTGCCGATACCTATAACATCGGTGGTTTCAACGAGTGGAAGAACATCGACATCATCAAGGTGGTCATCAAGACCGTCGATCGTCTGCTGGGTCACAAGGAAGGCGAGGATATGGATCTGATTACCTTCGTAACCGACCGTGCTGGCCACGATCTGCGTTATGCCATCGATTCATCGAAACTCCAGAAGGAACTCGGATGGGAGCCTTCACTCCAGTTTGAGGAAGGCATTGAGAAGACCGTCCGTTGGTATCTCGATAATCAGGAGTGGCTCGATAATGTAACCTCTGGCGACTACCAGAAGTATTACGATAACATGTATAAGGACAGATAATTTGGACGCAATAACTCAGACACTCCACAGCTTTCTGGTTCGTATCGGTATGAACCCTGAAAGCCTCTCACCTCAGATGGAGCACTATATGGAGCACTTGCTCTACCTGCTGCCCCCAGAGGAAGAGGACGCTGTGACGCATTATTATGGTCTCTTCGGTACTGAGCGCAGATCGCTGCAGGAGATTGCAACCAGACTGCATCTCTCGCAGGAAGATGCGATGGAACGTATCGATCAGTGTGTCCGTAAGCTGGCCGTCACCCCAGAGTGGCAAATGATGAAACAAACAATTGAGAAATGAAGAAGATATTGTTATTAGGATCCGGTGAACTCGGCAAGGAGTTCGTGATTGCAGCTATGCGTGCAGGTCAGTACGTGATAGCTTGTGACCGTTATGATAATGCGCCAGCCATGCAGGTGGCCGATGAGCGCGAGGTGTTCTCCATGCTCGATGGTGATGCGCTGGAGGCTGTAGTGAGAAAGCATCAGCCCGACATCATCGTGCCTGAGATTGAGGCCATCCGTACGGAGCGCCTCTTTGATTTCGAGAAGCAGGGCATCCAGGTGACTCCCTCAGCCCGAGCCGTGAATTTCACGATGAACCGTCGTGCCATCCGCGATCTGGCTGCCAAGGAATTGGGACTTCGTACGGCCAAGTATTTTTATGCCAAGACTTTCGAGGAGTTCAAGGCTGCTGCCGACGAGATTGGCTTCCCTTGTGTGGTAAAGCCGCTGATGTCGTCATCAGGTCACGGACAGAGCTACGTTCACAATGAGGGTGAGCTAGAAACAGCCTTCAAGGAGGCGATGGAAGGTTCGCGTGGTGATGTGAAGGAGGTCATCATCGAGGAGTTTATCGATTTCGATTCAGAATTCACTTTGCTGACCGTTACTCAGAAGAATGGTTGGCCTACACTCTTCTGTCCGCCTATCGGACATGTGCAGAAGTCAGGCGACTATCGTGAGTCCTGGCAGCCGTATAAGATCTCTGACGAGGCTCTGAAGCAGGCTCAGATGATGGCCGATAAGGTGACAAAGGCTCTCACGGGTGCTGGCATCTGGGGCGTCGAGTTCTTCTTGACGAAACAAGGTGAAGTCATCTTCTCTGAGCTCTCACCGCGTCCGCATGATACAGGTATGGTAACCCTCGGGCACACCACGAACCTCTCTGAGTTCGAGCTCCATTTCCGTGCTGTCATGGGCTTGCCAATTCCTGCCATCCATCTGGAGCATGCAGGTGCCTCTGCGGTGATCCTGTCGCCGAAGGAGGCTTCTACGCCAGTAGACCGCTCGCTGCTCGACTATAACTTGGATGAGGCTCTGAAGGAAGACCGTACGCGTATCCGTATCTTCGGCAAGCCCGAGGCTCATAAGGGTCGTCGTATGGGTGTCGTTCTCTGCTATGGTGAGGTGGGCGATGATGTCAATGCCCTGCGCGACAAGGCGAAGCGACTGGCAAAGACCGTCTTAGGTACTGATCCTTATGAGAAGTTCCACTAAACTGATAGATCTTCCGAAGATAGTTGACCCACGGGGCAATCTGACGGTGGCGGAACAGTTGAAGAACGTGCCGTTTGAT
>JAEETD010000152.1 GCA_016290175.1 Prevotella sp. | reverse complement strand
TGGATCATATAATTAGTTTGTTCTTCCGTTCGATTTTCGTCGACAATATGATCTTTGCCTTCTTCCTCGGCATGTGTTCTTACCTTGCCGTGTCGAAGACCGTGAAGACCTCGTTGGGACTGGGTCTCGCAGTGACCTTCGTGCTCACCGTCACCGTCCCTGTGAACTATCTGTTGCAGACCAAGGTCTTAGGGCCTGATTGCCTCGTAGAAGGCGTCGACCTGAGCTACCTTAGCTTTATCCTGTTCATCGCCGTGATTGCCGGCATGGTGCAGCTGGTGGAGATGACTGTAGAGAAATACTCTCCTTCGCTCTATGCTGCGCTGGGAATCTTCCTGCCGCTGATCGCCGTTAACTGCGCCATCATGGGTGCTTCGCTCTTCATGCAGCAGCGCATCCTCATGGATCCTGAAAACTCGCAGGCCATCACCTCGATCGTCGATGCCATCGTCTACGGCTTCGGCTCGGGTCTCGGCTGGACGCTGGCTATCGTGGCCATGGGTGCCATCCGCGAGAAGATGCAGTATTCAGATGTGCCCAAGCCCCTGCAGGGCCTCGGCATCGTGTTTATCACCGTCGGCCTCATGGCTATGGCGATGATGTGTTTCTCTGGACTTAATATTTAATCGGGTATGGCACAGTTTATAGCATATAGTATCGGAGTATTCCTCATCGTAATACTCTTGCTCGTGATTATCCTGTTGGTGGCAAAGAAATACCTGAGCCCCAGCGGCAATGTAGATATCGTGATTAATGGCGACCGTACCATCTCCGTAGCCCAGGGCTCTTCGCTCATGGCCACGCTCAACGAGAACGGCGTGTTCCTGCCCTCTGCCTGCGGTGGCAAGGCCTCTTGCGGACAGTGTAAGGTGCAGGTGCTCGAAGGGGGAGGGGAGATCCTCGACTCCGAGAAGCCCCACTTCTCGCGCAAGGAGATCAAGGCCGGCTGGCGTCTCGGCTGTCAGTGTAAGGTGAAAGGCGATCTGAAGATCCATGTCGATGAGAGCATCCTCGGCGTCAAGGAGTACGAGTGTACCGTTATCTCCAACAAGAACGTGGCTACGTTCATCAAGGAGTTTAAGGTGCAGTTGCCCGCAGGTGCCCACATGGACTTCCTGCCCGGCTCTTACGCACAGATCAAGATTCCTGCCTTCGACTGCATCGATTACGACAAGGACTTCGACAAGTCCCTCATCGGCGATGAGTATCTGCCCTCTTGGGAGAAGTTCGGTCTGTTCCCGCTGAAGTGTAAGAACCCTGAGCCCACCATCCGTGCTTACTCGATGGCCAACTATCCCGCCGAGGGCGATGTGTTCATGCTCACCGTGCGTATCGCCACACCGCCGTTCAAGCCCGACAAGAGCGGTTTCATGGAGGTCAATCCGGGTATCGCCTCGTCGTATATCTTCTCGCTGAAGCCTGGCGACAAGGTGATCATGTCAGGCCCTTACGGCGACTTCCACCCGCACTTCGACTCGAAGCGCGAGATGATCTGGGTTGGTGGTGGAGCCGGTATGGCACCGTTGCGTGCACAGATCATGCACATGACCAAGACGCTGCATACCACCGATCGCGAGATGCACTACTTCTATGGTGCCCGCGCGCTCAACGAGGTGTTCTATCTGGAGGATTTCCTCGGACTGGAGAAGGAGTATCCCAACTTCCACTTCCACCTGGCCCTCGACCGTCCCGATCCCGCAGCCGATGCTGCCGGCGTGAAGTACACACCGGGCTTCGTGCATCAGGTGATGCTGAACACCTACCTGAAGGACCACGAGGCTCCCGAGGATGTGGAGTACTACATGTGCGGCCCCGGCCCGATGTCGGCAGCCGTCGTCTCGATGCTCGACTCACTGGGCGTCGAACCAGAAAGCATCATGTACGATAACTTCGGAGGCTGATTCTCTCTGTATACTTTCAAGAGAGATAGATTATTTTAGAGGGATAAGTTTTTTGTGTCGGAAAAAGACGACAAAAAACCTATCCCTCTTCTTAGTTACCTTGTGAATCATGGGGAAAGGCCACGGGTAGGCGCGTCAGCGGGAATCTGGCACCGATGTGCTATCTTTGATGGCACAGCGTGTGCCTGTCCCCTGTGATTCACAGCGCTCCTTAGAGCGCAATCGGCCCATACCCCATACAACTCGTGGTCGTGATCGCCGTCAGGAATGCCGTGAGCGCGGCTACTACTACCTTCACCGCCACCTCAATAATCCTCTTCTTCATCTCACACAGAATTTTATTATTTCACACAGATTTCACAGATTACACAGATTTTTTTACGTTAGCTTTACTCATGTCGTCGGCGCGCTGCTCACTGGGGCCTGACCCAAATGTGATATCTTTGATCTCACAGAGGGGTCTGGCCCCAGTGTGCTGCGCCTCTATGGCCTTAGTCGTTCGTCAGTCCGTCGCCACCGTCACCGCCTCCGCCGTTATCTCCGCCACCGGTATTACTTCCGCCCTGAGAGCTCTGGCCATTCTCGCCGTTACCGGAGCTGTTGCCTGCTCCACCAG
>JAEETD010000082.1 GCA_016290175.1 Prevotella sp. | reverse complement strand
AACGGAAGAAATTGAAGTTTGCGGAGCAGGAAATGAATCACTTGTCAGTCATCGACGATGAGGAGCCTATACCAGAGCGCATCACAGCCGACGAGTTGCATCAGCTGATCCGTGAGCTGCCTGACGGTTATCGTACAGTGATAAATCTATTCGTATTCGAAGGCTATCCGCACAAGAAGATTGCTGAACTGCTGAATATCACTGCATCGACATCAGCCTCACAACTCTATTCTGCCAAACGGCAGTTAGCAAAGAAGATCAAGGACTATATGAACGAACGATAATGAAAGATAGTTGGGAAGAACAACTAAGACGGAAGTTAGAGGGGCATCGCAAGACGCCGCCTGCAGGACTTTGGGAAGGCATCAGCAGAGAGATGGGGCTGAAAGCCGAGCCTGTCCGTAAACCTGTTACTATCAGACGATGGTGGTGGGCAGCAGCTGCAGTTGTCTTGGTTCTCGTGGGTTTCTTCGTTTTTCATGAGAGCAGGGATAGCGGGCAACTATCTCAGCAGGCCAATGCCGTTTCCCGTCAGCCAGCACCTCATCAGGTAACATCTCATCAACCAATATCTCCACAACCTATAGAGGTAAGTCCTGTGGCACAGAGGCCTCAGGCAGAAACACCTCTTCTGGCTACTTCTGATTTGGTAAAGGAGAATCTGTCCTCTGTAGCAGAGCACCAGATAGAAGAAATGTCGTATGATTCTCTAACGGAGGTTCAGCAGACACCAGATGAACCCGAGGCAAAAAAATTGGCAGAAAAAAGCAATGATATTCTTGCCCCTCAATACGAGTCTGTGCCAAAACATACGACGCATTCCAGCTCAGGTAAATGGACCGTTGGCCTGAACGCCTCTGGAGGACTGTTGGCAGCCAATAATGTTGATGTAAGGCGTGAACATGCTTATGCTTATGCTAACGACGGCAATTATTACTCAGAAAAGCCTGTAATACCTTTTGACCATGAATCTGCAATCCATAACAATAATTATTCGGCAAACCACCATCTTCCTGTCCGTTTCGGACTAAGCGCGCAGTATCAGTTGAATTCCAATCTGGCTCTGCTTGGTGGAGTAAGCTATACCTGTCTGTATTCAGAGTTCAGTCTTCCACAATATAAACTCAATTATAGTTATAAATTGCATTACCTGGGCATTCCGTTAGGTGTAGTTTGGCAATTGTGGTCTACTAGTAATCTCAAGTTTTACGTTTCAGGTGGTGCAATGTTAGAGAAGTGCTTGAGTGCCGATACAGAGGGTGGTATAAATGTAAATGAGAAGCCTTGGCAATGGTCTGTCGATGCAGCAGTAGGAGCCGAGTATGACTTTACCCGCCACCTCGGCTTCTACCTCGAACCCTCTTTGGGCTATTATTTCGACGATGGCACCTCTTTGGAGCATTACTACAAGGAGCATCCTCTTGCGCCCTCCATCGAGTTCGGCCTCCGTCTGCACCTGAACGAATAGATTGCGTTAGAAGTTCACACCAATAGTAGCGAAGAGGCTGCCTGTGTGGGCATCGTCAAAGTAGTCACGACTGATATTCGACAGTCCGAAGTCGTAGCCCACTTCCGCATAAAGGTAGTTGAACTGGAAACCACAACCCACCTTGATACCTCCATCGAAGCGATTGAAAGCATCGTCATCATAAGAGCTGTAAGCTTGACGATGACCAAAGTCCTTGATCTTACCCCCTACACCTGCTGAAACATAGCCGCCTAAGAAAGGTTGGATGCTTACGTCGCGATCCACCCGGCAGTCGTATTTCAGCAACAACGGCACTTCCAGATAGTCGAGGTTATAGGTAAACTTACGACCTTCGAAGTTGCCCTTGCCACCTTTTTCTATAAACGAGAGACCCGTCTCGAAATAGATAGGTGCATGAGGTGCCACTTGGAATCCTGCCACAACGCCTACGTTCAGGCCTGTGCGCATTGTGCCTCCATCGAGATACTTGTCATCGGAGCTGACCGTTGAGAACGCACCTCCCACACGGAAGCCGACATAGGAGTTCACGGGGTTGTGACGATAACTGGGCCGAGAGTAGTTGCTGTATCCATAACGCCCTGCAGAATAGCGGGGTCGTCCGTATTGTGCCATCATTGGCAGCGTGAGCATCAGGCTCAACATTGCAATCATAATCCTTTTCATAAGCCAAACATTTTACCTTTTTACTTTTTTATCTTTTTACCTTTATAAGGTTTCACGCTGCAAAATTAATCCAAAACCACCAACGCCTGAAAGGATTTCCCCTAAAAGAAAATGGAATTTCCCTAAAAAAGTCTGGGAATTCGTGTAAGATTTCGTAATTTTGCAGTTATATTGATAGAAACAAACGTAAAATGGTTGGTAATATGAAACAGAAATTAATCCTACTGATGGTACTGATAGCAGGCTTTACTGCCTGTTCAAAGGATGATGGCGATGATAACATCTCAGCAATAATCACACCAGTAATGGATCCCCTAATGGGAATAGGTGAATATGAAGGAGAATGGATCGTTGACCTTTTGGATAAGCAGGTAGTAGATACGGCTAAACTGATTGTGACAAATAGTTCTTTTCAAGTCAGACTTCCAGAAGAATATCTTTTGATAAACCATCGACCCATAGGAAGTCTATTATATGCAGTAGATCAATATGGGAACCCTGTAAATCTACCTGATGATCCTTATGAAAACTATATGTATAATATTGAATATGAACCATCTAATTTGGTATTGGAATATGTAAACAGAGGTTACTCTTCTGATTCAAAGTATATTGAATTATCATTAAATAGTAATTCTTATCCATCTGATGAGAATCCTGTTCTTGGACAAATACGTTATATTGATAAATATGCAATGATTGGTGCACTTATTTTTAAAATAGGTTTCTCACGAGATATTTCAGGGGTAGCCGTATATGATCAGGCTACAGGTTTGTGGACTATTAAATTGAAGTTAGACATTATTGCTTATGATACAATAGCGAATGAAGAATTACATTTTAATCCCACTGAATTAGTATATATCGCCAAAAAGAAAATCTGAGAGAGAATCTGTGGAGACAGAACGCGAACTGTTAGACGCCATACGGGGAGGGGAGCGGGCGGCGATGCGCCGACTCTACGAGCGCTATGCGGGATATGCGATGGCCATTGGCCTGAGGTATATCCCCAATCGCGATGAAATGCGCGATGTGCTGCAAGACAGTTTCGTGAAGATCATAACAGGCATCAGCCGCTTTAACTATCGGGGAGAAGGTTCCCTGAAGTCGTGGGTGTCGAGAATCGTTGCCAATCGGGCCATCGACTATGTGAAGGAACATGAGCGTCTGAATTTTACGGAAGAACTGCCTGATGATGTGATAGACCCAGAGCCTGATGTAGGCGAAGTGCCAGACGAGGTGCTGGATGGGATGATCGGACGTTTGCCTGCAAATTATCGAGTGGTACTTAACCTGTTCGTCTTTGAACAACTCTCCCACAGGGAAATCTCCCAACAGCTCGGCATCAGCGAAAGGAACTCAGCGATGCTCTTCTACCGGGCGAAGAAGCAGCTCCAGAAAATGATCATAGATTATAAGAACAAACAACAAAGGATATGAATATGGACAAATGGACTCAACAACTGCATGATAAGCTGGCAGAGCGCGAAGTAGCTCCACCAGACGATCTGTGGGCTGACATTGAGGCTGCTTTGCCCACAAGCCCAGAGGCCAACCAGGAGCCTCGCACCACGTTCGTATCCTTACGTCGTTGGGCTGTAGCAGCATCCGTCGCTCTTTTGGTAGCAGGCGGAGGCTATCTCTGGTGGCAATCTTCGACAACTGATGCCCCCGTCTCAACCTCGCAGCCGGAACTTACCCAAGCTGATTCTACCACGACTCATAGGGACAGGTCCCGTGAGTCGATCGCTGAACAACCCACGGGACCTGTCCCTGTGAGTCGTCCAGCAAGCCCGATCATTGCTCGGGTGTCTGTTGAGGACTCTCAGACTGAACCCATTAACCTCACCGACTCCATTCCCACCCACAAGGACCTTGCAGACAATACTCCGTCTGTACAATCTTCCGTTGAGAGTGTGAATCGTGACATTGATGAGACCCTTCGTCAGATGGATGAAGAAATAGCCTCTTTGTCCTCCAAATCCCACAAGGACATCAGCATCAATCTCTATGCTTCCAATGGTTTCAGCGACCTCCAGCATTCCAACGGTGTCAGAATGGATGATGCCCAGGCCGCTCGTTATGACTTTGGGCAGTATCTTCCTCGTAACATGACGCGCTCCAGAGACGGTGATCCCATCTATCTGGTGGGCTATGAAGAACGGCAGAAGCATTATCAGCCCATCGCCTTCGGCCTGTCAGTGAGCTATCCGCTATCGACGAAGTGGTTGCTGTCTACAGGCGTCACCTACACCCGTCTGCGCTCTGATTTCACCTCCATCATCAAAGGTTCTTCCATCTCGCAGGAACAGACACTTCATTATCTGGGCATCCCGCTGAATGCACAGTATCGCCTGTTCCATCGTGGAGGCCTGAACATCTATCTCTCTGGTGGTGCTGAGGCCGATTACAACCTCAAGGCCCATCTGACTTGTGAAAGCGTCACGCAGCACATCGATCGCGATCGTTGGCAGTTCTCCGTTCAGGGTGGGGTAGGCCTTCAATATGACATTCTGCCCCAGCTAGGTCTCTATGCAGAGCCAGGCGTGAAATACTACTTCGACAACGGTAGCCGTCTGCGCAACTACTTCAAAGACAAGCCCACCAGCTTTAACCTGCAAGTGGGTCTCCGTCTGAATATCCTTCGATAACAAATCAGGCCACAGAAGCGACAAAAAAAGAATCGTTGTGACGAATATTATGGTTTTATTTGGAATTCTCGGATAAACTTCGTATATTTGCCTCCAAATAACATAGAGGAAGGAGCACCTTATGAAAAAACTACTACTTACGATGATGGCCGTTCTGACGGTTGTGGGCTCACAAGCACAGGATGAGCCCAAGGGGATTTCGCTGACGCAAGACGAGCGTGAGATGGTGAGCGGCAGCAACGGATTTGCCTTAAACTTGTTCCGCAAGGCTCGCACGGATAAGGATATGATTCTGTCGCCACTGAGCATCACCTACGCCTTGGGAATGCTCAACAACGGTGCTGCGGGCGAGACACAGGAGCAGATCAACAAGGTATTGGGCTTTGGTGATTTTGGAGCCAAGGGCATCAACAATTTCTGCCAGAAGATGCTGAAGGAGGCCGTCAGCCTCGATAAACTGACCAAGGTGATGATCTCGAACACCATCTTCGTCAATCAGGCTGGTGGCTATGTCTTGAAGCCAGACTTCGTCAGCACAGCAAAGGACTATTATCAGGCTGAGCCCGAATGTCGCGATTTCTATGACGGCAAGACGCTCGACGTCATCAACCAATGGGGCAGCGACCATACTGAAGGGATGATTCCCCAGATACTCAGCGAGGATGAGTTTGACCCATCATTTGTTAGTTATCTGTTGAACGCCATCTATTTCAAGGGCACCTGGATGCTGAAGTTCGACGAAAAGGAGACGAAGGACGAGACCTTCGACCATGCAGGGGCGGAGAAGAGTCTGCTCACGCTGCCGATGATGCATCAGGAAAAGCAATTGTACTATATGGAGGACGACAACTGGCAGGTGCTGAAACTGCCCTACGGCAATGGAGCCTATATGATGACGCTGCTGTTGCCACAGCCAGGAAAGGTGCTGGAGAAGGAGATACAGAACCTGATGGTCGAGAATTGGGAGAAATACCAGCGGAACAGAGAAGAGGCTATCGTAGACGTGAAGCTACCACGTTTCGAGTCGAACACCAGCATCGACCTGGTGGAGGTGATGAGTGCCCTAGGTATGCCGAAGGCCTTTACGCCTGCAGCAGAGTTCCCTGATTTCTGTAATGTGCCGACCTATATTGGCCTGATGAAACAGGTGGCGAAGATCAAGGTGAACGAAGAGGGAACGGAGGCCGCAGCCATCACCATCATCGGAGAGAAGGCCACCAGTGTGCCTCCCGAGCCTAAACATGTGCAGTTCCACGCGAATCGTCCGTTCCTCTATATTATCAGCGAGGAGTCGACAGGCGCCATCTTCTTTATGGGACAGTTTATGGGTAACTCTCGCGGATCAAAGGGAGAAGGTACTGGCATTCAGAAGTCGGAAACCAAGAGTCAGACGACGGATGACAACATCCTATACAATCTTTCCGGTCAGCGGCTCAGTAGCCCGCCTGCCCGTGGTGTCTATATCCAGAACGGCAAGAAGAAGATTGCGATGTAACAGTTGCAAACAAGCCGTCAGATGTTGATGCCGTAGTTTTGTTTGATCTCGCTCATCACGAAGGTACTCTCGATGGCGCTGATGTTCTCAATGTCACCCAGCTTGTTGAGCACAAACTCCTGATATTGTTTCATATCGCGTGCGCGTACCTTTAATAAGTAGTCGTAAGCACCAGAGGTGTTATAGCATTCCGTCACCTCTGGGATGCGCATGATGCGACGGGTGAAGGCATCGGCCATATCGTGGTTGATCTGCTGGAGTTTCACCTTGCAGAACACCAGCAATCCCTGATTCAACTTCTCTGGATCAAGGATGGCTACATACTTCTTGATATAACCTTTCTTTTCCAACCGTTTTTGACGTTCGAAGACGGGAGTTGGAGTCAGATGAACGGCATCGGCCAGCTCTTTGGTGGTCAATTTCGCGTTTTTTTGCAGCGTTTTCAGGATCTGCAGGTCCGTTTCGTCGAGGATTTCTGCCATTTTTTTACCTTTTTACCTTCTTACCTTATTACTTTTTAGAGTTTTATTCTGTTTAGGGGCTCTTGGGAAGCCCGAATCGGAATGATTTTCTTTCTCGGCTGCAAAATTAGGGATATTTTCTGAATTCTGCAAGAAATTTGGAGGATATTTCCAAACTTCGTACCTTTGCACCCAAGAAAAGTGAACAGTGAAAAGTGAACAGTGAAAAATTTGCTACCGCTGTAGATTATATTAACAATAAAAATAAAGGAAAGGATAAGATTATGAGTAAGAACAATTACAAATTCGAGACTTTACAGCTTCATGTAGGCCAGGAACAGGCAGACCCCGCAACCGACGCTCGCGCCGTGCCCATCTATCAGACCACGTCGTATGTGTTCCATAATTCTCAGCACGCAGCCGACCGTTTCGGCCTTCGCGATGCAGGTAATATCTATGGTCGTCTGACCAATTCTACACAGGGTGTGTTCGAGGATCGCGTTGCTGCCCTTGAGGGTGGTGTGGCCGGTCTGGCTGTCGCCTCTGGTGCCGCTGCTATTACCTATGCCCTGCAGAACATCGTCCAGAATGGCGACCACATCGTCGCTGCTGATAACCTCTATGGAGGCTCATACAACCTGATTACCCACACATTGGCAACACAGGGCATCAGCAACACCATTATTAATGTGAACGACCTCGAAGCCCTCGAAGCCGCTATCCAGCCCAACACAAAAGTAGTATATGCCGAGACCTTCGGCAACCCCAATTCCGACGTGCTCGACCTTGAAGGCGTAGCTGCTGTGGCCCACAAGCACGGTATCCCCTTCATTGTCGACAACACTTTCGGCACACCCTATCTGATTCGTCCGCTGGAGCACGGAGCAGACATTGTGGTGCACTCCGCTACGAAGTTCCTGGGTGGTCACGGAAGCAGCCTAGGTGGTGTCATCGTGGATGGTGGCAAGTTCGACTGGAAACAGAACGATAAGTTCCCCACGCTCTCTAAGCCCGATCCCTCATATCATGGTATCGTCTTTGCTGATGCAGTAGGTGCAGCTGCTTACGTTACCCGCATCCGTGCCGTCATCCTGCGTGATACCGGTGCTGCCATCTCGCCCTTCAACGCCTTCATCCTCCTGCAGGGTGTCGAGACACTGAGTCTGCGTGTGGAGCGTCATGTGGAGAATGCACTGAAGGTGGTAGATTTCCTCGCCAACCATCCCAAGGTGGCCAAGGTGAACCATCCTGCCCTCGAGAGCCATCACGACCACAAGCTCTATCAGAAGTACTTCCCCAACGGTGGTGCCTCGATCTTCACCTTCGAGATCAAGGGTGGACAGGAGGAGGCCTGGAAGTTCATCGATGCCCTGCAGATCTTCTCGTTGCTGGCTAACGTGGCCGACGTGAAGAGCCTGGTGATTCATCCCTATACCACCACTCACTCACAGCTCTCGCCTGAGGAACTGGCCGAGCAGCACATCACGCCGTCGACCATCCGCCTCAGCATCGGCACAGAGCATATCGACGACATCATCGATGATTTATCGCAGGCTTTCGACAAGATTTAAAAAAAACTTCGTATCTTTGCACGCAGAATAAATAAGCGATGGGAAAATATATCTTAGCAGATAATCAGGAGCTGACGCGGTTTGCGCTGGAGAGTCTGATCCGCTCGAAGGGCGAGAACGACATCTACAAGGCCAGCGACAAGGCCGGACTGGTGCAACTCTTGAAGGAGCACGAGAATGCAGTCGTGCTGCTCGACTACACGCTGTTCGACTTTGCCGACGAAGACCAGCTCCTGATTATCGCTGAGCGTTTCGTGCTGTCGGAATGGATCCTCATCAGCGATGAGCTCACCCCTCAGTTCCTGCGTCGCGTGGTCTATTCGTCGCATCAGTTCAGCATCGTGTTCAAGGACGGATCGTTGAAGGATGTCCGCGATGCCCTCGATGCTGTCAGCCGTCACAACCGCCATATCAGTCAGCGGGCATTGGAGGTCATCATCAACCAACAACAGGAAGACGAAGAACATCCCAGCATCCTAACGGAGACGGAAACGGAGATTGTGCGGGCCATCGCTCAGGGCAAAACCACCAAGGAGATAGCCAACGAGCGTTTCTCCAGCGTCCACACCATCACCACCCACCGCAAGAACATATTTCGCAAACTGGGTGTCAATACGGCCCACGAGGTCATCAAGTATGCTTTGCGGGCAGGATTGGTTGACTCATCAGAATTCTATATTTAAACACATAAACTGAAAATGGGAAAAAAGATAGTATTAGTGACAGGTGCCAACAAGGGCATCGGATTTGGAATAGCAAAACATCTCGGCCTGAGTGGCTGGAAAGTGGTGATAGGCGCTCGTGATGAGCAGCGTGCCACAAAAGCTGTCAGCGAACTGAAAGCTGAGGGCATCGATGTGCTTGGCTGGGTGAATATCGAGCTGAAAGACCTTGCAAACATCGAGCAGGCCGCTAAGGAGATCAATGAGAAATATCCAGAATTGACACTGCTCGTGAACAATGCCGGTATTCCTGGCGACATGAGCGTGGACAGCGAACATACGGAAATCAGCGTCATCCGCGAGACCCTCGACGTGAACTTCGTCGGCACTTTCGCGCTCACCAAGGCCCTGATTCCCCTGATCGCCAAGAACGCAGGCCGCATTGCTAACATCACCGTGCCTTCAGAAATCAGTCCCTATTGGCATCCGTTGGCCTACGTCGCCAGCAAGGCAGCACAGAATGCGATGATGGGTGTGATGGCCATCGAATTTCAGCAGGCTAGCACGCCCGTGGAGATCTTCTCCGTCCATCCAGGACCAACGACCACCGATTTGAACGGCAATATGGCTCTTCCTGGTTTCCACGATATCGAGACCGTCGGACAGAAGTTTGCAGAACTCATTAATGATGGTCAGAACCATCAGGGCGAGTTCATCGAACTCTATCCCATCGTAAAGGAAGACTAACAACAAATTCAGAAGAGGCCGAAGAAGAACAACACAGCAGCATATTTCGCATTGATGCCGTTGGCTGAGCCAATCTTCATGTTATTGTTATTCCGCACGGTACCATCGGAAGCGATGGTGCCCAGCCGCATATTGTTATTATCACGGACAGTCCCGTCAGAACTGACTGTGCCCAGGCGCATGTTGTTCTTATCTCGGATAGTACCATCTTTCTCGATAGTTCCAAGCCGCATGTTGTTACTGTCTCTGATAGTCCCATCCTCGAAGATCCTGCCCATCCGCATATTATTGGCATTGCGAACGGTGCCATCTGATTCCACCTTACCTAATAGCATGTTGTTAGTGTCGCGGAAAGACTGGGCACAACCGACACTTCCTACGAACAAAACCATTAATAATGCGATAATCAATCTGTATTTCATGGGTCTCTTATTCTTTCAGCGAATAGGTGATGGTGGTCACCACGCGCAGTTTCTTGATGTACGGGGTGTTCTGATCGCGGTCTTCAATTTCGAACTGTCCCTGCCCGGCCGTCTGTATCTGACCTAATTCGCTCTTGCTGGCCTCAGCAAACTGTTCCGCAGTCTTCTGGGCGTTCTTAATTGCCTCAGCCATCATCTCCGGCTTCATCTGCTGGAACGAGGCATACTCATACTGTGGGTTGCTGTTCTCGATGGCAACGCCCTGCTTCAGCAGTTCCGCCTGCTTAAAGATAGCCTTGTTTACTTCTGTTACCTTATTCGTGGCAACAGTAATCGTTGTGGTAACGATGTAGCGGAAGTTCTTTTGGTTATCACCCCATTCTCGGGCTTCCAGGTCGCTGATGGTGGGAGGATTCACCGTAATCTCCTTCTCGTCGAGACCATTCTGTCGCAAGAACCTTTTGATCTTGTCCGTCTGGATGTTGATGTTCTCATAAAGCAAGGGCAGGTCATTACCCGTTACCTTCGTGCCAATACTCCAGGTCACTTTGTCAGCAGGCACCTCACGTTCAGCCAGTCCCTTGACGGTTACCTTACGATCCTTGTTGGCAAAGTTGTCGATGCCAGCCTTGATAAACAACCCCAAAACCGCAATGCCCACAGCAATGAGGGCCGCTGCAATAATCCGATTCTCTTTCATACGCATAAATGTTTAAATCGTTTGACGCTGCAAAGATGAGAATAAAAAACGAGAATCGCATAGGAAAATCCCTATTTTTGCAAGTTTATTCCCTTGGAACGTATTCAACGCCATTAGTTGGTGAGTAACGGAGATGGTAATAACCGCATTTCCAATAATCAGCGTTCAACTCCCGGTCATTATAATAGAACACCCTGTTTATCTCAGGTTCACCGCTTGACGTCCACCTAAGATTGTTTGAGTAGGCCAAATGTACCTGCTGATGGTTTGGCAGGTTCAGGGTAATTTCAAGCTTGTCAACATTTTCTGAACCGCTGAACTCTCCAAAATCCATTTCATACAGGTCATAAGTATAACTCAATGGGCTCCAATACTTATTATGAAGTACAAGCCCCCTAAAGATCGGCAAATATTCTCTCGTATGGACTTGATAATTATTCTTCTCCTTATAAGCTTCTTGTTCTGTCAGCAGAGGATAATCCTTGCCTTGATAGGTGACCGACAGGTCGTTTATCAGATTGTCCTGATAGGTGGAATCAAGCAGGTCGTGTCCATCGTTATCAGTGATAAGGATTTTGAACTCGATGGGCGAAAAATCATAAATCATATCATTGCCTCCTGGTTCTGATGTATCACAAGAGGTGCAAAGGCCTGCACTCAGACAGAGGCCCAACAGAATTGCAACTGAAAATCTTAATTGTTTCATTTCTTTATTCATTTGTTATCGTATATTACAAGGGCATCAAAGTTCTGAACCCTATTAATACAACTCGATTCTTCGAAAATCTTTCACGAGAGGGGTTGACTTTTAACATAAATTGCACTTTCTGTCCCATTATTCGAACTATATTCGCCCAAAAAACTTGTAAGATTCAGTTTTTTTGTATATCTTTGCAGTCGTAAACTCTATTGTTGAACTTAAACAGAATTACAATGAAAAAGGAGAATTTATCAAAAGAGAATCGGAATCTCAAAGTAGATTCAAAGTGAAAGAGCTGAAAAAGAGTCTTTTTTCACGTTAGTACGAAAAAAAGTACTGTTTTCCTTGTTTAATACGATTATTTGTACTACCTTTGCAAAATCAAGTAAAAATGAAAAGAATTCTAGAACTGACAGAGACAGAGTTCGACCTTATAGAAACGGTCAGAAACTACAAACGATGTTATCCGAACGGAGAACCTCAGCTCAGATGGGCATGCCAAAGAATGCTTGCAGAATTGTTTGATGAACCACTTGAAGATTAAAACTTAGAATAATATGGCAACAATGACATTAAAGAAAACCCAGACAGGGACAATGAAGGCGCAACTTGCAGATATTTTAATGGCCGTATCGTGGTCAGATTTGTCAAGAACCTATTTCGGCAAGTCGAATTCATGGCTTTACCATAAGCTCGACGGCATCGATGGTAACAAGAAACCAACTGATTTTACTATCGAGGAGCGTTATCAACTCAAGGGCGCACTGATCGATTTAGCAGACCGCATCCGTAGAGCAGCTGATACAATCGATTAAAGGAGAAAAAAGTTTACATGTACACAGTAGGGTCGGTTCCTACTGTGTATTTACTACCAAATCTTTTGGCCGAAAGTGTGGTTTGGGCAGATAAAGCCACTATAGTGCCGGGGTAAAATTACACAGTAGGAACCGACCCTATTATGTACTACTGTGTACATTATAAATCTAACTTATATTTCTTTGCAATCCAATCTGTCAAAGGATCAACGACCACTCCAAAGACCAAACTAAAAATCACGATTTCCTTCATATCAATTCTATAAAATGTTTCTGAAACCAATAACCCTGTTGGGCATGAATGCCACTATCTACTATTAAAAACAAAAGAAAAACAGATATTATTTTTTCATGACTCTACGATTTAAATATGTTTACTTTA
>JAEETD010000151.1 GCA_016290175.1 Prevotella sp. | reverse complement strand
AAAATCCTCCACATTAAACTCTACGAATATTAAATGATAATTTTATCTGATGAAATTGGTTCTCAAAGGACTCTCCTGCTCAGGATGTCCATCCTCGCTGACATTCAACCTGCGAATCATCCAAGCTTTTGCCGAGTTGAAGAAGGAGGGTGCTATCGTGTCGCCCGTCCGTTGCAAGTGGCAGCCCGCTTGATTTATCTCTCACGGCACTCCCTTTGAGGATCTGCCCGACACATGGCGCTGCCCCCGCTGCAAGCGTAAGAAAGAGAAGTTCAATCCTGCATAGCACATCCGACTGAAAGCGAATAAATATTAAATCCCAAGGCGAAACCGCATTGCTTTGGGATTTTTTATTTACTTTTGCAGCAAGATTGAAACTGATTATGACAACGACATTGATTATAGGGCTGCTGATTCCGCTGCTGGGTACGGTGCTCGGCGCGGCCTTCGTATTCTTCATGAAGGACGAAATGTCGGCTCGACTTCAAAAATCATTGCTCGGCTTTGCATCGGGTGTGATGGTGGCGGCATCGGTGTGGTCATTGCTGATTCCAGCGATGGAGATGGGAGCAGACAGCGGCAAGTGGAGTATACTGCCTGCAGCTGTGGGATTCCTGTTAGGCATGGGATTCTTGTTGCTCATCGACGAACTGACGCCACACTTGCATATCGGCACGGATAAGCCAGAGGGTATGCGTTCGCACCTGTCTAAAACTGCGATGCTTGCCCTTGCTGTGACTATCCATAACCTGCCAGAAGGTATGGCCGTCGGTGTGGTGTTTGCAGGAGCCGACAGCAGCGTAACGAATATTTCTTTAGCCAGCGCTTTAGCCGTAGCCGTGGGTATCGCCATTCAGAATGTCCCAGAAGGAGCCATCATCTCCATGCCGATGCGTGCAGCAGGCAATTCCAAGTGGAAGTCATTTCTCATCGGTTCACTCAGCGGAGCCGTAGAGCCCATCGGTGCCATTGCCGTCCTCCTGCTCGCCTCGTTGCTCATGCCTGCCCTACCCTACATGCTCGCTTTTGCCGCGGGAGCCATGTTTTACGTCGTAGTCGAAGAACTGATCCCAGAAGCCTCCAGTGGTCAGCACTCAAATCTCAGCACCATCGGCTTTGCCATTGGCTTTGTCCTGATGATGGTACTCGATGTGGTAATGGGATAAATCAAGAAGATATTATGAATACCTACTTTTGATTAATCTGCTTTTGCAGACCTTTATAGGTGCGCAATGCTTAAAAACCTCGTTTTTAGGTATTGCGCACCTTATTTATTTGCCGTACCTTTGCACCGCAAAAATCAATCAACGATGACAACAAGAACAATTCCTACGGAACTCAAGGTTTTGATGAACCACATCTACGAACTGAATAAAGGTGTACGCCAGATGGTGCTGTTCACCTGTAATAAGAAATATGGTCAGCAGGCCGTAGAGCGACTGGAAAGCCAAGGTATCCCCTACGTGCTGCAACCCGCAGGACAGCAGAACCTGAACGTGTATTTCGGACGGCGAGAGTGTCTGGAAGCCATCCGACTCATCGTCACCCGTCCGTTGAACCAACTCACACCCGAAGAGGACTTCATCCTCGGCGCCATGCTCGGCTACGACCTCTGCGCACAGTGCGAACGCTACTGCAAACGCAAGAACGGATGCAAAGGCGAGTGCAACGGGAAATGCGACGGCAAATGCATCAACAAAAATTAATAACTTCTTTAGAATAAATCATTGAAATGAACACAACAATTGTAATCTATGGTTCCTCGACGGGAACCTGCGAGGCCATCGCAGAAAAGATCGCCTCGAAACTGGGCTGTGATGCCTTAAATGTACAAGACTTGACTGCCGATATCGTCAGCGCCAACCAGAACCTAATTCTCGGCACCTCGACGTGGGGCGCAGGTGAATTGCAGGATGACTGGTACAACGGCCTGAAAACACTACAGGGTGCCGACCTCAACGGTAAGACCATCGCTATCTTCGGATGTGGCGACTGCGCATCTTACAGCGACACCTTCGTAGGCGGCATGGGCGAACTCTACAACGGTATCAAGAATAGCGGTGCCAAATTCATCGGCTCAGTCGAGACCGACGGCTACACCTTCGACGACTCGGAGGCTGTGATTGACGGCAAGTTTATCGGCCTACCCCTCGACGACATCAACGAGGACGACAAGACCGACACCCGCATTGAGGCCTGGATAGCAGCCATCTCTCCTAACATGTAATCACAGGTATAAAATCATAAAGTATTTGTTTAGTTATTTGTAGGGTGGTTGGTCGTGAGGTCAGCCACCTTTTATTAAAAAGTAGATTATGTTTTTTTCATGCCTATGCAGATAAAAAAGGATTATACGGCATACAGTTTTCATATTTTTTCTTAATTCTTGAGGGGGAAAACACGAAGAATCCATAATTATTCGTAACTTTACACCCAGTTTTAATTCTTGTTATGAACAAAGTACGAATCACAGCCATCCGCCAGACGGTCTATGAGGATTTGATGGCGAAATATGAGAATCC
>JAEETD010000150.1 GCA_016290175.1 Prevotella sp. | reverse complement strand
CGATGCCCTGGGCTTTCTGCAGATACTCGCGAGCTGCGTCGTAGTTTCCCTTGGCGTATTCGATCGTGGCGATATTGTTCAGTGCACGGTTGTCGTTGGGATAAACCTTTGTAGCGAGTTTGTAGATCTCTTCAGCCTCGTCGGCATTCTCCTTCAGGGCAGCACCATAGAGGATTTCCTCGATGCTCAACTTGGTGGCATCATCCTTCAGCTGGGCGAGGATCTGCTCGTCGCTGCGGCCAATGGTCTCGTAGTTGATGGTCAGACGAGAACGGCGCAGCTGTGGCAGGATGCCATCGGCCAGCTCACGGAAGGCAGAAGAGATGTTCTTGATCTGCTGCTCACGCTCCTGAGGATCCTTGTACATCGAGAGCACGCGCAGAATGATGTCCTTATCCTGGATATTGCTGGTCTTCACCAGTTCCTGGAATCCATCCCAGTCCTGAGCCGTGTATTTGGCATCGACGGGGGCATCCATCTTGATCTTCTTCAGTTCCTTGTTCACGTACTGCTCCGATACCTTCTGACGCTCGTTGGCCAGCTTGTCGTTGATATTGAAGCCACCATCAGGCGAAGCGTAGGCTGATACCTCTACATTGTCGAGAGCCAGACGCTCATGGTCGTCGTTGATCTGCTTCAGCATCTTCACGAACTCCTGTACGGAGTTGTTCTTCAGCTCACTCTTACGCAGGTTAGCCTGCTGGATGAGGAACTTGATGTTGGCCTCCTGCTTCTTCTTCGTGATGCGCTGGTAGGCATCTGGAGCGATGGCAGCCTGAGCTGTTGTGATGGTACGCTTATAGAGTTCCGATGTGGCGATGACACCGTCGGCCACCTTTACCTCAGGCACCTTCATCTGCTTCGAGCCGATGCGGGCATTGAAAGTCAGGAACATCTCTGCCTTGTTGTCGTCAGCATAGGCGAAGTTGGTCTTCATCGTGTAGTTACCGCCCATCTTGTAGCTGATGATCTGGTCGTTACCGAGTACACTCTCACCCTGGAACGAGGCAGCGTTGCCTTTGACGATGGTACCATTTGAATAGCGCAGTTCAGGAATGACAGTCACGACGGCCTTCTTCTTCATATACTTCTCAGGGAAGTGGCCGTTGATGGTTGCGGGTACTGTTCCTGCCTGGGTCTCAAGCGGATTGGGGGTTACTGTGAAATTGTCTGCCGAGAGGGCTCCCAGTTTCGAACAGGAAGTGAAAAGCATCACGGATGCCACTGACAGGAGGAGGATGTTTCTTTTCTTCATATCTTGAGTCTTTAGTTTGTTTTTCTTCGTACGATTAATAGGTGCCGCGAGCGGGACTCGAACCCGCACGACCGTTTCGGGTCAAGGGATTTTAAGTCCCTCGTGTCTACCAATTCCACCATTGCGGCGCCCGATATGCTCGAGCTTTACGGCTTTTGCGACTGCAAAGGTAGTGCTATTTCTCCGAATAGCCAAACTTTTTACACATTATTTAATAATATATTGAGCAATTTACGAAAGATTGTTGTATCTTTGCAGCAAAAAGTGGACAAATGCCAAAAGGAATAGTCATAGGAATCGTAGCTGCTGTGTGCCTGATGATGAGTTGTACGGGCAATAAGGCACAGATGCTTCAACAGTTGGAAGAGTTGGAGGCCACGAACCGTGCTGGCGAACAGTTACTGAACGATTCTCTGGCAGAAGAAATCGTAGACTATTTCGATCGTCATGGGTCGAGTAATGAGCGTATGCGCTCCCGTTATATGCTCGGGCGCACCTATTATTTTATGGGCGAGTTGCCTCGCGCCTTGGAGATATATAATGAGGCGGCTGATTGTGCAGATACCACGTCGGCTGATTGCGATTACAAAGTGCTAAGCCGTGTTCATGCGCAAAGTGCTGTAATCTTTAACATGCAGGTTCAGCCTCGTAGCCAGTTAAAAGAGCTAAGACACGCTGTTTATTATGCAAATAAAGGACAGGATACTTTGATGGCGATGGAATGCTATGCACAACAGGCCAATGTATACGAGTTTCTTAAGAAGAATGATTCTGTAAACATTATTACTGAGAATGCTTCTAGATTATTTGAACAAATAGGTAAATTTGACCGCGCTAATCAAATATTGGGGCTTGAAATATCTGCGTTATTAGATATGGGTGAACTAGAGAAGGCTAGACTTTGTATCAAGAAATATGAGTCTTCCCCTGCCTTTGATAGTCTTGGAAATATTTGCCGAGGTCTAGAGATATTTTACTATGTAAAAGGTAAGTATTATTTGTCGATTGAGGAAATAGATTCTGCGGAATATTTGTTCAGGAAAGAACTCGAAGAAGGCAAGGATCTAAATAATCAGATTGCAGGATGTAAAGGGCTGCAAAGAGTTTTTGAGCGGAAGAAAATATCCGATTCCATCGCAAAATATGCGGATCTTGGATACACTTTTAACGATTCGGCATATTCCCTTTCCGAGATGCAGAACATCCAACAGTTTCAGGCTTCATACAATTACAACCATAAAAAGCAGTTGGCTGAGCAAAAGGCTCGCGAGGCAGAGCGAGCTTGGC
>JAEETD010000081.1 GCA_016290175.1 Prevotella sp. | reverse complement strand
CGCCCACGGCCTTCAAGGCAAGCGAGGGATTGCTATAGTTATAGCGAAGGATATACTCTGCCACTGCATCGATAAACCACTGCCGTTCGTCGGCATAAAAATCGCCCCATGCACCAGCAGCCAGTGGTGCTGCTTTAGCAAAGTCATCATTCGTGAATTTCTCTATTTTCATTTCTATTATTGCCTCATGCTTTATTAAGTTATGTAATACTCTGAAAGTTACAATGTTAATCTGTTACCACTTCATCGAAATGCTCCTTTCCCCAGGCTATCAGCGCTGTAAGTGCTGGCATCAGTGATTTGCCTGTGTCTGTCAGGGAATACTCCACTCGGGGAGGAACCTCCGGATAGACCTCACGATGTACCAGGTGGCTCTGCTCCAGACTCTTCAATGTCTGCGAGAGCATCTTCTGAGAACAATCCGTCATCAGACGGCGGATCTCGTTAAAGCGCAATACACCCGTCTCGCTGGTGTGGAGCATGTAAAGCACCAGCATAGACCACTTGTCGCCAAAACGACTCACTACTTGCCTGATAGGACAGGCTAAATATTGACTTCGTCGAGCTTCTTCGCGACTCGCCCATTTGAGCGAGCTCAATGGGTCTCGCTGCTTCGAACCTTCTGCTTTGATATCTGCCATAATATACTTATTAGAGCGCAAAGGTAACCAATAGTTACCGAATTACCAAATTATACTTAGTTAATCTAAGTTAATTTCACTTTCGCAGAAGTCCGATAACATCACAATTCCTACTTTTTGGTAACTATGTCACCTTTTGGTGCCTTCTTGCAGGAATGAAAAAGTTGCCGTACCTTTGCACTCGAAATCAAGAAACAAGTAACAATTTAAACGTATAAGAATTATGAAACAGATTGAAACAATTAAGAGTGGTAAGAACTTCAGCGCTGTAAGCGTAGGTAAGATGAGTGAGATTATCGAGCACGTGCTTCCCATGGGACCTAACGTAACTATTCAAGGTAAGGTGTTCGCAGGTCAGGCCGTTGGTGCAACGGGTAGCGAACTGAGTTTCCAGACACTTGTTCCTGGTCAGGACAGCGGTTTCCTGCACACTCACAAGACTCATGAGGAGCTGTACATTATCCTGAAGGGTGAAGGCCAGTATCAAGTGGATGGTGAGATCTTCCCCGTCAGCGAGGGCACCATTATCCGTGTCGCTCCCGATGGCAAGCGTGCGCTGAAGAATACTGGCAGCGAGAACCTGACCATGCTTTGCATCCAGTACAAGGCCAATGCCTTCACCGAGGCTGACAGTCCCATGACTGACGGCACAATCCTGCAGGAAGAACTGAAATGGTAAGCGAGATGTTCGACAAAGCAATTCAGTTCCTGAAAGACCACAAGGAGATTGCCCTTGCCACCAGCGAGGGCAATATGCCTAAGTTGCGCATCTTCCAGATCATGAAGCAGAAAGGGCATGTGCTTTACTTTGCCACTTCTACCCAAAAGGCAGTCTATCGGGAGTTGCGTCAGAATCCCAATGTGGAGATACTAGCCTATGCAGATAATATTTCCGTCAGATGTTCAGGCATGGTGAACTTCAACGTAGAGGATGATGTGAAGCGATGGATATACGACAACAACCCCGTATTGCCCCGTCTTTATACGAGCTATGACCAGATGGAATACTTCTGCCTGCCAATAGCAGAAATGGACTACTATAATTTATCTCCGACACCGCCGGTATTTCAACATTTCGACCTCATTGCAGGCGAGGTCAGACAAGGCTGCGATTGAGCGAGAGCAGAGTGAAACGTGTTTCGACTCTGCCGAGCGTGAGCAGGCTCGAACAAAGTTCAACGGTTTCGTCGGTGAGAGATACAAGAATAACTGATGACTAAATAAAGCTAATCCGCAATCTCAAATAAGGCTGCGGATTATTCATATTCTTATTCGCCTATGATCGTTACTACCAACTCTCTGGAACCACCGTAATTGCGGTACTCGCAGAAGTAGATGCCCTGCCAAGTTCCGAGATTCAAACGTCCGTCAGTAATGGGAATAGTGATGCTCACACCGCTCAACGTGGACTTGGCGTGAGCTGGCATATCATCGGCACCTTCCAAGGTATGCTCATACTCGGGACTGTTCTCAGGAACCAGACGGTTGAAAATAGTCTCCATATCCACACGAACATCTGGATCTGCATTCTCATTGATGCTCAGTCCGCAACTGGTATGCTTCGTGAAGATGTTCACGATACCAATCTTAGGCAGTTTCGGCAACTGGCTCAAAATCTCACTCGTCACCAAGTGGAAACCTCTGTGTTTTGGCTTCAGGATTATCTCTATTTGCTGTACCATATCACTTAATTGTCATTGATATACGATTTCGTGGTCATATCATAGTATAGAGCTTCCAACTCTGCTAACGTCAGCTTTTCCACGGAATGCTCAATGATGCGGATAAGCTCATCACGTCTGAAGTCATCTGACTGACCGAAGCGTCCTGTATATGCCATAGTTACTTAATTTATTTGATTTACATCGAATTTCTCCTTACAAGGCATAGCTCAAGCAAGTTTGGCTCTGTTCTTGCTTCGTTCGTCATTTCTTCCAGGCATTAACGACCTCACCTATATACATGGAGTGGATGCCTGCCGGGAAGTTGGCATACATCTGCTTGGGAGCATCGCTCTTGAAGTACTGAGGATCAAAGGGTGCTGCATACATAATCTTGCACTCTATCACCATCGCAGCCTCAGTATAGTAAGGCGTACCATTTGTAGTATATGCCGTGTGAAGTCCCAAAGCCTGAGCCTTGTCGCCATCACGTCCGCTCTTCGTTCCCATGTAGTTCAGGACCTTACTGTCCTTTACGTCAAAGACCATCACGGTAAAGTATTCTGCCTTATCCATGAATTCCTTGGTGTAGCGTTTCTCAGCCACATAGACAGTCAGGGCAGTGCGTCCCCAGAGCGTTCCGATGCCACCCCAGCCAATCGTCATGGCATTGCTCTTGTCCTTGTCGCCAGCCGCCAACAGCTCTGCATCGTGGAACCATTGAAAACCATTCTCCGTAAAGTCTTCCCTCACGTTGAAGTTCTTAAATCCATTTTCTTCCTGAGCAAAAGCAGGAACACTTGCCATGAACGTTAATATGGCAGAAACAGCAATAATAAACTTTGTTTTCTTCATAATAGATTCTTCTTTTTGGGTTCTATTAGATGTTTGATTTCTTTTTCAAAGATGCTACGCTCTACGATCCTATAGTGGGGATGATAGACCTCACGGTAGTCAGGAGAGTGGCTGATGGCGTATTTGCCCACGGAGAGAACACTGTCAATGAGCTGTTTATCCTCTTGATAGTTTGGCATATCCAGTTTCATTCGGTCAATCGTACCGATAATCATGTGCCAGCGGTTGCTCCACGACTCAACAGAAGGTCTTGTCTCCGAATTGGCACTGCGGATGAAGGCATCGAGAAGTTGGTCTTCTGTGATAAACCCCTCCTTAATGGTCTTGATACTGACACGATAATAACTGCTGTCTATCCCGCACGGCTCGTAGTACCAGGGCATGAGGTCATCAAGGCTGGTAGTATTCAGCTCTTCATCCAAATAAGCCTTCACCCTTTGTCTGTCCGACAAAAGATGTTCTGCTCCCATATAGTCTTGAAAACACGACTTATAGATGTCAAGCAGCCGCGACTTCGGATAGTTCTGCATCTGTATATTGACAAATCCCTCAATAGAAAGCTGGTCCTCACCGCTTTCTTGTGCCGATATTACAATTGACATTATCAAAGCAATTGATAAAAGTAAACCCTTCTTCATATTTCCAATTTCCAGCCATTATCACCGTGATAGATCATCTGATGGGTCATGCCACCATCAATGCAGATGTTCTCTCCTGTGATGAAGCCTGCCTTGTCGGAACAAAGATAGAGCACCATGTTGGCGATGTCCAGAGGATTGCCGACACGTCCCGCAGGTTGCTGTGTGGCATCGGGGCCTTCATAGACGGTATAGGCAGTGTCTATCCAGCCTGGTGAAATAGAGTTGACACGGACACGTCCGGCAAGGCTGAGGGCGAGTGCATGCGTCAGTGCTGCGATGCCTCCCTTGGCGGCTGTATAACTTTCCGTCTGGGGTTGGCTCATACGGTCGCGCGAGGAGGATATGTTGACAATGGCGGCTCCATCAGCGAAATGCAAGGCGAAGAGTTTGGCAAGGTAGAAAGGAGCGGTGACTCCTACGCTCATGGCATATTGGAACTCCTCATAGCTGCATTCGTCGATACCTTTCATCAGCGGCAGGGCATTGTTGATAAGGTAGTCCACATGACCATACTTCCCGATGACCTCTTGGACAAACCGCTCCAGTACCTGCTTGTCAGATATGTCGCCAACAAAGTGATTCCCAGCCTGCTTGTCGATGACACAGACATGGGCACCGGCCTTTTGAAACTCATCGGCAATACAACGTCCGATGCCCTGAGCGCCTCCCGTCACGACGGCAATTTTATCCTTGAATTCTTCCATATTTATTTCAGTACGGCTTTCACATCCGTCACCATATTCTTATGCTGCTCGTCGGGCTTGGTCAACTCCGAAGTGAGTGTGATGTTGCCGGGCTTGTCCTTGGTAGAGAATGTTCCCGTATAGACGATGTCACTGTCGAAGATCAGCGTGGCTTCGACCTTTACCTTATAGATTCCCTGCGGCACAGCCTTGCCCTGCTCATCGGTAAAGTCCCATGTGAAAGCCTGTACGCCTCCAGCCTGCGGTGTGGCACCAGTGACGGCATCCAACTGCATATCTGTTTTCTCCTCGGCCTTCGAGTCCTTCACCCATACTGGCACACAGGCTGGACGCACGATGTAACCACGTTTTGCTGGTTCAGCACCACGGGAACGGCCTTTCGCTGTGTATGAGGTGACGAAGAGCGTCTTTACGAACTCGCCCTTCTCGTTCTCTATCCACACTGCATACTGGTTGGAGCCAGGGCCTGCCTGACGCTGATAGTTGAACGACACTTCAAGGGCGCTGGCCTTAACAGCCTTTTTGGAACTCTGAGCCACTGCAATCACTGACAGCAGCATGGCAGCGAGAATCACAAAAATAAACTTTTTCTGTCTCATAACTGTAGTTTTTGTTGGGTAACTTGATAAACAATGCTAATTCTTGCTGCAAATTTAGCGAAAATTCCGTGATTATCACTATCTTTGCCGTTAGTTTTAAGTGTATTTAGGTATTGTGCGTATGATTGACCAGATTATTGCCTACATTTTGAGTCCCCTAATGGGGGACTGCTATATAGCAGGGGGCATCAAACCCTATCCACTTATTCCCAAGGATATCGTGGTTCGTGGGTTTATCATTGAGACAGGAGCTTTAGAAGAAATCCAATGAAGAAGATAATAAATCCTTGGCGCAACCATGAGGGATATAATTGTTTTGGTTGCAGTCCTGACAATCCCATCGGACTTCACATGGAGTTCTACGAGGATGGTGACTATATCGTGAGTACTTGGCATCCTGAGCATCGCTCGACTTTGTCGCTTCGCTCTGCGAAGAATTATCAGGGCTGGGTTGATACCATGCACGGTGGCATTCTGAGTACGCTGATTGATGAAGTGTGCGGCTGGGTGGTCACTCGTAAATTACAGACCAGCGGCTATACCGTTCAGTTGAATGTGAAGTTCCGCAAGGCAGTTCCTACGACTGAACCAGAGCTGACAATCAGGGCTAAAGTGACGAAACAGGTACGTAACCTGGCGTATATCAGTGCAGAAATTATTAACTCAAAGGGTGAACTCTGCAACGAGGGCGAGGCCATCTATTTCCTGATGAATGAGGAAAAGGCCAAGGAAATGGGATTCCTGCATTGTGAGGTAGAAGATGAATCGAATGAGCAGTGAGAGACTCAAATGGGGACGAATGGAATAAGAGGCATGAGCATAAAACTGATTATATTCGACTTTGACGGGACGCTGGGCGACACCAGACGGAATATCGTCACGACCATGCAGATGACCATCAAGGAACTGCAACTGCCAAGCCGCACTGAGGCTGAGTGTGCAGCCACCATAGGCTTGCCGCTGGCTAGGTGCTTTAGGACACTGTTCCCTGATATTCAGGAAGAACTCATCCCTCGATGCGCAGAGACATATCGCAGGATATTCAATGAGAATCTGCAGAAGATTACGCCAGAAGCTTTCCCAGGCGTTGTCAAGACCCTGAAAACACTGAAGAAACAAGGTTATACGCTCACTATCGCTTCGTCCCGTTCACGCAATTCCCTCACGGAATTGACTCACAATATGGGTATTGCCGATTACATCTCTTATTTAATAGGGGCGGATGACGTGATGGAGGCAAAGCCCAAGCCAGAACCTGTGCTGAAGACTCTTGCTGCGATGCACTTTGATGCTAATGAGACTCTTGTTGTCGGAGATATGGCCGTTGACATTCTCATGGGAGCCAATGCTGGAGCTAAAACTTGTGGTGTGACTTGGGGCAACGGAGCCAGAGAGGAACTTAAAAAATCTGGAGCCGACATCATCATCAATAGAATGGAGGAACTCATAAGAATAGTATGAATCCGATAGCCATCCGACTTCTCAGCCAACAACTGGTTGCGCCTCAGTATAGCGATCCTGCCGAGGTGGTCAACTACATGGGTGCCATGCAGGCACAGGAGTACCGTATGATGCGATGGGCGGTGGAGATGCGGACGCGCAGACCGTCACACAAGGCATTCAAGAAAGCCTTTGATGAAGGCAGGGTTATCCGTCTGCACCTGATGCGAGGCACATGGCAACTGTTGAGTGCCGAGGATTATTGGATGTTGATTGGCCTCTGTGCGCCCAAGGCCATTGCCGTCACCAAGGGTTGGATGAGCAGCAACAAAATCTCAATCCCTTACGAAGAACTCTATCACGTTCGCGACATCCTCGCCCAGACGGCTGCCGACTTGGGGAGTGCGACGAAAGAGGACATTGTTCAGGCTCTGGCAGAGAAAGATATAAGGATGGACGATCACCGGCTGTCGTACCATATCCGTATGGCCGAGATGTCAGGAACCCTTTGCAGCGGGGATTTGTTGCCGATGAAAGCCACCTATTCTCTTACTGCTGAAAAGGTGAAACTGACAGCAAAGATGGACCATGACGAAGCCTTGATGCGCTTCACTCGCAAGTACTTTCAGAGCCGTCAGCCTGCTACGCTGGAGGATTTTGTCTGGTGGTCAGGCTTGAACGTCAGCGACTGTCGTAAGGGGATTGAGCTCTTGGGCGATTCCGTCCACGTTGAAAAGTGGAAGGATAGAGTGTTCTATCTGACCGACGATTGCCGCACACGGGGCTTCCGTAAAGGCAAGTCTCTGCTGATCCCTCCCTACGACGAATACCTCATCAGTTATAAGTCCCGTGACATCGTGCTCCCTCCCGAGCACCGGCATCATGCCCACAACAACAGCGGCATCTTCCAACCCGTCATCGCCTACGACGGAACAATATGCGGCAACTGGTCGCCTTTCAAGGATGACTGTCAGGCGACGTTCTTTGCAGGGCAAAGCGGCAGAGCCGAGCGCTTCACAGATACACCCAGCCTGGAGAACATCACTGAGGCGTGGCAATCGTACAAGCATTATCTTGCGAGATAACCTGCGACTATTGTCGGCACCCTATGCCATCATGCCATAGTCTATAATACCAAGTGTTTCATGGGATGACCACCCCATTGGTTATCATTCACGTATCGGAAGCCGACGGACGCGTATAATGCTTCGCCGACGGGATTGTCCTTATCTACCAATAGTCCGACACAGGGCAAGCCCATACGACTAGCCCGTTCCTTGGTAGCCAACAACAGCCTTCGGGCAATGCCCTGACGACGATATTCTGGAAGCACGGCTAATGAGTCAAGATACAGTTCGCCTGCCTGCGTCTCATCGTCCATACCCGTATGATCCTTGCCGATATGTTCTTTGGCAGCCTCGATAAAGGCTCGCCGAAGTTCATGCAGAAGCCCACCATCATAGCTGACGGAAATGCCGACAACCCTATCTGCATCCATTGCCACCAGCGTATTCCGATAACTGTATTGCGAATCCTCGCGCTCAACAAGCATCGTCATCATCTTGCGGAAGGCTGCGAGTAAGCGAGAGCGGCGCAAGCTCGCTTGCTCAGCCGAGCGTGAGCAGGCTCGGTCGGAGGCCAAGTCCTCCAATCCGTAGCCCTCACCACAGAAATACAGGCAACAGTCATCCGTCATGGCCGTCATAATCAGGCAGGCTATCTCTGCTGCCTGGCTCTTGGTTGCTTCTCTAATCTCTATCATTTTTCCTTTTTCTTAGCGTTGGCGTTTAATTTCATGATTTCGCCCCACCGCGTGGTCGGTGACGGACTTCTGAAATCGTGCTTGATGGCATTGGCAAAGACTTCAGCCTTGACCTTCGGTCGAGCCTGCTTACGCTCGGCAGAGCCCAAGCAAGCTTGACTCTGCTCTCGCTCAATCGCAGCCTTTCCCTTGCCGTTCTTCTGCGTATATTGCTGGGTACCGATGACGATGGTCTCTGAGCCGTGCATGCGGTTGATGCGGTCTATCACCTCATCGAGGCGGCGCATCTTCTGAATCTGTTCGGCATTCAGGTCAAACAAGTCCTGCTGGAGAGGGCTGTCTGGAGAGATACCCATCACGATGACACCCGCTTTCTTGTATTGATAGCCCTGAATGAAGATGCGGTCAAGCACATCGTGGGCCGCCTGAACAATAGGTATCGTCGAACTGGTGGGAGTGACAAGCCGTGTCTCCTGAAAGTTCCAATATTGTGCCAGGTCTTCACGGAAGGCATTGGTATTCACAAAAACGCCAACGGTGGTGGCCACAGTCTTCTGCGCCCTCAGTTTCTCGGCGCAACGGGCTGCATAGTTGGCTATGTGCGTGCGCAGGGTGTCCTTATCGCTTATCATGCCATTGAACGAGCGACTGGTGCAGATCGATTTCTTCTTGGCCAGTTCCTCGTTAGGCACGGCATCCTCACCGTTCAGTTCCTGCCACGTTCGCACGATGTTGATGTTATTAAATGTCTGCCGTACCCAGTCCTTATGATGTTTGGCAAAGTCGAGAGCTGTCTTGCAACCAAGCGCCTGTAGTTTGGCAGCATAGCGTCTGCCGATGCCCCAGACATCCTCAATGGGACACCATTCCAGCGCTTTCTCCCGTTTATAGTCCGTATCAATCATGCAGCAATGCTTATACGCTGCATATTTCTTTGCCAGTTTCGAGGCAATCTTGGCCAGTGTCTTGTTGGGAGCCAGTCCGATGCTGATAGGCAAGCCCACCTCGCGCTTCACCCGTTTATGCAGGTTCTCGCCCCACTTTTGCCATTGAACATTGACCATTGATGATTGACCATTACTAGCAGTTTCCTTTTGCGCAGCAGAATAGTCAATGGTCAATGTTGAATGGTCAATAGAAGGAAGATACATGAAGCACTCGTCTATCGAGTAGCGGAAATAGGCAGGCGTCTCTTGGCGGATGATGCTCACTACACGACCAGTCAGTTCTCCATAGAGTTCATAGTTCGAGGAGAAGACTGCAATCTTCTGCCCAGGGAACAACTGAGCCAACTGAAAGTATGGTGTGCCCTCCTTGATGCCCATCTTCTTTGCCTCGTTGGAACGGGCCACTACACAACCGTCGTTGTTGGACAGAACCACGATAGGCTTTCCCTCCAAATCAGGCCGGAAAACCTTCTCGCATGAGCAATAACAGTTGTCTAAGTCAGCTATACCATACATATAAGTGAAGAGTGAAAAGTGAAAAATTTGCTGCCGCCATTATATTTTCTCGAAGGTCCTTATCAGGTGAATCACCGTACCCCAAATCTGGAAGTTCTCAGGGTCATTGACCTTGAACACAGGGTAATCAGGGTTGGCTGGTCGCAGTTCGATATAGCCGTCTTTCCGATGTGTCAGATCGAGGAATTTCATCGTGAAGCCACCGTCCCACCATGCCACGACGATAGATCCGTCATGCGGTTCTACAGCCCTGTCGATAATCACACGGTCACCGTCCAAAAGTCCTGCATCCCTCATCGAGTCACCCTCCACATCGCCATAGAACGAGGCTTCTGGGTGACGGATATAGTCACGATTAAAGTCCAGCGTCTCATGCCTATAATCGTCAGCCGGACTAGGGAATCCTGCTGCTACGCTCGCATGCTCCAACTCCAGTTTGGTGTCGAACACACCTCTCACTATCTTGATGTTACCCATCTCTAAATCCTAATTATTCTCAAAACTGATGGCAAAGATAGCGATTTTACGCTGATTATTGGTAATTTTGCCCTCACATTTAAATGAATTTAGGCAAAAGAGCAAAAGGAATGGACGTAACTGAGTTACATGACGAAGAAAACCTGCTGGTGCAGATGCAGGACAGATGGGAGAATTACGGCAGTCTTGACGCGATTGTTGATACCCATGACCCGTTCACCCTTGAAGGTGCGCCGAGGTTTGAACTGTCGGAAAAGATCGACAGCCTTCTGAGTCACGCACTTACAGAGGATGAGCGCTCGGCTTTGCCGCTTCGCTATGCGAAGAACCTGCTGCTTCGCCAGACGCTCGGCATGGGCTGCAAGCAACGCTCCGTAAAGAGTCTTGCCCAACAGATGGGAACCACTCAGAAAGCCATTCAGAAGAAGCTCGTCATGATCGTTGAGAAATTACGGCATCACGACGATTCCATTCAGCTTTGGAAATATATGAATCGATAAAAAAAACTATTAAGGATTATGGAAAATATCATCACAAGAGAGGCAGCATGGGAGCTGCTGAGAAAGTATAACAAAGATCCGTTTCACCTTCAACATGCACTGACAGTGGAAGGTGTGATGCGCTGGTATGCCGAGCAACTTGGATATGCCAGTGAAGTGGACTTCTGGGGAATGGTCGGGCTGCTGCATGACATCGACTTTGAACTATATCCCGAGGAACATTGCATCAAAGCCCCGGAACTGCTGCGTGAAGGTGGCGTGGGCGAAGAAATGATCCATGCCATCTGTTGCCACGGCTATGGCATAACTGTAGATGTGAAGCCAGAGCACTTGATGGAGAAAGTGCTCTTCGCAACCGATGAACTGACGGGACTGATATGGGCTGCTGCCCTGATGCGCCCTTCGAAGAGTGTTCAGGACATGGAACTGAAGTCGCTCAAGAAGAAGTACAAGTCAAAGGGTTTTGCAGCAGGCTGTTCTCGTGAGGTCATTGAACAGGGAGCGGAAATGCTGGGATGGCCTTTGGATGAAGTGCTGCAAAAGACCATCGATGCCATGAGGGACTGTGAGGCTCGTGTAGCAAGCGAGATGGAGGGAATTTAATACCTATGCCCAAGGAACGCAACAAGGCTGACGGCTATCGTGAGAAGGCTTACGAGGGCGACACCAAGGCGATGAACAACCTTGGGGTCTGCTACGAGCGTGGCACTGGCGTAAAGGTCAATCTGGAAATGGCGTTCGAGTGGTATATGAAGGCTGCAGAGCTGGGTGATGTCTATGGTTGCTTCAACGTCGGCGAGTGTTACTATCACGGCAAGGGTGTGGAGCAAAATACAGAGCAAGCCTTTGAGTGGTACATGAAAGCCGCTGACAAAGGGGATATGCAGTCACAGGTCAATGTGGCCAATGCTTATTACCTCGGCAACGGCACGGAAATGGATCACCACAAGGCTTTCCTTTGGTATCGTGAAGCAGCCTTCCAAGGACATGTACAGAGTCAGAAGAACTGCGGAGCGGCCTATTGGAACGGCGATGGCGTAGAGAAAGACTTGTCGGAGTGTGTCTTCTGGTACGAATTGGCAGCCAACGGCGGTGATGCCCAGGCACAGTTTGCCACAGGCTGGTTTCTGATGACTGGCACAGGCGTTCCCCAAGACGAACGCAAAGGGTTAAAGTGGATTCACAAAGCTACCTTCCAAGGCTATCAACCCGCCATCGACTACTGCAAGGAACACGGATATAAGTGGTATTAAACTATCGAATGATGAAACTGAAGAAACGAAAAATCAAGTATTCGGCAATATTCTTTTTCTGCTGGTTTGTCTTTCTGGTCTTCCTGATAGATGGAGTTCTGAAATTCCAGACATTAGTTGACTATTTCGGCTCGTATGCTTTGGTAGAAGTTGTGTTGCTGCTATCAGTCATTCTACCGACATGTGCAGTATACAGATTCACAAAAGAAAAATAATGTCGTATGGAAAAGACCTTTTACTCTAGGACAGAAATCAGCAATGATATGCTGATGCTGATGGCAAAGGTGTCGGCATTGACCAAACAGCTGAACAGCCTGACTTTTGCAGAACAGGCTCAAAAGCAGGAGATAATCAGGGAACTGTTTGGCTCGGTCGGTAGCAATCTTTTTGTGGGTGACAACTTCCACTGCGACTTTGGGAAAAACATTCACGTGGGTGACAACTTCCATGCCGATTACAATTGTACGATGCTCGATTTGGCAGAGATTCACATTGGCAACAACTGTCTGATCGGGCCTGACGTAGGCATCTACACGGCAGGTCACCGTTTGGAGCCTGAAGGCCGCATACTTGATGTATATGCCCTTCCCATCAATATTGGTAATGACGTGTGGATTGGTGGTCATTCCACCATATTGCCTGGTGTGACCATTGGTGATGGAGCCGTAGTCGCAGCAGGTGCTGTAGTGACAAAAAACGTAGAGCCGAAAACAATAGTTGGCGGTGTGCCAGCCAAAGTGATTAAAAAGATAGAAGTATAAAATATGAAAAAAGTAATTGTGATATCTACGAGCCTTAGACGGGGCTCTAACAGCGACATGCTCGCCGACCAGTTTGTGGAAGGTGCCAAGTCTGCAGGAAACGAGGTGGAGAAGATTTCTCTCGTTGGCAAGAACATCCAGTTCTGCAAGGGTTGTCTGGGTTGCCAAAAGTTAG
>JAEETD010000080.1 GCA_016290175.1 Prevotella sp. | reverse complement strand
TGATTTACCTCTTCGCCCTTATGCCAATGATGGCACAGGCGCAGTGTGGTATAGAGAATACGGCCTTTAAGTCGGGTGAAGTATTGGACTATGACCTGAAGTTCAATTGGAAGCTCATCTGGTTTACGGTAGGAACCGCTACGATGGATACCAGATTGACGAAGTTTGAGGGTAAGGATGCCTGGCGTTCATATCTGATTACGAGGGGCAACAATACGCTCGACAAGTATTTCATGATGCGTGATACCTTGCTCAGTTACTGCAATCCCGATATTTCTCCCCTCTATTTCCGCAAGGGAGCCCGGGAGGGAAGCCGTTACTATGTTGATGAGGTGTGGTACTCCTATCCTGGTGGCAACTGCCAGTTGAAGAAGCATCGTATTGATGCCGATGGTGCAGTGCAATGGAAGACGAGTACTTATAAGAATTGTATCTATGATATGATGTCGATCTTCCTTCGTGCCCGTAATTTCGATGCGACGAAACTGAAGAAGGGCGAGGTGATTCCCATGCCTATCAGTGACGCACGCAGTTTATCAAACTCCTGGCTGAGCTACCGTGGTAAGACCAATTACAAGATGGACAGCACCAAGGAGAAGTTCCGTTGTCTGGTCTTCTCGTTCTGGGAGAATGAGAACGGCAAGAGCCATGAACTGATACGCTTCTACGTCACCGATGACCAGAATCATATCCCCGTGCGTCTTGATATGTTCCTCAGTTTCGGCTCTGCCAAGGCCTTCCTGAAGAGTTACAAAGGGGTACGCAGTCCGATGACATCGAAGATCAACTGATTATCAGTCTTGATGACGGGCCTGGTTCACACCTCCCGTCACTCTCGATAATTCCTCCAGACTGAGCAGGCGTCGTTCTGATGCCTGCTCTTCTTTTTTCTTGCGGATATCTTTACTCATTCTGTCTTTGATTTAGAGTTGGCGTAACGATAATTCATAGAAAAGCCCCTTGTGTGCCATCAGTTCCTCGTAGGTACCCTGTTCGGCAATCTTCCCTTTGTCGAGTACGATGATACGGTCGCAGTGACGGATGGTCGACAGACGTTGGGCGATGACAAGACGGGTGCAGTGAAGCTTGTCGAGATTCTCGCTGACCTGCTTCTGCGATATATTGTCGAGTGCAGAGGTGGCCTCGTCAAAGAAGATGATTTCCGGTTTGGAGATCAGTGCTCTGGCGATGAGGATGCGCTGCTTCTGTCCACCACTGAGACCACTGCCGCTTTCGCTGATCAGTGTGTTCAGCCCCATGGGCATCCTCCGGACATCTTCTTCAAGGCTGGCCATCCGTAAGGCTTCCCACGCATCTTCATGTGTGGCCCAGGGAGCGGTGATCGTAATATTCTGGAACAGGTCACCTGTAAAGAGGTTGCCGCTTTGCAGACAACAGCCTATCTTTCGTCGTAGGCTGGTCTTGTCGACCTTGGCCAGATCGTAGTTATCGTAATAGATACCACCGGAGAGGGGTTGCTCAAAACCCAAGAGCAGTCGCATAAGTGTGGACTTGCCGCTGCCCGATCTGCCCACGAGACCTACGTATTCGCCAGGTTCTATGCGTAGCGAGAGATTGTCGAGCACCAGCGGCCCCTCTTCCTCATAGCGGAAACTCAGTCCGCTCACTTCTATGCCACCAAACAGGTCTTCCACCTGTGGGGCCTTGGCTTCCATTTCCGGTACGGCCTCGAGGATGGGTTTGACGGATCTCAGCAGGGGTTTTATCCTGGCCAGTGAAGGTACTACGTTTTTCATCTCTACCATAGCAGCTGTCATCATACCGAATGCAGAACTGAAGGCGATGTAGTCTGATGGGGCAACATTGTTGGATAGGGTCGACCAAAAGATAAGCATGGTGCCTCCGATGCTGAGGAAAGCAGTCAGAGCAGTATACAGACGGGAGATAAAGGCTGGATTATAGAGCGGCTTTGCCTGGTCAGTATAGTGGTCAAGCCATCTGGTAAATGCACGGTTCTCGGATCCCGTCAACTTGATCTTCTGAATACCGGCAAACATATTATATTCCAGACCGCTGAGTTTGGCGGCTTTCTCTGTGTACATGGTCTGGATTCTGACCGTACGCCTGTATACCAGTACCAGGATTAAGACCTGAAGGGCCAGAATGCCTAGGGCAGGGAAGAGCAGGTACTTTCCGTATATCCATAGTTGCATGAGGTAGATCATGGAGAGAACAGCCGAAAGACCTGCACCGATGATGGTTTCATTGATCATGCCAGAGAGCACCGACACATTATTCAGTTTTGCACTCAGCTCACCGCTCGCATGTTTCGAGAAGAAAGTGGGTGAGAGCAGGAAGGTACGGGCCATGATGGAGTTCTGGGTGTGAAGGTCTACGATATGCTGTACACGGGTGATATAGAGGTTGCGGGTGAGTGTGAGCAGCATGGTGCCAACGGTTGCACCCAACAGCAGTCCCGTGATAGGCCACAGGTCGGAGGAGTCGCCTGTTGGAATCACTGTGTCGAAGATGAGTTTGTTGGCCATCGGGGTAAACATACCCAGCAATACTACGACGAGGGCCGCCAGGCAGAGCATCACAGCATTGGGGCCGGAGACCACATCCCAGATAAAGTTGATAAGGTCCTTGATGTCCAGGGCGCGTAACGGCAGGGGTTTGGTAAACTGGATGGCCGTGGGCTTCAGCTCATGCTCCATCTCTTTCTTGCTGATGGTCCTGATGATACCGTTGTGGTCACGATAGTGATAGCCTAGTCCGCTACTGGTAGGTGTCAGTGCCAGTAGCTGACCGTCTTTGTCATAGCCGAGAAGGGGACCGACACATTCGCGCCACCATTCTCCTGTCAGACGGATGCGACGCATGAGGATGCCACGGGGACGCAGGATACCTGTCAACTGTTCCTCAGGAGAAACGATGTCGTTCTCCTCCAGGTCGTAGTCCTTGACCTCCAGGGCATCAAGCAATTGTCTGAGTGCAGACTGGCTTGTCTGTGGAATAGCGCTTTTCTTGCGCAGGAATCCCAGTCTCTGGGCGCCGCGGTCCAAAGCTTCTGCAAGGAGGCTCTTCTCCAGTTGCCTGCGTTTGTTGATCTGTTTAATATAGATGGCCATGTCTATTCACTTCTCATTAAATCTCTGTATAGCCCATCCTGTTCTATCAGCTGCTCGTGAGTACCCCGTTGCAGGATCTTTCCCTGATCCATGACGAGGATCTCGTCACAATCACGGATGGTTGAGAGACGGTGGGCAATGATCATCTGTGTGGGACCCATCATTCGGATGGCTGCCATTACCTCATCCTCGGTCTTCGGGTCAAGGGCTGAGGTTGCTTCGTCCATAATCAGCACGGCAGGCTCCTTGGCCAGGGCAGTGGCGATTTCTATTCTCTGGCGCTGGCCACCGGAAAAGTTCTGGCCTCCTCTGACGAGTTTTGTTCCGAAGCCATCGGGACGGCTGACGATGTCGTCGCGTATCTGCGCATCGTTACAGGCCATCATCAGGGTGAAGTCCTCGATGCTCTCGTCCCACATGCGGATGTTTTGTGCAACGGTATCATCGAAGAGCACGACGTTCTGGTCGATGACGGCCACAGAATTGGTGAGTTCTTCCGAAGAAATGCTTTCTATGGGTCTTCCGTCGAAGAGGATCTCTCCCGACCATGGTTTATAAAGGCCGGAGATGAGTTTGGCCAGTGTCGACTTTCCGCATCCGCTGCTGCCCACGATGGCCACACTGCGACCAGGTTCAATGCGCAGGTTGAAGTTCTCGATGAGTGGAGGCAGAAGTGTGGAATAGCCAAAGGTGACGTTCTTGAGCTCCACTAGTCCGCCCAACTTACCTTCATACATATCGCCCTCGTTATCGCGATGGTCTTCCGGATACTTCATCACATCCTCGATACGTTCCATCTGACTGCGCATTACCACGATAGCCTTCGAAGCATTGACGATATCATTGACTGGCGAGAGGAAAGATGACATGAACCCTTGGAAGGCCAGCAACATACCTACCGACAGTTCGCCTTTCAGGATGAGCAGGGCGCCGAGTATGAGGATGGTCGTGTTCACCAGTCCGTTTACCAGGATAGGCAGCAGACCCATCTTCAACTGTTGGTCAGTGGCATTGCCTTCCATGTTGAACTTTTTGGCCCAGAGTCCACTCCAGTATTCAAAGAATCCGGTTTCTGCCCCGGCTGCCTTGATGCTCTCCATGTTGTCGATGCAGGAGACGGTGGCCGAGAAATATTTACCCGTGCTCTGTTCCATCGAATGGATGAGGTTGATGCGACGGGTGGAATAATATTGCACGATGGCCAGATTGACAATTGCGGCAACGATTCCCACCAAGGTCAGGACTACCGAATAGCTGAGCATGAGTGCGAGGTAAAGACCGAGCAGGGCAATATTGATGATTTGTGGTGCCAGCACTTCCACGAGCGAGTGGGTGATGGTTTCATTCAGATGTTGTCGCTGCTGTAGTTCACCAACACTTCGCATGGCAAAGAAGGAGATGGGCAGTCTCAGCACGTGGTTCAGGTACTTCACGTTTCCTTTCAGCGCCAGCGAGCCTGCTGTCCGTTTGGCATAACGGGCCTGTAATAATACCAGTATAAACTGGAAGAGAGCCACTGTTCCCATAATCAGGAAGAATGTCGAACTCCAGTCGCGGTTCTTGCCAGAGAGGATTTCGTCGATGAAGGTACGGGTGAAGAGAGGGATGACAAGCGCAACAAAGGCTGCCAGGAGAGCGAAGACGAAGGTGAGCCAAAAGGCCTCGCCCGCACCTCGCAGGTACTTTCTGACATACGACAGGATGCGGGTACGGTGTCCGCTTGGTTCAAAGGCTTCTGTTGGAGCAAAGGTGAGAGCCACGCCAGTGAATGATTTTCTGAAATCGTCCATAGGCACTTCCACGGGTCCCGCATTGGGATCGTTCAGGCAGGCGTTGCCCTTATGAAAACCACGGAAAACGACAAAATGATTGAAGTTCCAGTGGATAATGGCGGGCTGCATGCCTTCGAGTGCCTCGGTTGTTACCTGATAGCCCTCAGCCTCCAGACCGTAGTTTCTGGCTGCCAGTACAATGTCTTTTGCAGAACTGCCATTACGTGAAACGCCACAAGCGGCCCGCACTTCTTCAAGCGGTAACCATTTACCGTAATGCGCCAGGATCATCGTCAGTGAGGCAGCACCACACTCCACAGATTCCATCTGCATCACCATTGGCATTTTCACGACCTTGCTCATATCAATTGCCTGTAGCCGATTCTACTGCATTGTCGACGGCTCCGATGAGCACACGCCAGACGGGCTTCTGCTGGGTGATGATCTGGATGTTGCAGAGCGAACCCGTATTTACTTTCAGGCCTTGGCTCTTTTCGCGGCTCCAGACAAGATGACCGTTTTTCTCTTCGAGTATGACACGTACCTCATAAATGGCTTCACCGTCTTTGATGAACGCTGCCAGAGGGTCCAACTTCAACCGTCGTATGACATCATTCTTAGTGGTTGGATATTGTTCGATGCCTTCCACCTTACCGTAGGCATAGCCCCAGTTCTCGCGCTGCAGGTCAGCGGGCGTCGCCTGAACCTGTTGTCCTGGCTTCAGTTTCCGCAGGTCGTTGAAGGTCACATAGCAGAGCATCTCCCGCCCTTGGGTCTCTGGCATCAGCCAAGCCTGTCCACGACTCACAATAATATTATCGTTGGTTCCGATGGTGGAGTCGTTGACGGCTTTCACCTCGCCAAAGGGGAAGACGATGCCCTGGGCTGTCACCTTGTCGTTGATGGTACCAAAGGCACACCAATAAACCCCCACCGCCACCATAGCGAGCATAGCACCAAGCACCAGTTTCAGCTTTGGTGAGGCTACACGGGCCATCTCCTCGGCCTCGCTATGGTCATCGAGGGCATCCAAGGCTTCCTTGTTGAATATGTCTGCCATATTTCAGTCTATTTTTCAATCGTGATGATCCGGGTGAAGCCAGTCATATGGAAGATCTTGAAGATGGGCGGGCTCACGTGTGTCACTTTGATCTGTCCGTTGAGCTTACGGGTCACGATGCGCATCATCTCCTGAATCACGCGCAAACCGGAACTGGAGATATATGTCAGTTCTGTACAGTCGAATTCCAAATCGATGCCCTCTTCAAGCACCGCCTCCACCTCACGCTCAAATTGTGTGGCATTCAGGGTGTCCACACGTTCACCGGTTTTTACAATGGTCTTGCCTCCTTCTTTAATGATTTGTGTCATAAATCTGAATATTCTGAGTAATCCGAATTACAATTTTTTATCAAATGGTGTTGCGCTCACGCAGCGCAGGTTCTTCTCCAGCTGAGCCGTACTGCTGGCACCTACCAGCACCGATGTCACGCCTTTCTGATGGAGAATCCATGCCAGTGCCATTTCTGCTAAGGTCTCCCCGCGGCTCACCGCCACCTCATTATAGTGGCGCAACTTGGCCAGCAACTCGGGCGTAAGCATTTCCTCTCTTAGGAATTTGCCTTTCGACATGCGACTTCCCTCAGGGATTGCAAATCCCTTGGAACTGTCTAAGGAGAGATAACGGTCAGTGAGCAGACCCTGTGCCAATGGCGAGAATGAGATGAAGCCGATGCCCTCTTCGGCGCAGAAATCCAGGATGCCTTCTTCCTGCGGCTCTCGGTCGAGCATGTTCAGCTTTCCCTGATAAATCAGCAGCGGCACATCGCGCTCCTTCAGATATTTTGCAGCAAAACGCGTGGCCTCCAGTGGCCAGCGGGAAATACCTACATAAAGTGCCTTACCAGCCCTTACGATGTCCACCAATGCCTGAAGCGTCTCCTCCAGAGGCGTTACGGGGTCGTAGCGGTGACTGTAGAACAGGTCGACATAGTCGATCCTCATCCGCTTCAGACTTTGGTCGAGTGAGGCTATGAGATATTTCCGTGACCCCCATTCGCCGTAAGGTCCTGGCCACATATCATAGCCTGCCTTCGTAGAGATGAAGAGCTCGTCGCGATACGGACGGAAATCCTCGTCCATCAGTCGTCCCATCGTCTCCTCTGCTGAGCCGTACACAGGGCCGTAGTTATTGGCAAGGTCGAAGTGGGTAATGCCGTGATCAAAGGCGTAGTGTGTTATCTCACGGCTACGCTCATAAGGATCCACGCTGCCGAAATTATGCCAGAAGCCCAGGCTCACCTTAGGCAACATTACACCTGAGCGCCCACAGCGTTCATACATCATTCCGTTAGTATAACGATCCTTGTCTGCAAAGTACGATTCCTTCATAAAGCCTGTATTCGTTAAGGTAATTCTTTCTGGTCTGCAAAGATAAGCATAATCATCGAGATATCAAAATAAAATCCGTGAAACTTTATCAGTATCACGGATTTTTCTGGTGTTATATGAAATGAATCTTAGAACGGACCGAATTGCTTGATGTTCTTGAGGGCGTACTCGTACCACCAGTCTGAGATATAAGTAGAGAAGAAGAGAAAAATCCCCGATGCTTCACAGCACCGAGGATTTATCTATAACCACTAAAAACTTAATGCTCTATAATTAAAATACAAACACGTTTTCTGGAACATAATTGTCAGTCCACAAATTGGGAGTGTTCGAATTTACATAAGTCTTGAATGAAGGATAAGCTTCCTCTATACTTATGTACTCCTTGGCCCAGAGGGTTCCTAGGGGAGCACAAACCTTTTGGGGAACAGCATCATCCTCTGCTGTAAGCGCATAAACGGCACCGCCTCTGCTCGTTACCTCTACAGGTATATCTTTAATACTATCATACTTAGGCCAACCATCTGACTTTGCTGGGATAGTAATTGTTTGAGTCTTTGTAGCTTCATTTACACCAGTATTAGCCATATTTACGCCCAGATCAACGACAATGCCGTCAATTTTGATTTCCAGAGTAGCACCAGCAGCAAGAACATTAATCTCAAAATGATTATCTGCGAACATCCTTGCTTCGAAGACGACATCATTGAAATCATAGTCACCTTCCTGACCCATATCCTCGCAGAAGATAACACCAGCTTCTTTCAACACCTCAGATGCAGGGTCTGCGTGGCCGATCTTGATGCCCCAGAAATCACCAGTGCTAATTTCCACACATAGGAAGGTCTCTGTAATTTCTGGACCATTCTTGGGGAATTTAGGAGTGTGGGTGTAGGTGAGGAATTTATAAGTATAATGAGGGATTTCTTGATATTGATTCCCCTTAATATGACGGTTTTCTATCCAACGGAATCTCTTACCGATAGCCTCCTCACTGCCGTTTTCATCAGCACGATCACAAGCAGTACCACCCATACCTGTCATAAGAGTTGCGTTTGCAGCTGATTTATTCAGTCCTGTATATGTATATTTCCTCCCAACACTAATTTCAAAATCTGTATTATTCATACCCCATTCGAAATTTTCAACTTTCTCCCACGAATGGGTAACTGAATTCCAAGCCTGCAATTCCATAATAATATTTTTATTATTAGGATTCTCAATATGCTGCAACCAGAAACTACTAAAATCGATATTCAGATCGTTAGAAAAAACAGCTTTAGGATTTGCGCCGGGATTTTGAGTTTCTGCCTCTACTAAATTACCACAATTAATACCATTCTTATTCTGCTCTCCATAAAGGAAGTTATTTGGAACATACCAAAGATCATTAGTAGAAGTTACAGCAGTACGGGTAGAAGAAGCTTTTGCGCGATCAAAGCCCCACTTCTGACCGTTTGCAATCGGACCAAAGTGTTTTACAAAACCTGATTCATAATTAGCAATCATCTGAGCTACTTCAGCTTGAGCCTTAGCTCTTTCAGCATCTTTCAGAGCATTCTCGTCGAAGCTCACGTCCTTGGAACAGGCGATAAATGAGGCGCCTGCCAACAACAATACCATTCCCTTAACGATAGTTTTCATAATTTACGTGTAATTAATAAGTTTGAAAAATTTTTAATGCCTGGTTGAATAGTTCTTTTCCTCTTGAGAGGTCAAGTAGTACTAACGAACATTTTCCGGTGTCAAAGTTATATATTTTCTATATAAAAACAAGAAATCATGTCGATATTTTACGATTAATTAACGTTTTAATCGTCATTTGTAGGTAGACGATGTCCTCGATAGACCTCTTATACCTCTTATATTATTATATATAGATTTGGAGATTTCAAATAAAAGTATTATCTTTGCACCGTGATTCAAGAATGAGTCACCCGTAAAGGTTCGCTTAGCCGCGATTAATTGGGAACTGGAGTGTGAATCTCCGACTGTCCCGCAGCAGTGAACTCCATTATGGCTTACCGATAGAACAGCCATTGTCCGTTTGGACGAGAAGGCATCGGTGAGTGGAGGAAAGTCTGAAGACCAGCCTTTTTCGGAAACATGCCAAAGTCCTCGATGGAAGGACCGAAGGTGAAAACATATTATATGGGATTAACCGATTGAGAGGAGAACTCTCTTTTTACAAACGTATGTCAAAATACGTGTATTATTATATAAGTTTGGAAAAGGGGCGGCCTGTCGTGAGATAATGCCTCCCCTTTTATCGTTTCTTGACATCAAAACAAGAAAAACAGCAATTTAATCTTTTTTTAGATTTGAAATGTTGGCGTTTTAGGATAATTTTGTATCTTTGCGCTCGGTTCGGATTTTCCAAAACGGACAACTTTTTTCCGGACCGGAACCAAAAAGTTTCCCAAAACGGACAACTTCATTTGAGAGAATCAGTAGAAAACATTAGAAAAATCAGCTTAAAATAGTAACAAACAATATGATGGAAATTAAAAACTTTACAATCACCAAGCGTGACGGGTCACAAGCCCAGTTCTCTTTAGACAAGATCATGAATGCCATCGTGAAGGCATTCGACAGTGTGAACGAACCAGCCGATCTCGGAACCATTTCGAAGATCATCAGTCATCTGGACATCCACGACGACATTACCGTGGAGAACATCCAGAATCAGGTGGAGGAAGCCCTGATGCGTGAAGGCTTCTACCACGTGGCCAAGTCGTTCATCCTCTATCGTCAGACACACAGCGAGGATCGTGACACACTGGAGAAGATGATGTTCTTGTCGGAGTATACTGAGTCTGTGAACGCCGCCACCGGTTCGAAGTACGACGCTAATGCCAACGTGGAGCACAAGAACATCGCCACACTTATCGGCGAGTTGCCTAAGTCGAACTTTATCCGTTTGAACCGCCGTCTGCTTACCGACCGTATCAAAAAGATGTACGGCAAGGAACTGGCCGACGAATATATCAACAAGCTCACCCATCACTTCATTTACAAAAACGACGAGACCTCGCTAGCCAACTATTGTGCCTCGATCACCATGTATCCTTGGCTCATCGGCGGTACGGTGGCCATCGGCGGCAACTCTACGGCTCCCACAAACCTGAAGTCGTTTGCTGGTGGTTTCGTGAATATGGTGTTCATGGTGAGCTCGATGCTCAGCGGTGCCTGCGCCACACCTGAGTTCTTGATGTACATGAACTACTTCATCGGTCTGGAATACGGCAAGGACTACTGGCAGCATCCCGAGCAGCAGGCCGACCTCAGCCTGAAGAAGCGCACCATCGACAAGGTGATCACCGACTACTTCGAGCAGATTGTCTACACCCTGAACCAGCCCACCGGTGCCCGTAACTATCAGGCCGTGTTCTGGAACATCGCCTACTACGATCGCTACTATTTCGAGTCGATCTTCGGTGACTTCTACTTCCCCGACGGTTCGAAGCCCGATTGGGATGGCCTCTCCTGGTTGCAGAAGCGCTTTATGAAGTGGTTCAACAAGGAGCGCACGAAGACCTTGCTCACCTTCCCCGTAGAGACGATGGCACTGCTGACCGACGAGAACGGCGACTGCAAGGATCCCGAGTGGGGCGAGTTCACAGCTGAGATGTACAGCGAGGGTCACTCGTTCTTCACCTATATGAGCAACAATGCCGACTCGCTGAGCTCTTGCTGCCGTCTGCGCAACGAGATCACCGACAATGGTTTCAGCTACACCCTCGGTGCCGGTGGCGTCAGCACGGGTTCGAAGAGCGTGCTCACCATCAACCTGAACCGCTGCATCCAGTTTGCCGTGAACCACGAGCTGAACTATCTCGACTACCTCGGCTCCATCATCGACCTCTGTCACAAGGTGCAGCTGGCCTACAACGAGAACCTCAAGGAACTGCAGTCGCACGGTATGCTGCCATTGTTTGATGCCGGCTATATCAACATCGGTCGCCAGTACCTCACCATCGGTATCAACGGTCTGGTGGAGGCCGCCGAGTTCATGGGCCTGAAGATCACTCCGAACGACGACTACCTGCATTTCGTACAGGGCATCCTCGGACTTATCGAGCACTATAATAAGAAGTACCGCACGAAGGACGTGATGTTCAACTGCGAGATGATTCCTGCCGAGAACGTCGGTGTGAAGCACGCCAAGTGGGACCGTGAGGACGGCTATGTGGTGCCCCGCGACTGCTACAACAGCTACTTCTACGTCGTAGAGGATGACTCTCTCAGCGTCATCGACAAGTTCAAGTTGCACGGTGCACCCTATATCGAGCACCTCACCGGTGGTTCTGCCCTCCACATGAACCTCGAGGAGCACCTCTCCAAGCAGCAGTACATGCACCTGCTGAAGGTGGCTGCCCAGGAAGGCTGCAACTACTTCACATTCAATATCCCCAACACCGTCTGCAACGACTGTGGCCATATTGATAAGCGTTACCTGAAGGAGTGTCCTCACTGTCATTCCAAGAACGTGGACTACATGACCCGCATCATTGGCTACCTGAAGCGCGTCTCCAACTTCTCGCAGGCCCGTCAGGAAGAAGCCGCCCGCCGTTACTACGCTATGGCGGAATAATGCATAATTAATAATGCATAATAAAGAATTGTGCTGAAGTACGTCAATACAGGAATAGTATTTCAGGAGATACCCGACGAAGTGACACTGGCAATTAATATCTCTAATTGCCCGTGTCACTGTCCGGGTTGTCACAGCCATTACCTATGGGAAGATGTGGGTCTGCCGCTCACTACCACCGCCATCGACGACTTTGTGGCGAAAAATGGCGCCAACCTCACCTGCATCGCCTTTATGGGCGGTGACAACGACCCCCGCAGTGTGGACCATCTGGCGGAGTATATCCATGAGGAATACCCGCAGTTGAGTGTTGCCTGGTACAGCGGCCGTACGGTCATCTCCGCTCTTATCAACAAGGATAACTTCGACTACATCAAGATCGGCCCCTACATCAAGCATCTCGGTCCCCTGAAGAATGCAACTACCAACCAGCGTCTCTACCGCCGTACCGACGAGGGCGACTTCGAGGATATCACCTCACGTTTCTGGAAAAAGATATGAACGACGGTAAATATATGCAACGGTGCCTTCAGTTGGCCAAGAATGGTCAGCAGAATGCGAAGCCCAATCCAATGGTGGGCGCAGTGATTGTGAGCAGTGACGGACGGATTATCGGCGAGGGCTACCATGTGCGTTGTGGTAAGGCTCATGCGGAGGTGAATGCCTTTGCTTCGGTGCGCCCGGAAGACGAGCCGCTGCTGAAGGAGGCGACGCTCTACGTATCGCTCGAACCTTGTTCTCACTACGGGAAGACGCCTCCCTGTGCCGATCTGATTGTGGAGAAAGGTGTAAAGCGTGTAGTGGTAGGCTGTATCGATGAATTTGCCGAGGTGCAGGGACGTGGTATCAAGAAACTGCAGGATGCTAGTATCGACGTGACGGTGGGTGTGCTCGAGGCAGAGTGTCAGGCACTGAACCGTTGTTTTCTGACCTATCACCGTGAGCAGCGACCCTATATCATCCTGAAATGGGCGCAGACTGCCAACGGCTTTATCGACGATGATTACAAGCCCGTACAGATATCGAACGCCTTTACGAAGATGCTCTCGCACAAAATGCGTGCTGAGGCCGATGCCATCCTTGTGGGACGTGTGACGGAAGAGCGCGACCATCCGCAGCTGACGGTGAGAGACTGGAAGGGACCGAATCCCAAGCGCCTGGTGA
>JAEETD010000079.1 GCA_016290175.1 Prevotella sp. | reverse complement strand
AGTTTATCTGCTAAAAAAACACAAAAAGAAAGCCGCAATTCTTAAAGAATCGCGGCTTCTATTGTTTTTTAACAATCAACCTTTACAGTTTGTTGACGTGCTGTGCCAGACTTGACTTCAGGTTTGCAGCCTTGTTCTTGTGAATAATGTTGGTCTTAGCCAGCTTGTCCAGCATCTTCTGTACTTTGGGATACAGGGCAGCAGCCTCGTCCTTATTAGTCATAGCGCGAAGTTTGCGCACAGCATTACGCATTGTCTTTGCGTAGTAGTGGTTGTGAAGGGCTCTTTTCCTCTCCTGACGGATACGCTTCACAGATGATTTGTGATTTGCCATTTTTTTCTTTAATTTTTTAATTTTTTACCTTTTTATTTTTTAAATTAAAGCCTGTGGGTCTTGCATCATAATGACCGCCCTGGGCAGCCCCGGAGGACCATCACCACCTTTCCCTGCTCTTGCAAGTAGCACTTGGCTGTGCAGATGGCGAATTTAATTGTTGTAGTCCCTAGGAGAGTCGAACTCCTCTTTAGAGAATGAAAATCTCTCGTCCTAGCCGATAGACGAAGGGACCATACAATGCATATTTAATAATACATAATGTATAATTATCCGCGAAAAGCGGGTGCAAAGGTACTGCTTTTTCCTGAATCCACCAAATTTTCTTTAAAAAAAGTGCCGAGCGGAAGCAAATTTTTCACTTTTCACTTTTCACTTTTACCTTTTTTTTTTACCTTTGCACTCGTATGCTGACAAAATCTCCAGCCATTGTGCTCCACTCGCTGAAGTACGGAGAGACGCGACTCATCGTCGATATGTTCACCCGTAGCTACGGTAGACTTTCGTTTATCGTCAGCTTGCCGAAGTCGGCCAAGGGAAAGATCAAAAAGCAGTTCTTCCAGCCGTTGACCATGTTGGAGATTGAGACCGATGTGCGTCCGCGCCTGCAACTGCAGAAGCTATCCGATGCCCGTCTGCTTCACCCTTTCTCAACCATCCCTTTCAGTCAGCACAAGCTCTCCATTGCCCTGTTCATCGCCGAGTTCCTTTATTATGCCTTGCGGGATGAACAGCAGAATGCGCTCCTTTTCGACTATGTCACAGACAGTATCCAGTGGCTTGATGGTCAGGACAACCGTTTTGCCAACTTCCATCTGGTGTTTCTCATGCGTCTGAGCCGGTTCCTTGGTTTCTATCCCAACCTCGACGACTACACGCCTGGCGACTTTTTCGATCTCCGTGAGAGCATTTTTCTGCCCGCGCCTCCCGTTCATCGCGATTTCCTCCAGCCTCAGGAGGCCGAGAAAGTACAGTTGATGATGCGTATGGACTATGCCACGATGCATCTCTTCCAAATGTCACACACCGAGCGCAACCGCCTTTTGGAGGTAGCCCTCGACTATTATCGCCTTCACATTCCCGACTTTCCCGAGCTCAAATCCCTCAGCGTCCTTCAGGAACTGTATTCTTAACGGTTTGTTTTTTCAGCCATAACATCTGGCTGTAATTGGTTTCCGTCGTTGTCCAATGCTCATTCACAGGGGTGATCAGACTCTCTTTGGGAGCTGTGATGAGGTTCCAGACGATATAGCTCGTCGTCGGAGGACAGACATTGTCGTTGTAACCCCAAGTTAGATAGACGGGACAGGTGATACGACGGGCGAAGTTCACCACATCGAAATAGGCCATCGTCTCCACTTTCCCGGGGGTCAGCATGTGGCTTAGACGGTTGAAGTGCGGATAGCCGCCCGCACGGTTGTCCAGATAGCCCGCCATATCCGATAGTGCCGGATGATTCGCCACGCAGGCCGTCACACGGGAATCGAGACCTGCCGTGATGAGTGAGAGGGCACCACCTTGACTGCCGCCCTGTACGAAAACATTCTTACCATCCCAATCAGGCAGCGAACAGAGATAGTCGATGGCCCGCACACAGGCCACGTAGACGTGCTTCATATAGTAGTTTTCCTTATCGTCAAGGCCGTTCGTCAGGTAACCGTTCTCATAGTCAAAGGCAGTGGTAATCTCCTTGAACTGCTCGTCGGTCATCTCCGGATTCAGGCCGTGAATCTCCATCTCCATGCGGATAAACCCGTTCTTGGCGTAGTAGATATTCCGCATAGGTTCCTTGATGGTCTTGATACCAGCGCCCGGAGGACAGAGCACCACGGGGTATTTCCCGTCTTTCTTAGGCTTCGACAGATAGGCATAGATGCTATGACGCTTATCATACTTGATCTTCAGCAGATACATATCCGTTTCGTCGGTACAGTATTTCTCCACCTTTTCACTTTTCACTTCTAAACTTTTCACTTCTTTGCGTGCTTCTTCAAGGTTCGCTTTCCAGAAAGCATCAAAGTCGGCAGGATTCTTGGTATAGGGTTTCAGCTGTTCTGGCGAGAAGCCCACCTTCACATGATGCTGATATTTGCTGCCTTCCTTTTGCGCCGTGAGTCTGAGGTCGAGGAATCCTGGTTTCTTCATCGTTCCCATGTCGATAGTGGCCCTGCCGTTCTTCAGCCTCACCTTACCTGATGATGTCGCCGGCATCATATCCGGTCCGATCTCATAACTCACTTCCACATCCTGCGGCATACCATAAAGGCAAAACGTCACTTCCACCTTCGCTTTCTCACCCACCTTATACAGCCAGTCGGCATGGTCTGGCACCGTCAGCCACAGATAGTCCGACCGATAAGGATAATTCTCGGCATGAGCTGTCACCCAACACCCAACACCTAACACCAATAACAATAATAACTTCTTCATATATTAATCAGTAGTTTGACGTATCTTTACCATTTATCTTTTGTCAAAGCAGCCCGTACCTGACCGTTGCTGAGGTCAGAAGGCAGTTTCTCATACCATGCCATCAGGGCGAGAGGCTGCATGGCTGCCATACGATAGGGCGTGGAGCTTCTACTGTTATCAGCATCAGCAATAGTCCAGCTATGACGATTATTCTTTGTTTCATAATTCTTTTACGTCTTCGAGGATGATGTCTGGGCGCTCGTCAGGACGCAGCAGTTCAAAATTCACATTCTGCAAGTGGAGGCCGTCTACGTGGCGTGCAAAGAGACCATAAGCAGGCGTAGGCCCAGCCCAGCGAGGTTCGGGATAGTTCGTGCCTTGCTCACGATAGGGCGTTGTCACCTTCCTGCCACCACCTCGATACTGGATGCGAATGTTCGTCAGCGAGACGTTTCTTATGGGCTCACCTTCCATTCCAGTAATGATGATGCCGGCCAGTGAGTCGCAGTCATCGGCAATCACATTATTAATATAGATGTCACGGGCCGATGACATACGCATTACTTCCTTGGGTCCGCGGTTCCGGCAGCCCGTCGTGATATAGATAGGATAATGGTGAACATGGCTCAGCGAGATATTCGATACCGTGATATTCTCCATCCGTCCCTGGTCCACTTCCTCGAAAGCCAGGCCGCTGCTCCACATACAGGTGCAGTTGGAGATGGTGATATTGCGATAACCGCCGTTCGATTCGGTACCGAGTTTGATACGCCCACATACCCAGTTCACCTTTTCAGGGATATATTCGCCGCTCAGGAAAGTGCCAAGCTTATAGCCTGTCACGATGCAGTTGGTGATGAGGATATGCTCGCACAGCACAGGCCGTTTCAAGGCATACGAACTCTTCAGTACGATGGCGTCGTCATTGGGCGTGTTCACCTTTGTATTACTCACGGTGAAGTATTTGCAGCAGTCGATGTCGATACCATCGCGGTTGGTATCAATCGTCACGTTGTCAATCGTACCGATGTCGCAGCCCGTGGTAATAATGGCGAAGTGCCCGCCACGGTAGATGGTGATGTCGCGGATGGTGACGTTGCGGCACAGCTTCAGGGCAATGGCTTTATCGCCTGTGCCTATCGAACCGCCCTGCACGTTGCCGGCCTTTTCGGTATCATGCTTCGTCAGTCCCTCACCGTCAATCATGCCGTGACCAGTGATGCTGATGTTCTGCTGCCCTTCGGCCCAGATCAGCGAGTTGTGGAAATAAGTATGTCCACCATCCTGATACTCAGGAAAGCCACCGAACGACTCGCTCTCGTCGTACGCCTTCATTTCTGCAGGGGCAGCCAGAATCTTCGCGCCAGTCATCAGGTGCAGGTCTACATTACTCTTCAACCGGATGCTTCCACAGAGATACGTTCCTGCCGTCAACACAACCTGTCCGCCGCCATCCCTTGTGGCTGCTTCTATCGCTTTGTTGATGGCCACATGGTCAAGAGCCTTGCCATCACCCTTGGCCCCATAGTCACGCACGTCATAGACACCAGGTACTGCAGCCTCCACGCCCAAAACGCACAAGGCCAGCAGCATACTGCATAATAATCGCTGTTTCATATATCAATCAGTAGTTTGTTTTCTGGGGGCAAAGATAGTTGAATATACCGACATCTGACTGCACTTTTTGATTTTCCTACCCTTTTTTATGGCAATAAAAGTTAAAACAGAGTTTTAATAACGAAATAATCATTACCTTTGCATTCAAAGACAATAAATTCATCATTTCTATGGTAGACAATATCAAATACGGCATTTTCCCAAACCCGCAGCCCGATGCTGAGGGGAAGACAACTTATCAGGTGCGGCACATGCCTGACGGCACAATGAACGAGAAAGAATTTCTTGCTCACCTGAAGTATCACAACACCTACAACACTACCACGATGTTGTCATCGCTCATCGTGCTTAAAGACGAGATCATTGAACAGCTGCGTAACAACAAGCGGTTCCGAATTGATGGCATCGGTACCTTCCAGATGAAAGTAGGCTTGAAGACGAAGTATGACGAGGAAGGCAACCCCATCAAACCTCACTTTACCGATCCCGACAAGATAACGGCCAACGATGTGGAGGTGCAGGGTGTTTCTTTCACGCCAGACCCCAGTTTCATAAAAGCGCTGAAGACGAAGACTTCCACCCGCAACAAATTCGGTCGCGGGCCTGCTGGCAGGAACAAGCCTTACACCCGTGAACAGGTTGTCGGGTTCCTAGACAATTATCTGAAGGAGCACCATTCCATCACCCGCAAGCAGTTGCAATACGGCCTGAACATCACGGAATACCGCGCCCAGAAATGGCTTGACGACCTGACGGCTGAGGAATTCTCAAAATACTACTGCAAGAAACAGGGCAATACCTACGTCTATTATCGTTACGGCTGGGAAAAATAAAATTCTCCGCCACCATTCCTAACCGTCTGATAGACAGCGGAATGATGGCGGAGCAATTTTACCTTTTTACTTTTTTACCTTTATACCTTTCTATGCCGCCAAGACCCAATAACCGTCAGTATCGTGATGCCCCACACGCTTCACGCCAAGTCGCGTCATAGACCTGCCGAAAGCGTTGGCAGTCACACCCGCCATTGTCTTCTGCGAATGTTTTTCCAGTTCACGCATAATCTCCGGACCACTCATAAACGCACCCTCACCTTCCTTCTCAGGAATAATGAAGTAACGAAGAAACAGTTTCTCGACATCCGTCAGCACATAATAGTCCTTGTTGTGCTTCTCCATCTCAGCCTCATCCTCCTTCGAAAACCAGTGGGGCAACTTCTGAGTTTCAATCTCGTGCAACACCTGGGCATAAAGCTGATCATGATTGATGCCTTCCACATTGATGATGCCGTCAGGCTCTAAAATAAGGAAACGGCGTGAGCCCGTGCGGTCTGTCAGTACATGCCGTTCGTTGGTGGTACCCACAAACGAGGCGATACGTGGCAGCTGGTTGAAGTTCTTCTTATAAGCCCCAATGAAACTGGGCTTCAGCGTCTGCATCATCGACTTCAGCTCAGGCATCTGTTTACGGCCTATTTTCTCGAACTCGTCGAGGCTCACGATGGCAAACTCCACCATTTTCCGATAGGCATTGCCCTTGGCATTGATCTTGAAGTCGTCCGTGTAGTAATCGGCAATCTCTTGAGGCAGCATCGAGGTGAAGAGCGTGCTCTTGCCCAGACCCTGCTGCGGACTGATGAGCAGGAGCATCACCGCATTGGCATGCTGCCTGTCGGCTCCGAGCCACTGGGTGACGACTGCCCGTAGCCAGATACGTACCATCCGCTGGCAATAGTCCGAACTGCTGATGCGTCGGGCAAAGTCGGAGATATAGTCCGTCTTGCCATCCCATCGCCCGCGTACCTTATTAAGATAAGCCCTCACAGGATGGTAATCCACCGCCAGTTCGCTTTCGATACGCTGCTTCACATAACTAGATAGCACGAAAATCTCGCCCTCATCCTGAATCTGGCAGTTGATGGAGTTCAGCTGGCGCTTGTCAATCAACTTCCATTTGCCATCGGCACCCTTCCGCCGATATTCATAGAGATCACGCACGATGTTGTGACGAAACTCGAAGTTCTCCATCACAAAACCTGCCATGTCGTGAATAGGCCTCAGCATCTGCTGCTGCCGCTCCTCATAGCGGTCCTTAGCCGATCCACTGGGACTACCTCCCTGTTTCTGCTGGATAGGATCCGCCTTCAATCCAGATAAATCACTCTCGACTTTTTCAAGTCGTTCCAAGAGCAGGCTGTTCTGCTCTCTCACAGCATCCACACTCTCCGAGTGCTTCTCCTTCCGTTTGGTAAAGAAATCAAATATACTCATAATTTAAAGATTTTTGCACTGCAAATTTAGTGCAAAAATCCTTTGTTTACAAGAGATTTACCCTAAAATCCACTACTCAAAAACTATTGTTTTTTGGTACGGTCTCGTCAGTCCTGAGCCCGTATCTAAGCACTCTTAACTGCCGGCCTCTTTAATCTGCGACTTTAGTTCTAGCATCCTAGCACTTAAGTAGTAAGAACTTGCGACTTAAGACCTAGAATCTTGTGACTTAAGTCGCAGATTCGATAGGTACGGCCTCATTATCGTTTAGATTCCGCCTCAGCACCATTAACCTCCCGTCTTTAACCCTTTCTGGCCTAGTCCTGAGAAGGAACCCTTTCAAAAATACAGTATATACAAATTCCTCCGCCATTATCTTCCTGTAAATCAATTAATTACATCACGTGGTGGAGGAATTTTGTCACGTCAGGATAATTTGTGACAGTCACAAAATGTCCTAGTCCTCATGTGACAAAAAGAATGTTTTTAGTGTACGATTATGGATATGCCAGACCCTAGACTTATTTTATTAACTTAAATGTAACATTTTAAATCTTATTATTTTTTTTGTTTGGGAAATAATGATTACCTTTGCAGCCGTTTTTCAAAAAGTCGTACAATGAAGAAGATAATTCTTACTTTGACAGGCTTCTGTATGCTTGCCTCTGTGTCTGTACAGGCACAGGGATTTGAGTATGAGGGCCTTAATTATACCAGCCTGACTGACTCTACCGCTCAAGTGGGCTTGAACAGCGACGTCAAGGGTGACATCGTCATTCCCGACTCTGTAAGTTTCAACGGGAAGCGGCTGAAAGTGACGGCAATAGGCGAAAATGCCTTTTACACATGGTTTTTGTCTGAAGGTATTACCTCTGTTGTGTTACCAAAAGGTCTTGTCTCTATTGGCAATTACGCTTTTTACAATCAGAATCGTCTTTCGGCCATTGACATCCCCGAGACGGTGGAGTATCTCGGTATCGGCGCTTTGTCGCATACCAGCCTGAAGGCCATTGAGTTGAAGCGCACACCTAAGGAGATGCAATTCTCTGTGTTCAGCGATTGTGATTCGTTGGAGCGGGCTGTGATGCCTAGTGACATGAAAGAATTGCCCAGTGGTCTTTTCCTGCGCTGCAAGAACCTGAAAGAGGTTGTACTGCCAGAGACCATGACTGCTATCGGTGCTGACGCCTTTCAGGGTTGTACTTCGTTGGAAAGCTTTCGACTGCCCGATAGTCTGAAGGTTATTCAGGGCAGTGCTTTCTGGGGATGTTCGAAGTTGAAAGAAATCCGCTGGAACAAAGTTGTTGAAACATTAGGCGATTATCTGTTTGATCGTTGCGAACGACTGGAGGAAATCGCCATTCCTACAACCGTGACCTCGCTTTCCGAAGGGTGTTTCCAGAGTTGCACGGGTCTGCGTCGTATCACTATCCCGTCAACGGTGACAACCATTAGCAGGAAGGTCTTTGAAGATTGTACGGCTTTGGAGGAAGTCAGTTGGGACGGTGTGACCATCACATCCATTCCTGAAGGAATGTTCAAAAACTGTAAAAAGCTGCGTCATGTGGATATTCCTGAGTCGGTAACCCGCATCGGCTACAATGCCTTCGAGGGTTCCGGCCTCCAGTCCGTCGTATTTGGCCCCAATCTTGAAAGAATCGCCAATGATTCCTTCAAGGACTGCAGCAGTCTCGAAGAGGTTTACCTGCGCACTGACAAACTCGACGAACTGAGCAATTACTACAGTTATTTCTCTTCTGTCTCTTGCTATTTCGGCACTTTGTATGTGCCTGAGGGACAGAAGAACAAGTATATGCATCTGGACGTGTGGAACAGGTTCCAGAACATTGTAGAAGAAAACACTAGCGGAACGGAATACTGTCTGATAGACGTCAAGACGAATGGTTACAACACCTACGTGAATGATGAGGAAATCTTGCTTGAGACCCATTTGGAACAGCCTAAGGGCAGTTTGCTGACTGTCCGGTTTACGTTCGATAAGAATATGTTTGCCGATGGCACGACCCGTTACTTGAGAGGAATGAGAGTCAACGGTGTCGAACGTCTGCAGGACTGCAAGGACGGGACGCTGGTCATTGACGTCACTGAAGACCTTGATATCAGAGTGGATATCGGCTCCTATACAGCTTCGTTGGCCTTCTATCAGGATGAGCGCGGCGGACTGGAAGTGTTGTGTGAAGGTGAAAATGAGGCCAACGTCATCATCATGCCTGCCGAAGGTTATCGCGCCTCGATCTCGTATGGTCCCTGGATGAAGACCTATCCTTACAACAATCCGTGGAAAGAGAACTATACAGCCACCGACAGTCAACCGAAGACCCTTCATATGTGGCCGAGAGAAGATGTGGAAATCAAAGTAAAATACGAGAAGAAATGAAAATAAAGCTATTATTCCTCAGTCTGCTCGTCGCAGGCACTACGTTTGGCGCTGACTTCAAACAAGGATACATCAGCTATACGATTACCTCGCCGACTACTGTCAGCGTGGTGGAAGTGAACATCGGAGAGAAAACCGAGTGGGGCTTCTCGTCTCGCGACACAGCGCGTTTCGAGATACCAGAGACTGTTGAGTTCAACGGTCACCAACTGACGGTGACGGCCATTGGAAACACAGAATCCAGTTGGCAGCAAGTCTTCCTGTCTCATGTCGATCATGTTGTCTTGCCCAAGACCATTACTTCGATAGGTGACTATGCCTTTCGCTATTCTGGACTGAAAAGCGTCAACCTGCCCGACGGCGTCAGGACACTGGGCAGAGGCTGTTTCATGAGTTGTCAGTTGGAGGAAATCCACTTGCCCGATAGCCTAAATACCATTAGCTCGGAGGCTTTTGAAGGGAACAGCTTGAAGGAGATTCATTTCCCCAAAGGTCTGACTTCCATAGGGAGTCACGCTTTCATGAATTGTAAGAACCTGACGGAGATCGACCTGCCCGAAAGTCTGCAAACTCTTGAGGACTATGCGTTTTGTGGCTGCGAGAACCTCCACAAAGTCACTACGCATGGTGACCTGAAATACATCAAAAACGAATGTTTCTCATATTGTAGCAAGCTGAAGACAGTCATTTTTGGCGGAACGGTTCTGGTGTTAGGTGGATTCAGCGCCTGTAAGGCTTTGGAGAGTTTCACCGTTCCCGAGGGTACACGGGAAATCTCTTCACATACCTTCGACGGATGTTCGTCCCTGAAGGAGATAGAGATTCCTAATAGTGTACGCGAAATGGGAATACAAACATTCTCAGGCTGCACCAGTCTGAAAGAGGTGACATTACCCAGGGCGCTGAAAAGCATTTATATGGAAATGTTCAGGAATTGTAAGAGTCTGGAGACGCTTACGATTGGAGAAAATGTAAAAAGTATATCTGGTGATGCCTTCGAGGGCTGTAAGAACCTCAAGCACCTGATAGTTCGTGCTCGTAAGCCGACTTCCTATAGCTCGTCATCGTTCTCGCAGGACATCATCGACCTGTTCAATCAGGCAGAACTCAGCGTACCCACAGGCAGTAAGGATACCTACGCCAAGGCTGACTTCTGGAAGAACTTCAAGCAGGTGACAGAGTATGACCCTGGGACGCTCTATCAGACTGTTCCTCTGACCATTTGGATGGGAGGTGGTCGCGTAAGCTGCAATGGTCAAGTGTGTTCTGAAGGCGAATCCTCGCTTCTCGTGCCGGAGGGAGAACCGTTTACGTTGACTTTCCTGCCTGACGAGGGCAAAAGAGTACGTGAAGTGGAGCAAAGGTATTCCGGTGGCATAGATTATATAGGAAAGAATGTGAAGGACAACCAGTTGACCATCACCACCATCAAGCCCGAGGGCGTATTCTGGGTGTTCTTCGACGTGGCGCATGCAAACCTTGACATCCTGCAGAACGAGATGGGTTCTGTACGCCTCATAGTAGACGTCAACAAGACCTATGGCTGTCGCATCATCGAGGAAGAAGGTTGGCAAGTACATAGCATCACATACAATGGCGAGGACATTACCGACAGGGGCGGTAAGGAGAACTACATTCAGACACCCGTCGTCAAGGGCGATGCCGTTATCCGCGTTGCTTTGGAGCAAAGTCAGACAGGCATCACGAACCCTCAACAGAACGATGTGAAAGTGTTGGGTGACGCTGAAGGTATCGTCATTGAAAATGCCAAGGAGGGCGAGTCCGTCAGCGTATATCTCCTGAACGGACAACTGATCAGACGTGTCAGAAGTACTGGCAAAAACGAACACATTGCGTTGCCATCTGGAGAGATATATCTTATCAAGACAGGATCAAGAACAATTAAAATACGATTGTAATGTGAGACGGTTCTGCCCCCCATGGCTATGTCCCCATGACTACTCGGAGAGCCATGTCACGTCGGGGTCAGGAAACTTTGTGACAGTCACGAAGTACGTGACATTGCGTTATTGCAACGCCATACGTTTTTATTCGTATTTCTGAAACCGATTGCCGTTTTGCTGACTAAATCAACCGTTTCATAGAATATTTTTCGCCATAGCAGGCATTATTATTACCTTTGCATCAGATTATTAATCATACAACAATGAGAAAGGGAATAATTATGTTGCTGAGCTTGATGATCTTCTCAGGCTCGGCAATGGCACAGGAGAAACAGTCTGTCGGGCAGGAATCGAGAACAATGAGACCCAGAAGGGTTAGGATGACGCAGGAACAGATGACTGAGAAGATGGTCAGTGATCTGAAACTCGACGAGAAACAGGCTAAGAAGGTGACGAAGCTGAACAAGAAGTTCAAGACGCTTATCGAAGGAGAACAACAGGATAATATGAAAGGCCAACGTCCTCCTATGGGACAGGGCAGACCTGACGGTAATCGTGGAGGCGGCAGACCTGGTGGCGGCTTCGGAGGTGGTATGCCCGGTGGTGGCATGGGAGGCCCCGGAGGTGCTGGTGGCTTTGGCGGCGGTATGCCTGGCGGAGGTATGGGTGGTCGCGGTGGCGGCATGCGAGGTGGCCCTCGTGGTGGTATGCCCCCAACAGGTAATCAGCAGCAGTCGAGCTATGACTACGACAAACAGCAATCAAAATATGACAAGCAGATGCGCAAGTTGCTCTCAGACGAGCAATATGAGAGCTATCTGAAACTGAAACCTCAGTTCTACTCCCAGCGCAGGATCCGCGAGTTCCTGATGGGTGGCAAGGAGTAAAAAGTATTGTATCAGGATTAAATAGACCCCGGCTTGCATTCCTGCAGGTCGGGGCCTTGCTGTTTTGAAGTGGAATCACTTTATGATACCTCGATGGCCTTGGTGACCTTCTGCTTCGGCTCGGTCTTCGGCATGGTGACGGTCAGGATGCCGTCCTCAACCTTGGCAGAAATCTGATCCTTCACCACATCATCCGGCAGCGTGTAGCTCTGCTCGTAGTTCGAGTAGCTGAACTCGCGACGCAGATAGTGATGGTGCTTGTCCTCATGCTTGTGCTCCTGTTTATTCTCAATGGCGATGGTGAGGTTGCCCTCGTCGTTGATAGCCACACGGCAATATTCTTTCTTAATGCCTGGAGCTGCAAGTTCCATCGTGTAGGCCTTCTCACTCTCCTTGACATTGACTGCGGGTGCTGTACTGTTGGCACGAGGCATAAAATCAGTGTTCAGGAAATCTTCAAATACTGTTGGGAACCAACTGTTTTTAAACATTACTGGTAACATAATCAATACCTCCTAATTATACTTTTAGTTTAACGTATGTTCTGAGTGCCTTTGCCTTTGTGGCTCCGGCTCTCACTATGCTAAAAGCAATATACGTACCGAATGAAAAAATGACACTCCAAAGAGGCCAGAATGGCACGGAATTTAAACTCGCTTAAACTACGCTGTCAATTCTTTAAACTCAGTTAAACATTCGGGGGCCTTTGGGAAAATCCACATGAAAGTTTAGGGATTCAAGAATCGCAGAATAGGACTTTTCTTTTTCAAATCCCACAGAATCACCGTAACTTTGCACCGTGAATCAGAACAATGGCCGGTAATAAGAAGCCCAACAACCACGGTAAGAATGACAAGGTTGTGGTAGTGAATAACGACAAGAAGGCCTCGCACTTCGACAAGGTTGACAAAAAGACAAGTCACTTCGATACTCACAAGACCCATGCCTATCGTCCTGACGTTAAGACAACCACCATCAAGGTGAGCCGCCACGACTCTCACAAGAAGGTTGTTGCCAAGGTCGAGAACATGAAGGGCGTGATGGACACTAATTGGAATCCACGCACTCGTGAGTTGACAGTCAGCTACGATGCCAACAAGACTTCAGCCCGCAACATCAAGCAATTCGTGGCGTAAGCCATTCCATATAATTCCAAAAGATGCTCCGGCTTGCTAACTGCAGGTCGGAGCTTTGATTAATTATATCAAGCCTTTCCTTTGAACGTATATCCGATACCCTCGACCGCTATCCGGATGGCTTCTTCCGTGGCGGGGCCTTTGATGGTGAGGGTGTTGGCAGAGGCACTGGCCTTGGCTTTCTCTACGCCAGGCAGATCCTCGACGGCACGGACTACGGCTGCCTCGCAATGGCTGCAATGCATGTCCTCGACACGATAGA
>JAEETD010000078.1 GCA_016290175.1 Prevotella sp. | reverse complement strand
TATTGGTTCATCGTACGCACCTCAGGGTTATAGCCCTCCAGGAAGCGATTGGTATGCAGCACGGCTCCATCAATGATCTCCGCCTCCAAACGATGAATGACAGGTGCAGAACCCCATTTCTGCAAACGCTTGTATTCTTCCTTGGTCAGTCGCATAAAAGACCCATGCTGGGGTCCTGTCACGCCTTCAATATCCACGGGATCAGAAAAGTTGCGCAGATACTTGTCGGCTTTACAGATACGGTAGTGCCGGGGCTTCGAGGAATACTCGATATAGGCCACACGCCAAGTATCGTCGTCTATCAACTGAAAGGCACTCGACCCTTCACATTTCTTCTTTCCCTCAAAACTGACATAGTCATCCTCTACCGGCTCACCCCAACCATATGTCAGGTGTTCCGAAGTCGCCGTATAGATACCAGGCTTCCCACCTTCCTTCTTGATTAACAAGTGATAGAGGCCGTCGCTCTCCAGATAGTTGATGTCTGCATCTATGGTGGCATAGCCCCAATCAAAAAGGATACGCGGCTTGGTCAGTTTTGTGAAAGACTTGTCGGCATAAGAATAATACATCCGGTCATAGCCTTCCTCATCGCGATTCCACATCGAATAATAGATCATATAACCACCCTTGTCACCATCGGGCCATACATAATGGGGATCCCAGAAAATCTGAGGCGCCCACACACGGTTGATGGTGCTCCAGTCTTTGTAAGGGCTGGGCGATTCAGGATCGCAGAAAATGGCATCACCCTTGCGATAATCAAAGGATAGACTGGTCCAGTGGATGAGGTCGTCACTCTTGAGCAGATCAATGCCGTAGTTATCCCATTCGCTTTTCTTACCCAGGGCCTTGGTCATGCCATTGTTCATATCTGTCGTGACCATCACATAGCCCAGGCCGTCCCAACTTCGGGTGATATAAGCATCGCGCTGACCGCCTTCAATACGGGCATGTTCCTTAGGGTCCATCACGGGCTCACCACCTAGGACATCCTCATAGTGGTATCCGTCACGACTCAAGGCAAAAGCCGTCCACTGCCCACGATCACTCATGTGACAATACAGATAGCCATAGTCACCTTTCTGCATATTCTGTGCAGTGGCAGCTACGGCTATCAGTAAGAAGGCGGACAGAACGTATCTGCGCATCCTTTTACTCAGCGTCAGGCGCCTTATCGATCAGATCCATGAACTGGTCGAGCTTCGGCGTGATGATAATCTGGGTACGACGGTTACGCTGCTTACCAACCTCAGTATCGTTAGGTGCAACAGGATTGTACTCACCGCGGCCACCAGCTGTCAGACGCTTAGGATCAACGCCATAGTCATTCTGCAATGCCTGAACAACACTCGATGCGCGCAAAGCCGAAAGGTCCCAGTTGTTACGGATGTTGGTCTTGGAAATGGGCACATTGTCGGTGTTACCCTCGATGAGCACATCGTAATCCTTGTAATCCTTGATGATCTTGGCAATCTTCGAAAGAGTCTCAGCTGCACGTGCATTGATCTCATAAGAACCGCTCTTGTAAAGCATGTTGTCAGCCAGTGAGATATACACCACACCCTTCAGCACCTGAACGTCAACCTCCTTCATCTCCTCCTTCGTGAGTGAACGGGTCAGGTTGTTGGTGAGCACCATGTTCAGGGAGTCACTCTTCGACTTCACCTCAACCAGATGGCGGATGTACTGGTTCGACTCATTAATCTGATCCACGAGTTTCTCAATAGAGACATTGTTCTGCGAAGCGTTCGTCAGACTCTTGTCAAGTGCTGCCTGCAGTTTATCATACTTATCCTCAGCAGCCTTCAGCATCTGCTGCAATCCACGCTGCTGTTCCTCCAGACTCGTTATACGGGCATTCTTTGCTGCCAGATCTTCCTTGGCTGTCTGGAGACTCTCATTGAGAGATTTGTTCGTTTCCTGGCATGCCACCAACTCTTTCTTACTACCGCAACTGCTCAGTATCAGGGCAGATACGGCTATCAAAATCATACTCTTTCTCATAATTTTCCTATTATTACAAATCTAAATCCGGATGCAAAATTACATTAATGTCACAAAAAACAATGAAAACTTTGGCGGAATTAGAATTATTTTAATTAAATTTGCACACAAAAACCAAATAAAGCACCCAAAAAGATGAAAAATTACCGACTTTTCCTCATTTTGACGCTCAGTCTGCTTGTATTGGGTATTTCTGCCCAGATACCGGAAAAAGGCGTTTCAAAAGAACTCGCCCAACAGCGTAAAGCAAACATCAGTAATGTTTCCTATGACTTGACATTCAACATTCCTGCTGATGCCAAGACACCCGTTACAGGTAAGGCTGTGATTGCTTTCGACCTTTTGGAGAAAAAGGATGTCGTACTCGACTTCCAAGGCGGTTTCTCCGGCACCTGTACGGTGAACAATAAAAAGAAGCGTCAGGCCACCTACAAGCACGAACATATTCTTTTGGCTGCTAAACTGCTGAAACAGGGCCTTAACATCGTAGAGATCGACTTTGCCAGTACGAACAAGGCACTTAACCGTCAGAAAGACTACCTTTACACCATCTTCCTACCTGATCAGGCCCACTCTGCCTTTCCGTGTTTCGACCAACCAGACATCAGGGCAAGGTTCACCACCACCGTGAATGTGCCGGAAGGCTGGAAGGCGATGTTCAGTGACGGCACGAACCCCATTCCCACTTACCTTTATTCGTTTGTAGTTGGAAAATTCGAGGAGAAGGCGGCCGTTCGCGATGGTTATCCGATACGTGCTCTTTACCGGGAGACAGATCCAAAGAAGGTGGCGCAATTGGACATCATCTTCAGCGAGATTGCAAAATCCATGAAATGGATGGAGAGCTATACAGGCATCAAATGCCCGTTTAAGGAGTATGGTCTGGCCATCTTGCCTGACTATCCCTTCGGTGGAATGGAACATCCAGGAGCTTTCCAGATTAATGAATCACGCCTATTGCTTGAAAAGAACGCCTCAAAAGAAGAGGAACTCAAACGAGTGGAATTGATTGCCCACGAGACCGCACATCTCTGGTTCGGAAACATTGTCCAGCTGAACTGGACGGAAAATCTCTGGGAGAAGGAAGTGATTGCCAACATTATGGCATCGAAAATCACCCGTAAACAGGTGGACGCCAAGGAGAGTGACATGAACTTCCTTGTCACTTACCAGAACAGCGCTGTCGCCTTAGACCGCACAGATGGAACACACGCCATCGAACAGCCTTCTATCGTTGATCACACGACCTTGCTCTACGATAACATTATATATAATAAGGCAACGGTGATGATGCGCTCTTTGGAACAGATCATGGGTGCCACTAAGATGCAGAGTGGTCTGCGCAGCTTCCTCCAAAAATACTATTTCAAGGATGCTACCTGGGAGGATTTGATTGAAATCCTTGACAAGCAGAATCCTACCGTCGGCGTTCGTCAGTTCTGTGAGGTATGGGTCAAACAGAAGGGTATGCCCATCATCAATACTACATATAAAGATGGACAACTCGTTGTTTCTCAGACCGACCCCTTCGGACGTGGTCTTTGCTGGCGTCAGAAGTTTGTCATACAGGTAATCTATGATCTGGCTCAAAGTCGTACGATTGTCGTCGACATGCAGAAGCCCATCATGACCTATAGCCTGAAGAACGGCAAACCCAGCTATATCATTCCCAACTACAACGGCCAGGGCTATGGCATCTTTACCCTCGATGATGACTACGCGGAGATCCTACCCAAACGTCTTATCACAACACGTAACGACCTGGCGCGCTATTCTTTGTTGAATACCATCCATGACAACTATCTCCAGGGCAAGGTGGCACCTTCACATTTCGGCGAACTTTACCGTTTTATGATGAAGGAGAAGAACCCCATCATCATGCAGACAGCCATCGACAACATGTTTAAGATAGCCACAGACATGCAACCCGAACAGCGCAAGACGCTTGAGCTCTGTATGATGGATCTCCTGGGTGAGAACAAATCGAAAGATTGTCGTCAACTCATCTTCCGGAAAATGGCTGCCAACGCCACCTCACCTGAGGTGCTCACTCAGTTAGAAATGGTTTGGCAGCAACACAATGACCCGCTCTTCGATGAACATGACTATATGGAGATGGCCTATCGTCTGGCTATCACGAACCCAACCCGGTGGCAGGAGATACTTTCCACCGAACGAGCTCGCCTGAAGACCGAAGATTTACAGAATGAATTCGACTTTATCAGTCGTGCTTGCAATCCTGATGCCTCTAAACGCAATGACTTATTTAAGAAACTGATCAAAAAGGATAACCGCAAGGAGGAAGATTGGGCCGTTCACGCGCTGAAACTATTGAGCACAGATGTCTATGAACAAGATTGTCCCAATTATGTATCTCAGAGCCTGGCTAACATGAAATATCTGCAGCAGACCGGCGGCATTCGCTTCCCTGATTATTGGCTGGAGTCATTATATGACAGTCAGAAGAGCAACGCAGTCAAACAGACTACGGAGAATTGGCTGAACAACCCGAAGACGGATTGTCCAGAGGAACTTCGTAATAAGGTGTTGGTGGCTTCATGGCTGATGAGAAACCAGAAGCCATATGTGGAGCGCCCCAAGCCTGCTGTCGTCACGAAACCCAAAACCACAGCCAAGAAGGCTGCTCCCAAGACAACTGCCAAACGCAAGAAATAAAAACAAATTTAAGAAAATATGATACGTTTCTTTCAGACCCCACAACAAACGGTGATCGCCACGGAGGTTGATCACACACTGAGTGAACAGGAAATCAAGGAATTAAATTGGCTGTATGGCGAGGCAACGATGCTCGAGGCTGACCTGCTCGATGGATTCTTCGTTGGTCCACGCCGCGAAATGGTAACCCCATGGTCCACCAATGCCGTAGAGATCACACAAAACATGGGACTCAAAGGCATCAGCCGTATCGAAGAGTACTTTGCCGTTGACAGCAAGGACGCCGAACACGACGAGATGCTGCAGCGTATGTACAATGGTCTCAATCAAGACATCTTTACAATTAACATCAAACCAGAACCCATCAAGTATGTGGATAATCTGGAGGAATACAATGAACAGGAAGGTCTCGCTCTCTCGCCTGAGGAGATTGAATATCTCCACGGACTGGAGAAACAGAACGGCAGACCTCTTACAGACTCTGAAATCTTCGGTTTCGCACAGATTAACTCAGAGCACTGCCGTCACAAGATCTTCGGTGGCACCTTCATCATCGATGGTAAGGAAATGGAATCCTCGCTCTTTGCGATGATCAAGAAAACCACTCAGGAGAATCCCAACAAGATTCTCTCGGCCTATAAGGATAACGTAGCTTTTGCACAGGGACCTGTCGTTGAGCAATTCGCCCCGAAAGACCAAAGCACCAGCGACTGGTTCCAGGTAAAGGATATCGAAAGCGTCATCTCGCTAAAGGCTGAGACACATAACTTCCCCACTACCGTAGAACCCTTCAATGGTGCCGCTACTGGTACTGGTGGCGAAATCCGCGACCGTATGGGTGGCGGTGTAGGTTCGTGGCCTATTGCCGGTACTGCCGTCTATATGACGGCCTATCCACGTATGAAGGATGATGATAAGGTTACGCGCGATTGGGAAGACATCCTTCCCGTTCGTCAGTGGCTCTATCAGACACCTGAGCAGATTCTGATCAAGGCTTCCAATGGAGCTTCTGATTTCGGAAACAAGTTCGGTCAGCCGTTGATTTGCGGTTCAGTGCTTACATTTGAGCACCAAGAACCCGATGACACGAAATACGCTTACGATAAGGTTATCATGCTGGCAGGTGGTGTAGGTTACGGCACCAAACGCGACTGCCTCAAGAAGGAGCCCCAGAAGGGCAACAAGGTGGTCGTCGTTGGTGGTGACAACTATCGCATCGGACTCGGTGGCGGTTCTGTTTCCTCAGTTGACACTGGCCGCTATAGCAATGGCATCGAGCTGAATGCCGTCCAGCGTGCCAACCCCGAGATGCAGAAGCGTGCCTATAATCTGGTACGTGCCCTCTGCGAGGAGGATGTCAACCCCGTGGTTTCTATCCACGACCATGGTTCTGCCGGTCACCTGAACTGCCTCTCTGAACTTGTCGAGGAGTGTGGTGGTGAGATTGATATGACCAAACTGCCCATCGGTGACAAGACGCTCTCAAGCAAGGAGATCATTGCCAATGAGAGTCAGGAGCGTATGGGCTTGCTCATCGACGAGAAGCATATCGAACATGTACGCCGCATTGCAGAGCGTGAGCGTGCGCCGCTGTATGTTGTTGGTGAAACCACTGGCGACGCTCATTTCTCATTCAAGCAGGGTGATGGCGTGAAGCCATTCGATCTGGATGTTGCCCAGATGTTCGGACACTCGCCCAAGACCATCATGCGCGACAACACCGTTGAGCGACACTATCAGAATGTGACCTACAGTCAGGATAAGATCAACGAATACCTCGAGCGCGTACTCCAGTTGGAGGCTGTGGCTTGTAAGGACTGGTTGACGAATAAGGTTGACCGCTCCGTGACAGGTAAGATTGCCCGTCAGCAGTGTCAGGGTGAACTCCAGTTACCTTTGAGCGACTGTGGTGTCGTAGCCCTCGACTATCGTGGTGAGAAAGGTATTGCCACCGCCCTCGGACATGCACCTCAGGCAGGCTTGGCTGATCCTGCTGCTGGTTCTGTCCTTTCTGTGGCCGAGGCCCTGACAAACATCGTATGGGCGCCATTGGCTGAAGGTATGGACTCACTGAGTTTGTCAGCCAACTGGATGTGGCCCTGCCGCTCACAGGAGGGTGAGGATGCCCGCCTGTATGCAGGAGTGAAGGCCCTCTCCGACTTCTGCTGCAACTTGCACATCAACGTACCCACAGGTAAGGACTCTCTTTCACTCTCACAACAATATCCTAACGGTGAGAAAATCATCTCTCCAGGAACGGTCATCGTATCAGCAGGTAGTGAGGTAAGTGATATTAAGAAGGTTGTATCACCCGTATTGGTCAATGATAAGAACGCCTCTCTCTATCATATTGACTTCTCATTCGATGAGCAGCGCCTTGGTGGTTCTGCCTTCGCACAGAGCCTGGGCAAGGTGGGCGACGATGTGCCTACGGTAAAGAACCCCGAGTATTTCGCTGACGCTTTCATGGCCATCCAGCAACTCATCGAGAAGGGTTGGATCATGGCAGGTCACGATATCTCTGCCGGCGGTCTCATCACCACCCTATTCGAGATGTGCTTCGCCAACACAAAGGGCGGTATGCATATCAACCTGCACGACATCTGCAAAGATGGCGACATCGTCAAGGCCCTCTTCGCAGAAAACCCCGGTGTCATCATCGAGGTTTCCGACGAGCACAAGCAGGAGTTCAAGGATTTCATGGAGGAACAGGGTGTTGGTTTTGCCAAAATCGGTTATCCCGTAGAAGAAGCCCGCACCATCGTGGTGAAGGCTGGCGATATAGAGCAGACTTTCGATATCGACGCACTCCGCGATATCTGGTACAAGACCTCTTACCTCCTCGATCGCAAGCAGAGTTTCAATGGCAAGGCTAAGGAACGTTTCGAGAACTATAAGAAGCAGCCCATCGAGATGAAATTCCCCAAGGGCTTTACCGGCACACTCGCTCAATATGGTCTCAATCCCGACCGCCGTCAGCCTTCGGGCATTAAGGCCGCCATCATCCGTGAGAAAGGCACAAACGGTGAGCGTGAAATGGCTTATATGCTCTACCTCGCAGGCTTCGATGTAAAGGATGTCATGATGACCGACCTCATCTCAGGTCGCGAGACCCTCGAGGAAGTCAATCTCATCGTCTTCTGTGGCGGTTTCTCCAACTCCGACGTTCTCGGTTCTGCCAAGGGTTGGGCTGGTGCCTTCCTCTTCAACCCGAAGGCCAAGGAGGCGCTCGATAAGTTCTATGCCCGCGAGGATACGCTCTCACTGGGTATCTGTAATGGTTGCCAGCTGATGGTAGAACTCGGCCTCACAGGTGCGAAGGGTGCAAAGATGCTGCACAATGACTCGCATAAGTTCGAGAGTGAGTTTATCAGCCTCAGTATTCCACAGAACAACAGTGTGATGTTCGGTTCGCTCAGCGGTTCTAAGCTCGGTCTCTGGGTGGCTCATGGCGAGGGAAAGTTCCATCTGCCTGAGCCTGAAAGCAGTTACAACATCATTGCGAAATACAACTACCCTGGCTATCCTGCTAATCCGAATGGCTCTGACTACAACGTGGCAGGTCTCTGCTCGACCGACGGTCGTCATCTCTGCATGATGCCCCACTTGGAGCGCGCCTTCTTCCCCTGGCAGAACGCTTGGTATCCGAAAGACCGTCTGGGCGACGAGGTTACCCCATGGATTGAGGCCTTTGTCAACGCCCGTAAATGGATTGAGCAGCGATGAACATCTATTGGGAATCGTTCAGGACTTTCTTTAAGATTGGCATATTCACCCTCGGTGGTGGATATGCCATGATTCCTTTGATAGAAGAAGAGGTGGTCAACAAAAAACAGTGGGTTTCAAAGGACGAGATGCTCGACCTCATCGCCATCGCCCAGAGTTGCCCAGGTGTCTTCGCCATCAACATCGCCACCTTCATCGGCTATAAATTAAATAAGGTACGCGGAGCCATTGCCACAACCGTCGGCACAGCCCTGCCCTCCTTTCTCATCATCCTGGCCATTGCCATCTTCTTCAGCCAGTTTAAGGACAACCCTTACGTAGCCGCTATCTTCCGAGGCATCCGTCCTGCTGTCGTAGCCCTCATCGCCGTGCCTACCTTCCGCTTAGGCCAACGGGCGAAACTCAACCGCTACACCATATGGATCCCCGTCGCTTGCGCCCTCGCCATCTGGGCCCTCGGTGTCTCTCCCATCTACATCATCATTATCGCTGCCCTCGCCGGATATATCTACGGTATGTACATCAAACCTACTGAGTCATGATCTTCCTGTCGCTATTCATCACCTTCTTTGAAATCGGCCTGTTCGGATTCGGTGGCGGCTACGGTATGCTCTCTCTCATCCAGCATGAGACCGTCGAGAATCATCACTGGCTGTCAACGGCTGAATTCACAGATATCGTCGCTATCTCACAGATGACACCCGGTCCCATCGGTATCAATTCCGCCACCTACTGCGGCTATACCGCCATTCATAATGCCGGCTATGGCCACCTGATGGCGACGCTCGGTTCTGCCACCGCCACTTTTGCTTTGGTGCTGCCCTCGCTGATACTGATGATTCTGATTAGCAGGATGTTCATGAAATATATGAACACCCCTCTGGTACAGTCTGTTTTTACAGGCTTACGTCCAGCCGTCGTCGGCCTCCTTGCTGCTGCAACCCTTCTGCTCTGTAACCGCGAGAACTTCTCCACCCCAATGGAAAATCCCTGGCAGTTCTGGATCAGCATCGCCCTTTTCCTCGCCACCGCTTTCGGCACTGGCTATCTGAAGATCAACCCCATCCGCATGATCTGCTACGCAGGCCTCGCAGGTCTGCTCTTACTTTACTAAACGATTATGAGACAATTACTGAGTATCATCCTTTCTGTCATCGGAGGCGGGTTCCTCACGATGGCATCAGCGGCAACGCTCCCTTTGATTCAAAATGTCAATGCCTACGAGAGCATGTCACTCAATGGTGAGTGGAACTACATCGTCGATGTGCAGGAAGAGGGTTATTACGACTATCGTATGAATCCCACACGCTGGGGATTCTTCCAGAACGCCAAGCCCCATAAGCCTGAAGACCTGATTGAATACGACTTCGACAAGTCGCCCACGATGAAGATTCCTGGAGACTGGAATACGCAGGATGAACGGTTGTTCTTCTACGAGGGAACGGTTTGGTTCAAGAAGAGTTTCCAAGCCACGCCGATGAAGGACATCCGCACGCTACTCTACTTCGGAGCCGTGAACTACGACTGCCATGTGTATGTGAACGGCAAGAAGGCCGGGCATCATATCGGCGGATTCACGCCTTTCAACTTTGATGTCACCGCCCTGCTGAAGGAAGGAGAAAACGTAGTGATTGTGAAGGTTGACAATAAACGCCATGCTGAGGATGTGCCCACGCAGATTTTCGACTGGTGGAACTACGGTGGCATCACCCGCGACGTCAGACTCGTCAAGGTAAAACCCGTGTATCTTGAAGATTATAACCTCCAACTCACGAAGGCCGATGCCAAAGCCAAGCAACGCGAGATTTCCTTCTCTGCCCGGCTGAACAAGGCGGAAGCCGGACATAAGGTCGTAGTCTTCATCCCCGAATTAAAACTCGAACAACAACTAACCACCGATACCGAGGGAAAAGTCAGCGGCACCCTAAAGGTCAATGCCAAGAAACTGGCTCTCTGGTCACCTGCCTCGCCAAAACTCTACCGCGTGGATATCTCACTGAACAACTCGACCATCAGCGACGAAATCGGCTTCCGTACCATTGAGACCCGCGACAAGCAGATTCTGCTCAACGGCCAGCCCATCTTCCTCAAGGGTATCTCCATCCACAACGAGAAACCCAATGGCGGCGGTCGCGCCAACTCTGCCGAGGATGCCCGCACGCTCCTTGGATGGGCCAAGGAATTAGGCTGTAACTTCGTACGTCTGGCCCACTATCCGCATCATGAGGAGATGGTGCGTGAGGCTGAGAGGATGGGTATCCTGGTGTGGTCGGAGATTCCCGTCTACTGGACCATCGCGTGGAAGAACCCAAAAACCTACGAGAATGCCCAGAGCCAGTTACGCGACATGATCAGCCGTGACCACAACCGCGCCAACGTCATCATCTGGAGCATCGCCAACGAGACGCCCCACTCTCCTGAGCGCGACACCTTCCTCGGCAACCTTGCCCAATATGCCCGAAGCCTCGACAACACCCGCCTTATCTCCATGGCAATGGAGGTAACTGGAGCCTCCAACTACGTCAACCGCCTCAACGATAATATGAACCAATACGTCGACGTCATCAGTTTCAATCAATATATCGGCTGGTACCGCGATGTAAACGATGCCCCGAAGATGCGCTGGGAGATCCCTTACAACAAACCGGTCATCGTCAGTGAATTTGGTGGTGGCGCAAAATACGGTTTTCATGGGGAAAAGAACCAACGCTGGACAGAGGAGTTCCAGGAAAACCTCTACATCGAGAATTGTGCGATGCTCGATAAGATAGAAGGTCTTGCAGGCACAACCCCCTGGATCCTGAAAGATTTCCGTTCGCCTCGTCGTCTACTCACTGACGTGCAAGACTACTACAACCGTAAAGGTCTCTTCAGCGACAAAGGTGAAAAGAAGAAAGCCTTCTATGTTCTCAAGAAATGGTATGAAACCAAATAACATTTAAAAAGCCCCGCTTGATTGCGAGGCTTTTATGTTTTTACTCCCAACGGAATACGGCACCGTTTCTGCGCGCTGGGTCAGAGCCGGAGAAGTCCATCGAATAGGGACTGCCCGTGGTGGGACTCTTGCCAATGTAGCGATGGGTGCGCATCGACATGAGCATAAACTCATGATTCAGATAATCCTGCCACATAAAGACTTCGGCTTTCGACGCATCGGTTGTCAGCCGTACATCGCCGGCAATGCCATAGCCTGACACGAAGACATAACGGCCGTCTTCGCACTGGAGAATCACCTGACCCTGACCCTTGTCGATAAGACGGAAACGGGTCTGAGGACTCTTGTCAGAGGCTTCTGTGTCGTAGAGCAGTCCATGAGGCAAGGCGATGGCGGGTTTACCTGTGGCAAGGTTGATTATGCGAAACCAGCGGTCGGCGGCCGAAGGGGAAGCCAAGGTCTTGCCATAAGGGATATTCCCGCTACGGTCGGCCTGGGGTTCTTCAACGGTGAAGTTGTCGAACTCTGCATAACCGCCCTTCTGCCCCTTATGATTGAAAGCGAAGAGAGCATGGCGTGAACCTTGGAAAGATATGAGCTGATAAGAGAGCGGCATCTCTCGGCCCACCTGATGATAGACCTCTCCATCGAGCGAATACTCATAGTGCGCACAGTCGTGGTCATAGTCGCCCACCATGCGGAGCCAAACTTTTTTGATGGCCCCATCTGTTGCGGCAATACCTAAGGTCACGGTGTCGTTGATGGCTTGCTCGAAACAGCGCAGATGCAGGCGTGCGTCGTCCTTGGTGATGCCAATCCAGGAACATGGCACATTGATATTGCCCAGTCCTGCCACATCGCCATCCTTCAGGCCCTTGGTGTACAACTCAACGGTAGCGATAGAGGTTGGACCTATCACGCGCTGGGTGAGGGTGTTGCGAGCCCACATCAGCTGTTCAGCAGGCATCGACTGCAAACGAAGACGACCATTCTTCAGGCTCCATTTGGTATCATCGGGATTGTGGTTCCATTGCCAGATACGGCCGAGGGCCTTGCCGTTGAAATCCTCATTGCGATTGTAGGGAGCTTTAGGAAGACTAGGCAGACTAGATGGACTAGAGACATTAGGCTTCAGCCAGGTGCGGGGGGCGCGGCCTAAGTTGCCTTCGAGACCTAGCATGGGCCAGCCGTCCTTCCAGGTGATAGGCGCAAGGGTAACGGTACGGCCGATAGAGTGGAAGTCCATCATCAGAAGGGCCCACCACTGACCACTCTGATCCTCGACGATGCCACCCTGATGGATATTGGTACAGGCAGTGGCATCCTTGTCTACCTCGGGAATACCAAACTTTGCACCATCTTGTCCGATGCGGTATTTCTCGCCACGAGGCACCTGCGTCAGTGATGCCGCATGATAACCAAACGTCTCATCGGCGGTGATGGTAATAGTCTCGTAGGGTCCCCAAATGCTCTTCGCACGGGAACAGAGGGTACGACCATTAGGACGGTAGTCGGTGGAAATGAGGTAATACATACCGTTGATCTTATACATATGATGACCCTCGCCAACGGCATTGCCCTCAGGGATGATCGTACGCTCCGTCTCTTCGATAGGACCGCTCATGTCGGACTTCAGTTCTGTACACTTTACCTCGCCATAACCGTGAATGGCATAAATCTTCCCGTCATCATCGAAGAGCACACTGAGGTCGTAGATACGCCCCTGCATATTATGGTGCTCCCACGGGCCACGGATATCCTTCGAGGTATAACACTGCAAGCCCTTGCCATTGATATTGGTAAAGACATAGAACTGCCCATTAGCATATCTGATAGCAGGAGCCCAGACACCCTGGCCGTAGATCTCCTGGTGATTCTTGAGTGAGAAGGCATCGTCAGCAAAGTTGAAGCGGTCGAAACAGTATGAGATATTCTCCCAGTTCACCAGGTCCTTCGAGTG
>JAEETD010000016.1 GCA_016290175.1 Prevotella sp. | reverse complement strand
AAATAAATTCGATATGGCCAAAATTGTGTTAATGTCTCTTAACCTGACAGATATTAGCTTTCGAATATGTCTGTTTTGTTGGAATCATTCATATTTTGCCGTATCTTTGCAATTGAAATTGCGAGAACAGGCTGCACCTCAGCAATTAGAGTGCACTCTATTGCATTCGGTTTGCACTGTCCTTGCAATTGAATCCGGTGAGCGTGACGATATTCTACGCGAGAGCACCCGAAAGAGTCTGCGAGTCCCGGCACCAGAGTGTGCGAAAGCCGGCAGGGGAGTGCGCAAGACCAGGGAAGTTTCGGAAAGAAAAACGGCAGCAAACCGGAAATAACGCCTAAAAATGTAGAGATATGGCAGTTAGACAGATTCAATTTCCGATAGTTTACAAGCAGAACCAGAATAGCGACAGCTCTGGTTACGGTAAGTACTATCCTTATGCATGGAAGCCAGACACCCTGACTCTCCGTGGACTGATTGAGCGCGTGGCCATGGACCAGTCGGTCTATTCGCGCGACATCGTAGAGGGTGTGATCCAGCGCCTGACCAAGGTGATGGTAGAGTTGCTGCAGGCCGGTCAGCCTGTGAAGTGGGACGGTCTCGGCACGTTCACGCCTACCGTGGAGAGTGTGAAGGGCGGTTACTCCGAGGCTCAGATCAAGGCTGGTGCCAGCGTGCGCGACGTGATCGCCGGTGTGCACATCCGCTTCATCCCTGAGAACGAGAAGGGTGAGGAGATCACCTCCCGTAAGTTCAAGGACCTCGTGACCTTCGTGGTGGAGGGCATCGCCCTGCGCGTGGAGGTAGGCCAGACCGCTACCGGCAAGAAGAAGTATGCCACCAACATCCAGAGCCTGGAGGACTTCCGCAAGGACGGCAGCAGCGCGGCTTCCGGTGGTGGCTCTCAGAGCCAGGGCGGCGGTCAGAGCCAGGGCGGCCAGAGCCAAGGTGGTGACGGCGGCGATGGCGGCGGCGGTGGAGACGGCGGCGACGGACTGACGAACGACTAGTCGACAGTGAATAGTGAATAGTGATTAGACAAGAGGGATGCTCAGTCGTGAGCACCCCTCTTGTTATCATCTTTACATTATCTATTTCACAACGTACTTCTTTCCGTTGGAGATGTAAAGGCCTTTTTGGAGGGTATTCGACTTGCTCACAGCGCGTCCGTCGAGGGTGAATGCCTGGCCTTCGCTATCGTCTTTCTTCAACTCTGTGATGCCAGCAGTGCCGTCAGACACGAGACGGATGTCGATCTTCACGAAAACAGCGCTGAAGAAGGGATAGTTAAACAGGATATTCTTGGCATCGCCCTCCCAGATATCGTAATCATACTGATTCTTCTTGGGTGAGTCGGGCGTCCACACCTTCAGTTTTTGTTTGAAGGTCTCGTTATTATAGACATACTCAAACTCCTCTTCATATTCGTCGCCTACCAGGAAATTGGCATTGCGGAAATTATAAAACACCATCTTACCGAACTTGTAGCCATCAGGTGCCTCAAAGCGCATGGTGGTTCCATTCGTGGTGTAAAGCATCGTTGTCTTTTGGGCGTTAGCCCCCAGCGCAGCAACGTCTGCTTCATCAAGTTCGTAGCTGGCATAGACGGACACCTTCTCATATTCATCGAGGTCGACGGCATAGAGCGTAACCTTCACTTTCTTTGAGGAACCCTCGCTGACGGGCCACGAGAAGTCCTTGTTATCAAGGATGGCACCGGGTGAGTCCCAATCGGTGTAGTCGGGCGCCCAGCCCTTGGTGACCTCCGTGACGGGGTAGCCCCATGGGTTCTGGTTGAAGTCCATCATGACATAGGTGGTGTCGTTCTGCTCCTGGGCGAACGACGTCATTGCCATCATAGCGAGGCAGAGTGTAGCGTAAAATTTTCTCATATTATTCGTCTGTATTTAATGTTAGATTCGGATTCTTGTCCCTTGCGGAGTGGGGGAAGGGGATGATGTAGAGTCGGGAGTCGGGCCGCAGGGTATAGGTCTGCCTGGGGCGCGACTCGCTGGCGTTTGTCACCGGATAGTCGCGGGTAATGGTCTTGGCATATTCCGGCTCCAGGTTGAAGCGCTTCAGGTCGAAGAAGCGGTTGAAGCCGAAGAGCAGTTCCTTGCGACGTTCACTGATGATGGTCTTGATCATCTCCGTCTGCGAGACAGGCGTGGCGATGGCCGTGTCATCACCGCTGAGGCGCTTGGCCCGCAGCTGGTTGACATAATTGGCGGCCTCCTGGAGATTGTTCAGGCGGGCATGGGCCTCTGCCAGTATCAGATAGACCTCGGCCGTGCGCAGTCCTACGGACATATAGGTGAAGCGGTTGGTGGTCGTGGCGGGCGTCCAGATGGCACCGCCGCTGCCGGCGTCAAACCAGCTGGTGATGCTCGTTCCGGTATCTCTCAGGAAGAGGCTGTAGCGCAGGTCGTTCGTCTCGAAGAGTGCCTTCAGTTCCGGACTGATCAGGCCATAGTAATAGAGTGTTGCCTGTTCGGTGGTCCAACCGCTGCCCATCCAGTGATAGCTGAGCACCTCGGGGTTGTTCTCGTGGCTGTAGTCGGTATAGCGGGCCACGCCTCCGGCATTCTTGATGACATTATAGTCGATCAGCGTCGGATTCAGTTTCAGCGCCGTCTCTGCTGCCGCCTTGGCCTTCTCCCAATCACGGTGGAACAGATAGACCTTCGCCAGCAGGGCATAACCGAAGGCACGGTTCGGGTGGTAGATATTCACGGGCTTCTCCTGCAACAGGGCTACCGACTCCTCCAGATCCCTGATGATAAAGTCGTAGACCTCGGCGACGGTCGACTTGGCGGGTGTCTCCTCCAGCGTGTAGTGGTCCATGATGGCCACACCACCGTCGTGTGCGGCCGTATTGGGGTCGTAGGCCTTGGCGTAGGTGTTGATCGCGAGGAAATGGTCGAAGGCGCGGAAGGTGCGTGCCTCGGCCTTGGCCAATGCCTTCATGTCGGCGGCTCCCTGCGTATCGTCGATATTGTCGATCACCAGGTTCGAGCGCATGATGTAGGCATACATATTCTCATAGAGGTTGTTGTCTGACAGGATGGTACGGTCGGCCTTCTCGTTGAAGGTGTAGTTGATGCCGTGGAACGACAGGTTCTCGTAGCCGAGGATGAACGACTCCTTGGCCAGGGCGTCGTCGGTGAGATGCCAGAAGGGGGCGGGGTTATAGCTTCGCATGGGATTGACGATCAGCTCATAATACTGGCTGGTGCTGTCGACGGTGATAGCCCCTTTAGGCGTGATGTCGATGTAGCTGTCGCAGCTTGAAAGGAGAGAAGGAGAGAAGGAGAGGAGGAATAAGTAGAATACTCCTGCCATCCACAATGCTCTGCTCTTTTTGTTTATCTGGGTAATCATAACTCTTAACTCTTAACTCTTAATTCTTAACTCTTAATTCTTAGCTCTTAGCTCTTAATTATAGCGTCGTAGACAGTCCGATGCTGAAGGTCTTGGGCTGCAGCAGGGTGCGCGAGGCAGAGTTGAGCGAATACGACTCAGGATCGATGTCGTGGCCGGCCGCCGACCAGTAGAAGAGGTTGTTCACCTGCAGTGTCAGGCGTGTCTGTCCGATGCCCAGTTTCCTGGTGATGTTGTCCGGCAGGTGATAGGCCAGGTTGATGGAGCGCATCTTGATATAGTCGGCCGGTTTCACCTGCTGGTCGCAGTAGCGCCACCACTCCGAGAAAGTCGAGGCATATTGCTGTGTCTCCGTCGACATCTCGTAGAAATGCTTCACGGTATGGTCGTTCACGTGATCATCGGTCATCTGGTAGCTGTTCATGTCGGTGGCGTCGAGGCGCAGCTTGTTGCCGCCTGAGAAGACGAACAGCGTGTTCAGCTCCAGCTCCTTCCAACGGAGGTTCAGCGAGAGCGAGCCGTTATAAATAGGTATAAGACTACCCATGTTGACCAGCGCGTCCGTGCCTTTCAGCGTTGAGGAGACGGTCACTTCTGTAGGCTCACCGTTGGCATCAAACTTCGCCATCTCATTACCGTCGGCATCGAGGATGACAGGATAGCCGTTTACCACCCTGCTCAGACGATAGGCCCAGAGGGTGTTGTAGCCCGTTCCCTCGATGAAATAGTTGGCAGGGGCGGTGATAAAACTCGAGGCGATGTCGGTAGAGGCATGGTCCACACGCAGCATCTTGTTTTTATTCCAGGCAATATTAAAGTTGGTGGAGAAGTTCCAGTCTTTTCCCCGGATGATATTGGCATTCAGCACAAACTCCACACCTTGGTTACGCATCTTACCGTTGTTGATCACGCGGTTGCTGGTGCCGAGGGTAGAATCGAGATACTTGCGTACCAACAGGTCATCACCCACGCGGTTATAGAACTCCAGCGAACCGTTCAGCAGATTGTTAAACAGGCGGTAGTCCAGACCGATGTTAAAGGTTGATGTCTTCTCCCAGCGCAGTTTGGGATTGGGCAGGTTATCGTCGGTATAGCGCAGGTATTGCGTGTTCGTGGGGTCATTGCTTTCAATGCGGTAGCGCGCCACGAAATAGGTGGTGGAGCTCTGGTCTACATTACCGTTGACACCATAGGTGAGACGTAGTTTCAGGAAGTCGAGCCATGAGATGCCCTTCATCCACTGCTCCTCGGTGATGTTCCAGCCGGCACCCACGGACCATAGCGGATGGTGCTGGTTCTTGGTATCGAGACCAAACAGATCGGCCTCGTCCCAGCGGATACTACCCGTGAGGTTATAGCGGTAAAGGAAATTATAGCCCACATTGGCATAGAACGACGCATAGCGGTGGAAGGTCTCCGCCTTGCTCGTGGACAGGCCCGAGAACCGCTGGGTGGTGTTGTAGACCAGACTCTCCCAGCCCGTGGAGTAGAGCGAGTTCCAATCCATGCGCACGGAGGTCAGCGCCTGGTCGTTATAGCCGTACATCAGCTGTTCGATGCTCTGCGGGGTACGGTTCTCGCGCAGCTCGAAGCCCATGATGGCATTCACGTTATGTTTCGAGTCGAGGAAACTCTGTTCGTAGTTCAGCTGGTTACGGAAGGTGTAGCGCCGCGAGTTGTTGGTCTGCTGCCTGTAGCGTCCGCCATCAGCCAGCAGGCATTCGCCGTTTTGATCGATGAAGGCATTATGTGTCATGCGCATCTGATAGGTCGAGGCCTCGTCGTAGATCTCGCTGCGCGCCTGGCTCCACTCGTATTGGAACATCACCGTGTATTTGAAGAATTTCAGGAACTTCGCCTCGAGGTTTATGAACGGACGCAGACGGACGTTGCGGCTCTTGGCGAGGCTCTCGTCGAGCGACTCCAGGACATTGAAGCTGAAGGGCATCAGCTCTTCGCACCCCGTGGCCTCCACGGCACGGATCTGCGTGAGGTTGGTGGAGCTGCCGGCATAGCCGCTCACGTTCACATAGGGCGTATAGACCAGGTTGCCCTGCTCGTCGACGATGCTGGCATAACGCTCCTGCATGTTATAGTTCACATACGAGTTGTCGGGCTTTGTGGTATTCGTGAAGCGGCCGTCGACACCCAGTTTGGCGGTGAGCCATTTCGAGAGCTTGAAGCTGCTCTTCACATAGAGTGAGAAGGCGTCGCTCTGGTCGTTCATCGCACGGTTCTTGTCGTGCTCGTAGTTGAACGAGGCGAAGTGGCTCGACTGCTTGCTGCTCTGCGAGAGCGAGATGTTATAGCGTTGTGTGACGGCTGTGCGCCAGGCCTTGTCGCGGTATTGCTCATAGAAGTCGTTCTTCCGCCACTGACTCAGCGTCTGGTCTACCTCCGCCTGCGTGATGCGGCCTTCTGCCTGGTCGCGGTAGAGCTGGTAGAGTGGGGAATAGTAATTGGCATTATAGGTGTCGAAAAGGGTCTTCACCGAGCCGCTGTTCCTGACACGGGCCTGATAGACGGCCGTCTCATAGTCGATGATGTCGGAGGTCGAGGCGTGGTGCATGCCGTCGAAATTGGGCTTCGTAGAGATATACCAGTCGGCATTCACGTTCACCTTCACCTTCTCGCCCTTGCCCTGTTTCGTGGTGACCACGATGACACCGTTGGCAGCCAGGGCTCCGTAGATAGAGGCGGCAGCGGCATCCTTCAGCACCGTCACCGACTCCACGTCGTAGGGGTTGATCTCGTCGAGCGTCATGTTGGTGGCCATATCGTCGACCACGATCAGCGGCTGTGTGCCGATGCTGGAGGAGAAGGTGCCTATGCCTCGCAGCACGGGCTTGTTCTCGCCGGTATTGGGATTGACCTCCATCCTCAGACCCGCCACCTGACCTTCCAGGGCGGAGAGCACATCCTTGTGCATCACACGGTTCAGCTTCGTGGAGTCCACATGTCCGAAGGCGGCTGTCGACCGCTCACGGCTCAGTTTCTGATAACCCGTGGAGATGACGACGGTCTCGGCCAACTGTGTGGTCTGCTCATTCATCTTCACATTCACTGTCGTCTGCCCTTTCTTCACCAGAGCCTGATAGGGTTCCATGCCGATGAAGCGGAACTGGAGCACGGCACCCTCCTCTGCCACAATCGAATAGTTGCCGTTCAGATCGGTCACCGCATGGTGGTTACCGTTCTTGACCGTGATGGTCACGCCGTACATGGGTTCGCCTTTGGAGTCTGTGACGGTGCCTTTCACTATTGTTTGTGCCATGGCAGTGACAACAGATAATAGGAAAAGTACACAGGATAGTAGCTTTTTATATACCATATCTTACTAGTTTGGCCACAAAAGTACAAAAATTTTAGTAATTAGTAACGTATGAAGCGTATTTTTTTACTAGCGGCAGCAAATTTTTCACTTTTCACTTTTCACTTTTCACTTTTTTTCGTATCTTTGCCCCCAAATACATTAAATATTAACTAAAAAGAAAGAAGAAATGAAGAAATTTTCCATTTATGCATGCATGCTGCTAATCGCTACCATGACGTATTCCTGTGCTACTGATGACAAGGCCATTTCCGAGCCTTACACCACAATCACATTAAACGGTTACAAGTACAAGACCGACCTGTTGGCTACCCTTCAGGGTGCTGTAGGCTCTGAAGTCACCATCGGCCTGGGTGTCTATGACAACTTCGATATCTACGGCGTTGACTTCGGCGACGGCGAGATCCAGACCGACAGCGTGGGTAACGAGAACGGCGGTGTCAAGGGTGAGGATGGTAAGACCAAGGCCGGCACGACCCATACCCGTACCACTGAGTTCAAGGGCACCATTGCTGGCGACGGTGTCGTCAAGGTGTATGGTAAGAGCGACATCTGGTATCTCACCATCAGCGGCGACCTCTTCCCCACGGCTTTCGACCAGCCCAAGCTGAAGAATGTGGTACAGGTGAGCATCACCGGTTCCAGCGCAACGGCTGTCGAACTGCCTGCACTGCCCGCCCTCACACAGTTCAGCTTCAACAACAGTCCTGTGAAGAAGGTCGACGTATCGAAAGTGCCCACACTGACTTCGCTCACCATCAACCACATGACCGCTGCCCCGCAGCTGGAGAGCATCGACGTCAGCAACAATCCCGAGCTCACCTATCTGTCGCTGCAGGGTAATGCCAATGGCATCGGTGCACTGACAGAGCTCGACCTGACCAACAACACCAAGCTGGAGGGTATCTATGTACAATATAATAAGATCGAGGAGATTGCCCTGGCAGACTCTTACGAGAAGCTGGGAACCTTCAATGCCAGCTATAATGCCCTGACCGCCATCAACCCTGCTGCCATGCCCGCAGTGAAATGGTTTGATGTCAGAAACAACAAAATCAAGGGTGCGCTCGATATCGCTTCCGACAAGCTCACCAACGTCTATGTCAACGACAACGAGCTGACCGGTGTCACGGTGCCCGATGTCACCAAGCAATTCTATTTCGACAACAACAAGATGACCCTTGCCACGATGCCCGCTCTGCCCGCAAGCATGAACACTACATCGAAGAAGAAGCAGTTCCACTATGCACCGCAGGCTGATATGGAGGTGGCTCCTAACGGATCTGTCGTCGACCTCTCTGCCCAGGCTTCTGCCAAGGGTATGGAGGCTGAGCCTCAGGCCACCGTCTTCAGCATCACCGCCGGCAACGCTGCCCTCGTCGAGGGTAAGGACTACACGGTGAAGGACGGTGTCATCACCTTCATCACCGATCAGCAGGGAGCCGTCGTGAAGATGACCAACGCCGGCTATCCCACCCTGAACCTCTGCACAAAGCCTTTCGATGTGAAGGGCACTGGCGTGGTTCCTTCTGAGGGCACGGTTATCTTCTCGTTCTATGACGGTGTGTTCACCGGTGGTACAGTCGTGGGCAATGGCGCCGACGAAGGTAAGGTAGGCAAGGAGATCACCGTCAGCAGTAAGAAGGCCAACATCGAGACCGACAACATCACCATCACCCTCGATGAGGCACTGAAGGAAGGTGACGTCATCAAGATGACCGGTTACCGCAAGAAGGACACCGATGCCAACGGCACTCTCTACATTCTCTTCGAGACCGGTGAGGTGATCGACGAAGGCAGCGAGGTGAAGTGGAACAACATCCACGAGAACGTGGGTCAGCAGCCCAACACCAACAGCTACGACGTCAACGACAAGGCTGCCGGCAGCAAGGTCATCAAACTGGCCCGTTCGAAGGCCAGCACCAATGTCTTCATCCAGAAGATCGAGATCGTTCGCAAGTAATTTATAAAGATTATGGCAGTATTATTAGTTGTTATCGCCCTTGTGGTGATCGTAGGAGGTTATTTCATCTCCACACAGCGCTCGCTCGTCAATCTCGACGAGTTGTGTAAGAACGCCCTGAGCCAGATCGAGGTGCAGCTCAATTCCCGTTTCGACGCCGTCATCGCCCTCGCCAAGACCGCTGCGCAGTATGCCAAGCACGAGTCGGAAACCATCATCCAGGCCGTACAGGCCCGTAGTGGCAATCTTGGCAACGGCAATCTGCCCGCCACGCCCGAGAGCATCAATCAGCAGAGCGACCTGCTCACCCAGATGATGGGTCGTCTGAACGTCGTCTTCGAGCGCTATCCCGAACTGAAGGCCAGCGACCTCTACCGTGAGGCGCAGGAGGGTATGAAGCAGTACGAGGAGAACGTACGCATGTCGCGTATGATCTACAACGACACCGCTACGAAGATGAATCGTATGGTGCGTCAGTGGCCGTCGAGCATCGTTGCTTCCATGCTCCACTTCGACCAGAAGGATTACCTCAAGGTCGACAGCGAGGAGAAGAAACAATACCCCAACCTCGATGAAGCTTTTAAAAAGTAGATTTAGGGGAAAGAGGAAAGTGGAAGGTGGAATGAGAAATGTCTGCAGCAGAGTATTCTCTTTCCTCTTTCCGCTTTCCACCTTCCTCTTCTTGTCCCTCACGGCCTCAGCCCGTCCCTCCCTCAATAGGCTCGACATCCGCGTGGTGTTGAGCCATAATGGTGACGCCCGTATCACCGAGACCCGTCAGATGAGCATCGACTCCGAGGGCACCGAGTGCTACATCGGCTTGGGCGTCTTTGCCGGCAGTGAGGTGCGCGACTTGCAGGTCACTGACGAGACAGGACTCGAATACGAGAATGTCGGCAGTTGGGACATCGACCGCTCCCGCAGTTGGAAGGCTGGCAAGTGTGGCATCGTTGTCAAGCATGGTGGCTATGAGCTTTGTTGGGGTCTTGGCGACAGCGGTGAGCGGACCTATATCACCAGCTATACTTACACCAACATCATGCACGCCCATCCCGATGCCGACGCCATCCGTCACGTCTTCCTCGACGCTGATGTCAACCCCAAGCCCGATAAGGCCTACCTCACCATCGAGGCCGATTCACTCCTGACCGAGGAGAACAGCGGCATCTGGGGCTTCCGCTTCGGCGGCGAGCTCGGCTATGACAAAGGCAAGATGGTGGCCTACAACGACGAGCCCTTCGGCTCCAGCGGCGCCATGTATATCATGTGCCGTTTCGACAAGGGCCTCTTCGAGCCCGATATCCAGGATGCCGACTCGTTCGAGACCAAGAAACAGCAGGCCTTCGAGGGAAGCGACTATGTGGGTGGCTATGGCGACGGTGGCGGGTCATCGTCAGATGACTTCGACGTTTTCATCGGGCTCCTCTTTTTTGTAGGCATGTTCGTCCTGCCCATCGTGGGAGGCATCTGGTATTTCGTCTATGTCTGGCGTGCCCGTAAGAAGGCGTTCAAGGACCTGCTCTGGTTTCGCGACATCCCCATGCAGGGCAATCTCCAGCAGGCCAACGACATGCTGAATGCCTACCGTTATTTCGGCACCGACTACAACAACCTGCTCTCTGCCTGTGTCCTCAAGCTCATCGACATGGGCGCCATCTCCATCGAGTCGCGTCTCAACCAGAAAGGCAAGAGCGAGCAGAACTTCGTCATCCACGAACTGCCCAACTATGCCGCCCAGCCCCTGTTGCTACGTAAGATCCACAATATCTTCAAGACAGCCGCCGGCTCCGACACGATCCTCGAGCCAAAGGAGCTGAAGACATTTATGCGCAGCACCAAGAACGAGAGCGTCACCGACTCGTTCATCAACACCCTCCACACCAAGACGGGCATCACCCATTACAAGGACCGCCTCGAAGAGGTGCGCCAGGTGTTCGGCCTGAAGAAGTTCCTCAAGGAGTTCTCGCTGCTCGACGAGCGTCATGTCCAGGAGGTGGCCCTGTGGAAGGATTACATGATCTATGCCACCCTCTTCGGCATTGCCGATCAGGTGATCAAGGACATGAAGAAAATCAATCCCGAATATTTCAATATGGACCAGGTGGCCAATCAGATGGCAGACAACATGACCCTGCCGATGATCCGTTCCACCCTTTTGAACAGCACCTCGCGTGCCGTGGCCAACAAAGCTGCCCGCGAGGCCCGCGCCTCAGGCCGTGGCGGCCATTCCTCATGGGGAGGCGGCGGTGGCGGCTTCTCCGGCGGCGGCTTCGGCGGCGGCGTCAGATAGCCTGGTTTTAAAAAAGCAATGAAACCAATGACTACTAAGGAGAAGATTGCGCGATTTACTGATGCTGGGAAATATGACCAGGACCAGTATATCGACTTTGAACCCGAAAATCATATTTATACCTATAAGGAGGAGACCCAATTACTGCCTGTCAGTTCGCTGATTGCCTATTTCTTTGAGCAGTTTGATGCGCAGGCTGCGGCCCAGCGACAGTTGGAGCGTTATGGCATACCCATAGAGGAGTCGCTGAAGAAATGGGAGAGGGCTGGCAGGCTGGCCTGTGAGGTGGGTACCTTCGTACACGAACAGACGGAGAACTATTTCCATGACGGCAGCTTCGGGGCTGTCTGTCCCTTTACCTTTGACGGAAAGACCGAGCAGATCAGCGTGGAGAAGGAACGACAGCACTTCCTCCGCTTCGTGAAAGACTATGACATTCACCCCTACCGGCAGGAATGGCCCGTGTATGACATAGAGCTGAACGTGGCAGGTACCATCGATATGGTGTGCCAGACTGGCGAGGACGAGCTGACCATCTACGACTGGAAGCGTAGCGGTAAACTGGTGAATGTGCTGGGACAGCCCATCGTGGAGGCGTATGGTGGCAGACGGAGCAAGAACGGCATCTCACTGCCGGATACGCCTTTCTATCACTATTGCCTCCAGCAGAACCTCTACCGGTATATGCTCGAGGCTCACTATGGCGTGAGGGTGAAGGAGATGAACCTGGTGGTGCTCTGTGCGGACTATCCGTCGTATGTGGTCGTGAATGTGCCTAAGATGGACGAGGTGATTGAGAAAATCGTCGCCGTGTGCCATGAGAAGGACTTAGGACATGAGCTGTTGAGAAGTGAGAAGTGAGAAGTGAAAAGTGAAAAGTGAGAAGTGAAGAGTGGAGAGGGAGACGATCATACTGAAGGGGCTGAGCATCGGATACCGTACGAAAAACGGTGTACGCATGGTGGCGGAGGGTATTGATGCTGCCATCCGAAGCGGGGAGCTGACTTGCCTGTTGGGAGCCAACGGTGTGGGAAAATCGACGCTGTTGCGGACACTCTCGGCCTTCCAGCCCAAGTTGGACGGGGAAATACTGATTGCCGGCAAAGAAATAGAGGCCTATACTGACAAGGAACTGAGTCAGACAATCGGTGTGGTGCTGACAGAGAAACCGGACATCAGGAACATGACGGTGCGCGAACTGGTGGCCCTGGGACGCTCGCCCTATACGGGATTCTGGGGAACGCTGCACGATGAGGACTGGCAGGTGGTGGATGAGGCCATCGATGCCGTAAGGATCAGCAGTCTGCGCGAGCGGATGGTTCATACCCTCAGTGACGGTGAACGACAGAAGGTGATGATTGCCAAGGCGCTGGCTCAGCAGACTCCTGTCATCTTTCTCGACGAGCCTACGGCCTTCCTTGACTTCCCCAGCAAGGTGGAGATGATGCAATTGCTGCGCAGACTGGCCAGAGAGGCGCAGAAGACCATCTTCCTCTCGACACACGACTTCGAACTGGCGCTGCAGGTGGCCGACAGACTTTGGCTCATGGAGGAAAGTGGAAAGAGGAAAGAGGAAAGTGGAAAGAGGGTACTTCATGTGGGCACCCCTCAGGAACTGGCTCAGAGTGGGGCGCTTGCCAGGTATGTGGAGCGACCTGGGATTAGTTTTAATGCGGAAACGCTCACTGTAATTGTAAAGAGATGATATTCGGGCACGGTGACGATACGTATCGCTATGGCGGACAAGTGAAGATGAACTTCAGTTCTAACATCTACCAGAAGGCAGATCTCACGGGACTGAAGGAATACTTGTCGCAGCATCTCGATGCCATCAGAAATTATCCGGCTCCTGTGGCCCAGGAACTGGAGGGGATGATTGCCAGCAGGCTCGGGATTCCGGCTAACATGGTGATGGTGACCAGTGGGGCCAACGAGGCCATCTATCTGATAGCACAGCTTTATCATGGCTGGGCATCGGTCATCCCTCAGCCTACCTATCATGAATATGAGGATGCCTGTAAGATGTACGGCCATCTGATATCCTATGAACGCACCGACGAACTGGAGATCCTGCCCCAGGACCGTCTCTACTGGCTCTGCAATCCTGACAACCCCACGGGCAACGTGATCTTAAAGCCGCTGCTGATGCGGATCATCAAACAGCACCCGCGCTATCTGCATGTGCTCGACCAGTCGTATGCCGACTATACGATACAGGCCATGATCAGGCCTAAGGAGGTCGTGGACTGCTATAATGCGATGATCATCCGCTCGTTCTCTAAGAAATACTGTATCCCGGGACTCAGGCTGGGCTATCTCACGGCCTCGCCCATCATTATCGACCGATTGCGACAGATACGACAGCCCTGGACGGTGAATACACTGGCTATCGAAGCTGGAAAATATCTGGTGGAGCACGATCCGAAGGTGCTGCCCGACATGCGTGCGTATCTGACGGAGGCCCAGCGACTGAAGAGCGAACTGGAGAAAATCGAGGGACTGATGGTGATGGATACCTTTACGCACTATATGCTGGTGAACATCGAGTGGGCCACTTCGCTGGAACTGAAAAACTGGCTGATAGAGCATCATGGCATATTGATACGCGATGCCTCCAACTTCCATGGACTTGACGTACATTGTTTCCGCGTGGCTGCACAGACGCCTGAGGAGAACGATGCGCTGATCAACGCCATCAAAGAGTTTAAAACGACACGTTAAGATTTAACGCTTATTTTTCATGATTACATAGATGATGACTGGTGCACCCATGATCGGTGTGACAGCATTCAGCGGGATGACCCCGTTCTCGCCCGGCAGGAAACAGACAAGATTGCAGACCAGGGCTATCAAGGCGCCACAGAGAATGGTGGCGGGCAGGAGTACACGATGATTGTCAGTGTTGAGCAACAGTCGGGCGATATGGGGCACGGCCAGTCCGATGAAGGCCACAGGACCGCAGAAGGCTGTGGTGATGGCGGTGAGGATACCTGTCACGATCAGCAGCCAGTTGCGGGTGCGGAGGATATTGATGCCCAGGTTTTCAGCATACTGATCGCCCAGCATAAGGGCATTCAACGGCTTGATGAGTAACAATGCCCCGATGAGTCCTGCGACGGTGACGGTGGCAAAGACGGGCATGGTCTGCATCGACACGCCACCAAAGGAGCCCATGCCCCAGACCATATACGACTTGACGCCCTCGTCGGTGGCAAAGAAATTGAGCAGCGAGATGGCGGAGTTGCTGATATAGCCGATCATGATGCCGATGATGAGGAGCATCACGTTGTTGCGTACGAGGGTGGAGAAGAAGAAGATAAGTGCCATGACCGTCATGGCCCCCACAAAGGCGGCTGCAAGGATGGCCACGAAGCCTGAGAGACTGACAGAACCGGCAGAGATGCTGCCGCCCAGAAGCAACATCACCAAAGCCACGCCAAGGCCTGCCCCACTGTTGATTCCGAAGATGCTCGGGCCCGCCAAGGGGTTGCGGAATGCCGTCTGCAGCATCAGTCCGCTGACGGCCAATGCTCCTCCGCAGAGGATGGCGGTAATGGCCTGGGGCAATCGTGACTCGAGGATGATGAAACGCCAGGAGGGTTTGGCATTGTCGTCGCCCATCAGGATAGTAACAACATCGCCTATGGGTATTCTGACCGATCCCATCACCAGATTCAGCGCAAAGAGCCCCGCAATCGCCAGTACCAGTATGAGGATTATCGTCCTTCTTCCTTCTTTCATCTTACATCATACATCATATATCTTCCATCATCCATCATACATAGTCGAGTATCTCGCTGAAATGCTCTATCTTCACCATCTGCTCATGGTCGAAGTCTTCTACATGCTCCAACTGCCAGGTGACATGGAAGGGAATATAGATGGCTGAGGCGCCGATAGCCAATGCCGGGGCGATGTCACTCTTCAGGGAGTTGCCGACCATCAGCAATTCCGAGGGATGGATCTGATGGTGCTCGCAAAGGGCGAGAAACTCGGCCTGCGACTTATCGGAAGTGATTTCAACATCGTCGAAGTATTTCAGCAGACCAGAACGTTTGAGCTTGTTTTCCTGATCCTGAAGCTCTCCCTTCGTAAACACCACCATCTTTCCTCTTACTTCTTCCATCTTCCCTCTTACTTCTCTCAGCGTTTCTTCCACTTCTGGCAACGGGGTGGCAGGTAGGTGAAGCAGCGACTTGCAATGAGATAAGAGTTCTGACAGCTGAGTGATGCTCAGATCGTTGCCAGCCACACGCATGGCCGTCTCGAGGATGCTGATGGTAAAAGCCTTGCAGCCATAGCCGAGGTCGGCCATATTGCCGGATTCCGTGTTAAAAAGTTCCAGCTTCGGATTCTCACAATAGGGTGCAATCAAGCTGTAGAGGTGCTTCTCCACCTCTTCAAAATGCGACTGGCAGTCCCACAGCGTGTCATCCGCATCAAACGCGATCACTTTATACTTTTCACTATTCACTTTTCACTTCTTACAGTTTGGGCAAATTCCTTTAATCATAAGGTTGGCAGTCTTCTTCTCAAAGCCTTTGGGAAGACTGATTTCAGGTATTTCCGTATAATCGAGGCAATAGGTCTGCTGACACTTCTCACAGAAGAAATGCGGGTGGATATCCTCATCGTAGTCGTGGTCGTGGCTATGACAGAGTTCGTAGCGTACACCTTCGCTGCCCCCTTCGATGACGTGCACGAGGTGGTGCTCACGGAAGAGCGTCAGAGCCCGGAAGATATTTGACTTGTCGATGGTCAGTATCCTGGTCTCCAACTCTGCAAGGGTCACAGGACGCAGGCTCTTGGCCAGTTCCCGCAACACAACGATACGGTTAGCCGTAGGCTTGATGCCGTGCTCCTCCAGCAGTTGTGTACAATTTGCTTCGTTCATACGGATGCAAAGGTACAACTTTTTAGTGAATAGTGAATAGTGAAAAGTGAAAAGTTGCTGCGCCTTGAGTTTTTTTCACGTTTAGCAGCCGCGTTCTGCCCAGTCGCCACGGTCGAGGTTACGGTAACCGATGGCCTCGGCGATATGCTGGCTTTGGATGCGCTCTGAACCTTCCAGGTCGGCAATGGTACGGGCCACCTTCAGGATGCGGCTATAGGCACGGGCGGAGAGCGACAGGCGCTCCATGGCCATACGGAGCATATCGAGACTTGGCTGGTCAGGCTCAGCAAACAGATGGATCATCCGTTCCGACATCTGGGCATTGCAGTGGATGCCTTTATAGTCTTTGTAGCGCTGTTCCTGAATCTGGCGGGCCTTGATCACCCGTTCACGAATCACACTGCTGGGTTCGCCGGGCTCCATCTGCGACAACTCCTTGAAGGGCACCACTAAGACTTCGCAATGGATGTCGATTCGGTCGAGTAGGGGGCCGCTGATCTTATTCATGTAACGCTGTATCTGTCCCGGGGTACAGACACAATGGTGCGTGGGGTCCCCGTAATAGCCACAAGGGCAAGGGTTCATTGAAGCGACGAACATAAACGAACATGGATATTCCACTGTGTATTTTGCACGGGAGATGGTAATCTTGCGGTCTTCGAGCGGCTGACGGAGCACTTCAAGGGTAGTCTTGTTGAACTCCGGCAACTCATCGCAGAAGAGCACGCCATTATGAGCCATACTTACCTCACCAGGCAAAGCATGATTGCCACCACCCGTCATCGCCACTTGCGACACGGTGTGGTGCGGACTGCGGAAGGGGCGTTGTGAGATGAGCGATGTGCCACTAGGCAATTTGCCTGCAACGGAGTGTATCTGTGTGGTTTCCAGGCTCTCGGCCAACGACAGGGGAGGCAGGATGCTAGGCAGGCGCTTGGCCATCATTGACTTTCCGCTGCCTGGCGGACCTATCATAATCATATTGTGTCCACCGGCTGCGGCTACCTCCAAGGCACGCTTCACACTTTCCTGGCCCTTCACTTCTGCAAAGTCAAGATCGAAGGAGTATTGATGCTCGTAGAACTCACGACGGGTATCGACAACGGTTGTTTCGTAATTGTCGTTGCCGTTGAGGAAGCTGATGACATCGGCGAGATTGTCCATGCCATAGATCTCGAGATTGTTGACGACAGCCGCCTCGCGGGCATTCTCCTTGGGTACGATGAGACCTTTGAACTGTTCTTTTCTTGCGCGGATGGCTACTGGCAAGGCACCGTTGACGGGCTTCAGCTGCCCGTCGAGTCCCAATTCACCAATCATCATGTACTGCGATAACAGATCGTCGGCAATCTTTGAGTGAGCTGCCAGAATGCCGATGGCCAGTGGTAGATCGTAGCCGCTGCCCTCCTTACGGATATCAGCAGGTGACAGATTGATGGTAATTTCTGCCGTAGGCGGTTTGAAGCCGATGTTCGACATTGCGGCACGGATACGGTCATAACTCTCTTTGACGGCAGTATCTGCCAGTCCAGACAAATGGAACATCACCCCTCGGGTCATGCTTACCTCGACAGTGACTGTCGTTACCTCAAGCCCATTAACGGCTGCGCTGAATGTTTTTACTAGCATAATTTAAAGTTATTTGGTTATTGTTGTGTCTCTATTTCAGCAGTTCTTCTATCTTCCGGTCTAACTCGTTCGTCGTTATCGAGTGGGCGAGTATCTTGCCCCTGCTGTCGGTAATGATATTGTCAGGCACGAAATAGAGCCCTAGCTGCCCCAATATCGGCGTCTCCCACATCTTCCCGTCGCAGATGTTGTGCCATCGGATAGAGTCACGGTCCATATTCCTGCGACACTCTTTTTTGCTGGCATCGAGGCAGATGCTGACATATTTCAGCTGGCTGCCGTGATCACGTTCCAACCGTTTCAGTTTGCGCTGGGCATTCTGACTATCATAGTTCCATGAAGCCCATGTACTGATGACATTCACCTTGCCATTCAGGTCGCTGTTCGAAACAGACTTGCCGTCAATGTCAAGCGTAGAGAACCGGGGGAGTTGGCTGTTCTCCTTGAAAGACTTAAGGCCTTCCAACTGTTTCTTCAGTTTGGCAATGACGTGATTCTCCGGCGATGCCTCCATGATGACCGTTGCCAGTTGGAGGGCTTTGTCATAGTCGGGTGTCTGACTTTGGATGAAGATCTTGTTAAGGATGTAGATGCTGGCCAATGCCTGTGGGTTATTGTTGACGAACTCCTCAGCCGCCTTTGCCACCTCAGGCGGTGTCATCTGACTGGTTTGCAGTCGGAAGGCTGTCATCGCCTCATTTTCATCGGTGCCTTTCACCTCCACCTCTTTCAGGTGTGAGGCATCACCCTCTATTGTCACATCCTTGCCCGGTTGTCCGATGATGGGCAGTTCTGAGAAATTGGGGAAGACGATAACGAAGGTGCGTGGATTATCCAACACGGTACTATACTCAAAACCGCCATTGATAATAGCAATGGTATCAAGTTTCTGCGAGGGACCGTCGGTGGTGTAAACGTAAAGTTCTCCCTGATTGAAGCCCTTGAACTGTCCACTCATCTCGAAATGGTCACTGTCAGGGCCGCAGGAAATGGTTAATAGTGAACAGTGAATAGTGAATAGTAACAGCAAGCTGTGCCGCACAAATGTCGCTATGTGTTTCATAGATTGCATGTTACTATTCACTATTCGTTAATCACTATTCACTACTTTATCAGCTCCAGATCATTGGCTGCATACCTGGCATAGAAGGCATCCTGTACAGCCTTGTTGAGAGCCTCCTTCGATTCAGCCTTGTTACCCATGCGGTTGTAAAGGAGAGCCTTCAAGTATTCTGTCGTAGAATCGGGATTCTTCACATACTTCAGGGTGACAGCTGCTGATGCGTAGTTCTTGTTCAGAATCTGTGCGAGGGCAGCACTGTTGGAGTAGATCTCTGCGAAATCCTGCTCTGCCTGTGCAAAGTTGCCCTGTGCCAGATGCAGATTGCCGAGCACCTCGTTCAAGCCGTTGGCACCTGTAGCGGCAGCGATATATTGCTCAGCTGTGCTCAGGTCACCAGCCTTCAGAGCCAGCATACCGAGGTTTGCCTGAGCCTCAGGCAGATTGGCTGAAAGGCTCTGGGCTTTCTGTATATATTGCTTGGCAGCATCGTAGTTGCCGCGTGCATACTGGATGGTAGCCAGGTTGTTATAGGCACGTGCATCGTTGGGATATACCTCTGCAGCAAGCTTGTAGATATCTTCCTGCTCGTTGATGTTATCCTTCAGGGCTGCACCATACAGCAATTCCTCGATGCTCAGTTTTGTGGCATCATTCTTGATCTGTGCGAGAATCTGGTCGTCAGAGCGGCCAACTGTTTCGTAGTTGATGGTCAGACGGGCACGGCGCAGCTGGGGCAGGATGCCATCAGCCAGCTCACGGAAGGCAGAACTGATGTTCTTGATCTGCTGCTCACGCTCCTCAGGATCCTTATACATAGAAAGTACGCGGAGAATGACATCCTTGTCCTGAATGTCGCTGGCCTTCACCAGTTCCTGGAATCCCTCCCAGTCCTGAGCGGTATACTTTGCATCGACATTAGCCTGCATCTGAATGCGCTTCAGTTCCTGGTTTACATATTGCTCAGAGTTCTTCTGACGCTCGGCGGCCAGACGGTCGTTGATGGAGAAACCACCGTCGGGTGAGGCATAGGCTGACACCTCCACATTCTCGAGGTTCAGACCCTCACGGTCGGCGTTGATCTTCTGCAGCATCTTCACAAACTCCTGAACAGAGTTGTTTGCCAGCTCGCTCTTGCGGAGGTTTGCCTGCTGAATCAGGAACTTGATGTTAGCCTCCTGCTTCTGTTTGTTGATACGCTGGTAGGCATCGGGTGAGATAGCGGCCTGAGCGGAGGTCAGGGTCTTCTTATACAGTTCAGATGTGGCAATGACACCTTCTGCTACCTTCACCTCGGGCACCTTCATCTGCTTATTGCCGATACTTGCCAGGAAGGTCAGATACATATCGGCCTTGTTATCGTCAGCATACTTGAAGTTGGTTTTCATCGTGTAGTTGCCACCCAGACGGTAAGAGATGGTCTGGTCGTTACCCATCACCTTCTCACCCTGGAAGGTAGCACTGCTGCCCTTCACGATGGTGCCATTGGAATAGCGCAACTCAGGCATGACAGTTACCACAGCCTTGCGCTTCATGTATTTCTCTGGGAAGTGACCGTTGATAGTGGCGGGCACAGTACCGGCCTGTGTTTCCAGAGGATTTGGAGTCACGTTGAAGTTATCTGCCGACAGCGGTCCTAATTTGGAACAAGATGCAAAGAGCATCACTGCAGCGGCTGATAAAAGAAAAAGATGTTTGTTCTGCATAAAAATAATTCGAATTGTTTTTAGGAAAAAATAAGTGCCGCGAGCGGGACTCGAACCCGCACGACCGTTTCGGGTCAAGGGATTTTAAGTCCCTCGTGTCTACCAATTCCACCATTGCGGCGCGTTTTCAATGTGCAAAGGTACGGCTATTTCCCGAAACCGCCAAATATTTTATCAATTATTTAGGAGCATCAAGATTTTTTTGTTACCTTTGCACCCAAAATCAGAATAAGGTATGAATGTAGAAGCGTTAATCAGCAAAGCTGCAGGTGAGGCCGTGAAGGCCCTCTATGAGATGGAAGCATCCGAGAAGATGTTGCAGCTGCAGAAGACAAGAAGTGAGTTTGAGGGAAACCTGACACTCGTGGTGTTCCCTTTTGTTAAGGCAGCCAAAAAGAGTCCTGAGCAGACAGCACAGGAAATTGGTGAATATCTGGTAAAGAACTGCTCTGCTGTCGAGAAGTTCAATGTGGTGAAAGGTTTCCTCAACCTGAGCATTGGTGACGGTGCATGGGTGGAGCTGCTTAGTGCCATCGATGCCGACGACAACTTTGGAATGAAGAAGGCCTCAGACGATTCGCCACTTGTGATGATTGAATACTCTTCGCCCAACACCAATAAGCCTCTGCACCTGGGTCATGTGCGCAATAACCTGCTGGGGTGGTCATTGGCTCAGATTATGGAGGCCAACGGTAACAAGGTGGTGAAGACCAATATCGTCAACGATCGTGGTATCCATATCTGTAAGTCGATGTTGGCCTGGCTGAAATATGGCAATGGTGAGACACCGGAGACTTCCGGTAAGAAAGGCGACCATCTGATTGGCGACTATTATGTGGCTTTTGATAAGCACTATCGCGAGGAAATCAAGGAACTGGTTGCCCAAGGCATGGATGAAGAAAAAGCCAAGCAGGAAGCACCGCTGATCAAGGAGGCTCACGAGATGCTGGTCAAGTGGGAGCAGAACGATCCTGAGGTGCGTGCGCTCTGGGAGAAGATGAACAACTGGGTATATGCCGGCTTCGACGAGACCTACAAGAAACTGGGAGTTGCTTTCGATAAGATTTACTATGAGTCGCAGACCTACCTCAAGGGTAAGGCCAAGGTAGAGGAAGGCCTCGCCAAGGGTCTCTTCGAACGTCATGAAGACAACTCCGTCTGGGCAGATCTCACCAATGAGGGTCTCGACCAGAAATTGCTTCTCCGCAGTGATGGCACCTCTGTCTATATGACCCAGGATATCGGTACTGCCGAGATGCGATTCCAGGACTTTCCTATTGATAAGATGATTTATGTCGTTGGCAACGAACAGAACTACCACTTCCAGGTTCTCTCCATCCTGCTCGACCGTTTAGGTTTCAAGTGGGGTAAAGAGCTCGTCCATTTCTCCTATGGTATGGTGGAGTTACCCAATGGAAAAATGAAGAGCCGTGAAGGAACCGTCGTTGATGCTGACGATCTGATACAACTGATGGTTGATGATGCCTATAAGACTTCGATGGAATTGGGCAAATTTGATGATATGACCGAAGAGGAGCGTCGCAATATTGCCCGTATCGTGGGTATGGGTGCCTTGAAGTATTTTATCCTCAAGGTCGATGCCCGTAAGAACATGCTCTTCAATCCTGAGGAGAGTATTGATTTCAATGGTAACACGGGGCCCTTCATTCAGTACACCTACGCCCGTATCCGCTCGATCCTCCGTAAGGCTCCTAGTTTCTCTAGATTATCTAGCATATCTAGTCTTTCTAGTAAGGAAGTCGAGCTGATCCAGAAGATGAATGAATTCGGCGCTGCTGTCGAGCAGGCCGGTAAGGACTATTCGCCCTCAGGCATCGCCAACTACTGCTACGAACTCACCAAGGTGTTCAACCAGTTCTATCACGACTACTCAATCCTTAACGAGCCTGATGAGCAGAAGAAGCTCTTCCGCCTCGTATTGGCAAAGAATGTGGCCAAGATCATCAAAAACGGTATGGCCCTGCTTGGCATCGAAGTACCAGAGAGAATGTGATGCAGAACCCTCCGGATTATCGCCACGATACAGTGCTTCCGCTGCCGATGGAGGTACGGGCAGACGCATGGGCTGTGGATGCTGCCTGTTCAGGCAATCCCGGGCCGATGGAATATCAGGCTATCGATTTGCAGACCGGCTATCGGGTGTTTCACTTCGGCCCTATTCACGGCACCAACAATATTGGGGAGTTTCTGGCTATCGTTCATGCCCTTGCACTCTGCTGGAATCAGGGGCTTCACGATAAGGCGATCTATTCCGACTCCTACAACGCCATCCTCTGGGTTCAGAAACGTAAGTGCAAGACCAAACTTGAACGCACGCCACAGACGGAACAACTCTATCAGATCATTTTGCGGGCAGAGCAATGGCTCAATACGCATAATTTCCGGAATCCCATCATCAAGTGGGAAACCTCCAAATGGGGCGAGGTTCCAGCTGACTTCGGCAGGAAATAAGCAAACAAAAAAATCGGCATTGCAAAAAGCAGTGCCGATTCTTTTTATACTTAAGCTAAGTATTAGTCAGCTACGAGTGTGAAGCGCTTGAAGGCAACGATCTTCAGATCCTTGTCCTGCTTAGCGAGCCACTGAGCAACAGTAGCCTTGTCGCCGTCGCCGAACTGGAACTCCTGGTCAACCAGGCAGCTCTCCTTCAGGAACTTCTGAACACGGCCCTTGGCGATGTTCTCAATCATAGGCATCTTCAGCTGAGCCTCACCCTCGACCTTTGCGTCAGCAATGACCTTACGGGCCTCGTCAGCCTGCTCCTTGGTGAGCCAACCCTTAGCGGTGTTGCTCTCGATGTGATCCTCAGAGTCAACGAGATTGGGGTTGATGCCAGCCTTCTTGAGCTTCATCTCCACGAACTTCTCCACCTGCTCCAGCTTGGTCTTCTCGAAAGAGGTCTTGTACTCCTCGTCGAGGATCTTCTGGTCAACGCTCTGTGCGTCGAGAGCTACGGGCTTCATGGCAGCTACCTGCATAGCTACGAGGTGACCCTGCTCAGCAGCAGCCTTGTTGGTCTGAACCATCGTGCACAGCGTGTGCTTACCCATGTGGTCGTAAATTTCCACATTGTCACCCTCGAGAGTCAGGTAGCCGTCGAGCTCCATCTTCTCACCAGTGATACCTGAGCGCTGTGTCACAGCCTCCTGAGCACTCTGACCATTGATGTCGAGAGCCTTCACAGCCTCGAGGTCAGCAGCCTTAGCAGCGATAGCTGCGTCAAGGATAGCCTGAGTCAGAGCGATGAAGTCAGCACCATTGGCTACGAAGTCGGTCTCACACTTCAAGGCGAGCATAGCTGCGAAGCCATCCACCTTCTTTACGAGTACACAACCATTAGATGTCTCACGGTCGCTACGCTTGGCAGCGATAGCCAGGCCACGCTCACGGAGCAGTTCCTTGGCCTTATCGAAGTCGCCATCAGCCTCGGTCAGAGCCTTCTTTACGTCAGCCAGACCAGCACCAGTCATTGCGCGAAGCTTCTTGATATCGTCAATTGAAATTGCCATTTTATTTACCTTTTTACTTTTTTACCTTTTTACCTTTAACTATTACTCAGCGGCGGGAGCCTCTTCCTCAGCCGCAGGAGCAGCCTCTGCGGGTGCTTCAGCTACGGGAGCCTCTTCCTTGCGGGCCTTGCGAGCCTGACGACGGGGCTTTACTTCCTCCTCGTCGGAATCAGCCTGAGCGTCAGCAGCCTTCTCATCGGCCTTCTCAACCTTGCGCTCCTCGATACCCTCAGCCATAGCGGCGCAGCAGGCATTGAGAATCACCTCAACACTGTCCTTAGCGTCGTCGTTAGCGGGGATTACGAAGTCGATGTTGTTGGGGTCAGAGTTGGTATCAACGATACCGAACACGGGGATACCCAGACGGTTAGCCTCGCGAACGGCAATCTGCTCCTTCAGCACGTCTACAACGAACAGAGCGCTGGGCAGACGGGTCAGGTCGGCGATAGAACCGAGGTTCTTCTCCAGCTTGGCGCGCTGACGGGTAATCTGCAGCAGCTCGCGCTTTGACAGGTTACCAAATGTACCATCATTCATCAATTTGTCGATGTTCGCCATTTTCTTCACGGCCTTGCGAATCGTGGGGAAGTTGGTGAGCATACCACCGGGCCAGCGCTCGATGACGTAAGGCATATTAATGCTTGTAGCCTTCTCAGCAACCACTTCCTTGGTCTGTTTTTTAGTAGCGACGAACAGCACTTTCTTGCCACTCTTGGCAATCTGCTTCAGAGCCTCGGCAGCCTCGTCAATCTTAGCGGCTGTCTTGTGCAGGTCGATGATATGGATACCGTTACGCTCGGTATAGATGTAGGGAGCCATTGAGGGGTTCCACTTACGCTTCAGGTGGCCGAAGTGACAGCCTGCCTGCAGCAACTGGTCAAAATTTGTTCTTGCCATTTTGTTTTCTTGCTTTTTAAATTGTTTACTTTCTTTTTAATTCTTTTAGTCGCTACGCTTGGTAAAAGCGCTAAAGCGATTACTTGTCCAGAATCAGCCCGATGGTAGTCCAAAAGAATCCAACGAGTTTAGATACTAAACGTGTCCAGTATCGATTAACGCTTACTGAACTGGAAGCGACGACGAGCCTTGGGCTGACCTGGCTTCTTACGCTCTACCTCACGGCTGTCACGTGTCAGGAAACCGGCATCCTTCAGCTTCTTCTTGTCCTCTTCGTTGATCTTCACCAAAGCACGGGCGATGGCAAGGCGCAGAGCCTGGCTCTGACCAGTGAAACCACCACCGTCGAGGTTTACCTTGATGTCATACTTCTCAGCAACCTCAAGCAGGTTCAGCGGCTGCTTCACCACATACTGCAGGATAGCTGACGGGAAATAAGTCTCTAATTCTTTCTTGTTGATCGTGATCTTACCTGTACCCTCAGAAACATATACGCGGGCTACAGAGCTCTTACGACGACCTATTGCGTTAATTACTTCCATCTTTCCTTATTATTTATACTGGTTAATATCAATTGCCTTCGGCTTCTGAGCCTCGTGCGGATGTTCTGTACCCTCATAGATGTAGAGGTTGTTCAGCAGGCTGCGTCCGAGGGGACCCTTTGGCAGCATACCCTTCACGGCATGACGGAGGAACTTCTCCACACCACCGTTGCGCTTGCGCAGCTCGGCAGGAGTCTGGAAACGCTGGCCACCAGGATAACCTGTGTAGCGGGTATAGACCTTATCGGTCTCTTTCTTACCAGTAAATACCACCTTATCGGCATTGATAAGGATCACGTTGTCACCGCAGTCAACATGCGGGGTGAAAGTTGGCTTGTACTTTCCGCGAATGAGCTTTGCTACCTTAGAAGCGAGACGACCAACAACCTGGTCTGTGGCATCGATTACCACCCACTCCTTCTTCGCTGTTTCCTTGTTCACGGAAATAGTCTTGTAACTTAAAGTGTTCATTTTTAATTTTACTACTAAAAAACAGTTTAACTTATTAATTAATGTACGCGCATAAACCCACATCCGAGGTCTAACTCCCGGCTGCAAGTCTAACGAACGTAAGAAACGCTGATTCACGAACCGCTACGCCCGGCCAAAGACGCCGCTATTCACACAACATTTCACGGGGATTCTAAGTCTCTCCCCTAAATCGGACTGCAAAGGTACAAACAATTAGTGGAAAGAGGAACGAAGAAAGAGGAAAGCGACTTGATTTTAATATTATTTAACCGAATTAAGTATCTTTAAGTGCTTGTTTTTGGCTGAATGGGGGAATTTTCTTATCTTTGCCACAAAATCGAAAAGAGATGAAAAAGAGGTTTTTCAATAGTCGTGCTTTCCGTCAACTGCTGAGCATTTTAGGTTTCGGCTCTGCAGCTTTTGTTTTCTCAGCTTGCTACGGACCTGTTCCCAGAGAGTATCAGAATGGCGCCTATGCAGACAGCGTCAGCACCATCCTTCAGACAACACTTGAGGGAGCAGACTCGCTTTCTGCGGCTGCTCCCAATACGGAAGTGACGGATTCTATCCAATAACCACTTGAAGTCGCGTTTTATTACTTCTTCTTGCGATAGAAGAAACTGCCAACGGCAATGGCGATGACGAGTAACGTCACAACAAAAGCCCAGATATTAGTCACGCGAGAAGTGGCTGTGATTGTGTATGAGCCTGGAATCAGCCGATCACCAGTTAGTTTGTAATGGATGACCTCACCGTCGTAAAGCCCCATACCTGCATCTCTCACCTTACCAGGCATCACGAGGTCGTAGTCCAAGAATAGTTCCATTATTTGCCCGTGTTTAGTATAATGCGTGTCAATGCTGTCATACAGACAAATGGCAGATGTGATGGCATCGGACTTGAAATAGTCATTGATAACCTTCATTATAGTTTTTCCGTTATTATAGGGCTGTTGGTTGAGGATGGCGGGACTCATGGCTAAGGTGTCGCGTAGGGCAATGAATCGCTCTTTGCTTACAGGCGAGTTCTTGATCTTATCGTAATTCTCAATATAGACATAATCATACATCTCGGCAAACAGGTTGGCGTTAATCCACTTGCTGACTTTTCCCTCTATCTCGTCGAGCAGTTCCTTCAACTCTGCACCGCTGCGCTTCTGTGACAAGTCGGGCTGACCTGTAAACCAATAGGAAGCGGAGTCGGCACTGATGAAGCGGTCGAGTGGTATGGGGAAGTAAAAGGTGCTATCGTTATAAGCATACGTCTCATTGAATTCAATATCCGTATAAAACCACTTAAAATGTTTTTTTAGCGAGCCCTCTACCTTAAGCATAGAATTATTTATTGGTAAGTTGTTGCTCATATCCTCTACCGACGGGAATACCCGTTTATAATGCTTAAGTACCATTTCTGGAACATATTCTCCGTGGTAATTGCGCTGAATACTATCGTATTGTTCCTGCGTCATAGGCATCGGATAACGTGTATCTTCGCCCATCAGCGACCAGGTCTGCTCCCAATCTTCCATTTTAGCCTCCTTGCCATTGTCAGGATAGATGTCAGAGTCTATCAAATCTCTAGGAGAGACGTGTTTGGTCAACTCCCGCACACAGGTGCCGTCTTCATTGATGACCGTCAACATCTGACCGTCTTTCTTACACGATGTCAAGAGCAGCAAAATCAGTGCTGCCACCATCAGATTCTTATTTGCTTTCATTGTTCATTCGTTTTAATTGTGAATAGGTATCGGGTTGTGCCAGCCTGCGTTCCAGATAGCACATCAGAATTTCCCGGGGTGTTCCCTCCGTGCAGTATTCAAGCTGCGGAGCAGGCTGTGATTTCTCCACCTTATTATTATATGCAGTCTCCACCTTGGCCACTGGCTCCTGTTGAAGCCAGAAGAAAAGACCTATCAGATAGATGGCGGCTACCGACGAGATGATCCGCAAGGCGATGATGAGGGCAGAGGACTTTTGTTTTCTCTGTGCCATGATGGCATCGTATTCAGCCTCACCAAGAGTGAGTTCGCCGAGCATCATGCTGACAGCCTGCCAGTCTTCAGGCAGATCCTGACGCTGCTGCAGTGCAAGGGCCAGCTGTCGCTCTTCTGCTGGCGAGGTCTCGCCTGCGAGATACTTGTCTATCAGTTGCTGTATATCTTTGTTTGTCATTGTTTCATCCTCCTTTTAAGTTCTGTGAATACTTTCTTTCGTGCTGCTGAGACCATCGCGATGACTGAGGGTTTGGGGATTCCTGTCTGTTCTACGACCTCATCTGTTGAGAGCCCTTCTATTTGTCGCATCTCGAAGAGTTCACGTTCTCGCGGTTTCAGCAGGGCTATTGCCTCAGATAATAATCGTTGGGTATCCTGCGCCTCCAACAACATCTCTGGCGAAAGTGGAGAGTTTAGAGTGGAGAGTTTAGAGTTTGCTACCGCTGGAGTCTCAGTTCTAAACTTATTCTGCTTGCGGGATATGCTGACGCAGCAGTTCTTCGCCACTCTGACGGCCAAAGCTTCCACATTGCGCCCGGCATCAATGTGCTCCAGGTAACGCCAGAGCTGCACCATCGTCTCCTGAGCAGCATCTTCTGCATCCTCTTTGTTGCCGAAGAAGTCGAGTCCGACTTTCAGCACTCTTTGGCGCAACTGCGCAGCGATATGTTCGAATTCTGAGCGTGTCATACATCTATAATACGCAGAAGTCGAAGAATTATTAAGTTGGATTCGTGAATTTTTTATTTGCGTCTTGCTTTTCTGATAAGCAAGATGGCGATGATCAGGGCTATGAGAAGCAGGACTATCACGATGGAGGCGATATAGAGAATCAGGTTTGCCCGGGACTGGGTGGCCTGACTGCTTTTCTCGATCACATTGACGAAAGGATTGACCTGATAGGTGCGCATGCGAGGACAGAAGTCCAGATTGCACTCTTTGGCAAACTCTGCATATCGGTGGGCTCGGCTGAGGTCGCCGTCATTTGCGAGATGCTCAGCCAGAAAGAGTAGCGAGGCCTGATTCATGACTGCACAACGGATGTCGTCAAGGGCCGACTTTCCCAACCAGTAGCACAACATATCGTGATTATTGAGATTGGCAAAGACCATTGAGCGGTAGAAAGCGGCATAGGCGCTCTCGTGCGTATTGTCTGTGACCTTCTTGATCCATTGATCGCTGAGCTCAAGAGCATCCTGAAACTGTCGTCGGGCATTTAGGATATCCATCTTCAGATGATACCATTCATCGCTACCCTTTTCTATAACCATTAACACCGAATCACGGTATAGATTCTGTAGGTCGAAAGATCTTTGGCGTATGTCTTTGCGCTGTGTATATAATCCTAACTCTCCGCAAACATGCATCCAGGCATTATAATAGTCGACGAGCCCTGCTTGATCAAGAGCAGACTTGTTTACGAGATGAAGCTGTTCCAGCGACTCCGTATGCATGTCAGTCCGGGAGCATTGGTATGCCAACAAGCTACGGAAACGCCCGGTAAGGCCAGTGTGGTGAAGAGAATCGGCAAAGCTGATGCAGAGCTCTGCATAATGAAGAGCTGAGTCGTTCCTATAGGGTTCGTATAGCCAGAACAGTTTCTCGGCCATCACAAGACGGCCTTCTGCGCTTTTCTCCATTAAGAAACTGTCGCGACAGACGGCGATCTGTTGTTTCCGCTCTGCTACATATTGGGGCGACTGGCGGATGGCGTCGTCAATCTGTTGATAGAGTGCTTCGAGGTCAAAAGACTCTGTTTCTTGAGCTGAAACCGTTGGGGCAAGCCCCATAGCAACGAATAGTAAGAGCATGCGTATCATCTTGCAATCCCTTTCATCATTAAGTTGATAATTTGACGGCAAAGATACAAAAAAAAGTGAAAAGTGAAGAGTGAAAAGTGAAAAATTTGCAGCTTGGCCATATAAAATATGCATTATGCATGATGGATTACGAATATTATTCGTATCTTTGCACAAAATAACCATTAAAAGGATAGAAAGATGAAACAGTATTATCGCATTTTGGCTTATGCCGGAGGGAGCTTGGCCTTGATTTTGATTTTGTTTGCTACTTGTTGTACGGTCGTTGATTCTGGAGAAGTGGGTATCCGCTTCCACAAATGGTCGCTTAATGAGCAGGACTATGGCGGTGTAGAAGGCACGTGCAAGGGTTGGGTCTTTTATAATCCTATTACTACCAACGTTTTCACTTATCCTACCTTTACACAGCGCAAGCAATACGAAACATTCTCTGTGAATGCGAAGGATGCATCGCTCTTTGAGATGGACCCCACCATCGCGTATCGTATCAATCCAGACAAGGCTTGTGATATCTTCACGAAATACCGTGTGGGTGTGAAGGACCTGGAAGAAGGTTATATCCGCACTTGTATCTATGAGGCATACCGTACCTGTGCCAACCAGTATACCTCAGACTCGCTGATGTCGAACCGAGCTAATTTCGAGCGTGACGTCCGCAGCCGACTGGAGAAATCGCTGATGTCTGAGGGATTCCTTGTGGAGGAGTTCACTTCAAAGATCACGCCTCCATCGTCGTTGTTGTCGATGATCGATGCCAAGAACACGGCCATCCAGAGTGCCTTAAAGGCAGAGAACGAGGTGAAAGAGGCTGAGGCTAACGCTAAAATTGCCGTTGCCAAGGCCGAAGGAAATGCGAAGGCGATGAAGATCAAGGCTGATGCTGAGGCTTACTATAATCGCACCATTGCTGCTTCGCTCTCACCGATGATCGTTCAGGAGGATATGATAGAGAAATGGGACGGTAAGATGCCTCAGATCATGAGTGGCAACGGTGGTATGATTATGGATATCTCGAAAATAGTGGGCAGCGGGAAATAGCTAATAATTGTTAACTCTTTCTTTATTTGTGTAGGATTTCCAACCCTTTTCAGTTATAAGGGAAAAGACTCATTAATAATTTGAAAGATGAAAGTAAGATTTAATCGTTGGTACAACGCTGTTTTGACGGCCTTGCTGTCGATGTTAGGTTTTAGTTGCTCACTCGATGAGCCGGATGAATATGGTTCGACGCCTGTAGAGTATGGAACTCCTCATGCCGACTATATCCTGAAAGGTACGGTGACAGATGAGGCGGGCACACCTATAAAAGGCATCAAGACCTCTTTGAAAGAAATCTCTAAGAATGATACAGGGACTTATGTCTTCGGTATAGACTCGATACAGACGAACGAATCGGGTAATTACCAGTTGAAAAACAGTGGAATGCCTTATGATAAAAGGGTAAAACTGGTTGTTGAAGACATTGACGGAGAGGCCAATGGCGGTGAATTCCTAAATGACACGCTCGATATTGACTATGGCAAGGCTGTGGAAGTTGAAGAAGGAGACCACCATTGGTATGTTGGCAAATACGAAGTGACCACAGATGTCAGACTGAAGAAGAAACAATGAAGCCTACTCCCCTGACCCTCAAGAAGAAACTTGCCCTTGAACTTTGGCGACAGAAGGAGAAACTCGTCCGTGAGGAGCATCCTCTGAAACAGTTGTTTTGGGAATGCACCTTGCGCTGTGACCTGAAATGTCGTCACTGTGGCAGCGATTGTAAAATGAAGTCTGAGAGCAACGACATGCCCAAGACGGATTTCTTGCGTGTGCTTGACGGAATCGCTGCGAAGACAGATCCCCATAAGGTGTTCGTCGTCGTTTCAGGCGGCGAGCCTCTGATGCGACGTGATCTAGAGGAATGTGGACGGGCTATCTACGAAAAGGGATTTCCTTGGGGTATGGTGACCAATGCGCTGCATCTCACTCCCCAACGTTGGCAAGGCCTTTTGCGAGCAGGCATCCACTCGATGGCCATCAGTCTCGACGGTTTAGAGTCAGACCATAACTGGATGCGGGGCAATGACCAGAGTTTCCAGATGGTGAGTCAGGCAATAGACATGTTGGTCGCTACAGAGGGCTTTGTCTTCGACATCGTCACCTGTGTCAATCGTCGTAACTATCCGAAGCTCGATGAAATCAAGGAATTTTTAATCTCGAAGGGCGTGAAACGATGGCGACTCTTTACTGTCTTCCCTGTAGGGCGTGCTGCCCTCGATCCTGATATGCGACTGACCGATGAAGAGTTTCGTGGAGTCTTCGATTATCTCAAACGAGTTCGTCAAGAGGGTCGCATCCGGGCTGATTATGGCTGTGAGGGTTTTCTTGGCAATTACGAGGGGGAAGTGCGTAGCCGCCTGTTCTCATGTCAGGCCGGTGTGACGGTGGGTTCTGTGATGGCCGACGGTTCTATAGCAGCCTGTGCCAGCATCCGTGCAGACTATAACCAAGGGAACATCTACGAGGATGACTTCATGGAGGTGTGGGAGAACCGCTATCATCCCTATCGCAACCGCGAATGGATGAAGAAGGACGAATGTGCTAAGTGCAAGTACTTCCGCTATTGTCAGGGAAACGGCATGCATCTTCGCGACGGCAAAGGCAAACTTCTACTTTGTCATCTCCATCGCTTGCAAGGAACTTAATCTTAATCGGAACCAGACTGTCTGGATAATGCCACGCATAGCGAGGTAGACAATCTGGGCTAACCATAAACCATGATTCCCTAATGTGCTTTCAGTCAGTAGATACACCGCAAAGAAGGCGAGGGCAGAGAGGAATGACGAGACGAGCATTCCTCTGGTGGCTGTCATGCCGATGAAGATGCCGTCCCAGATAAAGGCGACGCAGCCTGCTGCTGGTATCAACCAAGCCCACCAGAGATAGTCGTGCGAAGCCTTGAGAACCTGAGTTTCATCCGTCAGCAGTGTGACGATCCATTGGCCACCCCCAATATATAATAATGTATAGGCCGAAGTGACAATCAGCATCCACATCCAGAGCCTATGCAACGTATCGCGGAAAGCAACGTCATTATGTGCTCCATAGGCCTTGCCGCCTAAAGCTTCACCGGCGTAAGCAAAACCGTCCATAAAATAGGAGAAGAAGAGATAGAGCTGCATTAGCACAGTATTCACGGAGAGGATGACCGCACCTTGATGGGCTCCTGAGGAAGTGAAGAAGAGGTTGACGGCCACCAGACAGAGCGTACGAAGGAAGATGTCGCGATTGACATTGAAGAATCGTCCCATGGCCTTGCGGACAAAGGTGCCTTTGATGACAAGATATCTCCGCAGTCGTCCGTAATGATGCACCAGTAATTCTATAGCCATCAGCAATCCGGCATACTGCGCAATCACCGTACCGAAGGCCACACCCTCTATCTTCATCCCAAAGCCATAGACCAATGTCAGTGAGGCCAGGATGTTTACTATGTTCTGCATGATGCTGATTACCATCGGAAAGCGTGTATTCTGCATGCCAATGAACCAGCCCATCAGACTGAAGAGGGCAAGGGAGGCAGGGGCTCCCCAAATGACGATATTGAAATAGGTGGAGGCGAAGGGCTCGACATCTGGTGTTGGTCCTATCAGCCAGAACATCAGCCATTTAAGTGGTATTTGGAACGTGATCAGCAACAGAGCGATACCTAAGGCGATAGACACCGAACGTACCAATAATCTTGTGACTTCTGCAAGATCTCTGCGCCCTAAAGCCTGAGCCGTCAGACCGCTGCTGCCCATACGGAGGAAGCCGAAGAGCCAGTAGACGAGATTGAAGATCATCGACCCTACTGCCACAGCTCCGATATAGACGGGACTGCCCATGTGGCCCACGATAGCAACGTCGATCATCCCAAGCAACGGCACAGTGATGTTCGACACAATCGAGGGCAGGGCTATCTGCAATATCTGACGGTCTCTTTGATTCATATCGGTTGCAAAGTTAAGCATTTTTTTGGCGCGTGCCAAAAATTTGTTTAACTTTGCAGCCAGTTATGACGATACTCCTCATAGTGATAGGCTATTTCGTTGTGCTTTTCGGTATCAGTCACCTGACGAGCCATAAGGCCAATAACGATATGTTCTATCGTGCCAACCGTAAGGCACCTTGGTATATGGTGGCCTTTGGCATGATAGGCGCCTCGATCTCTGGTGTTACCTTCGTATCGGTGCCAGGTATGGTGCTGGCCTCGCAGATGACCTATCTCCAGATGTGTTTCGGCTTTATCGTGGGTTACCTTATTATCGCCTTTGTGCTGTTGCCGCTCTATTATCGGTTACAACTAACGAGCATCTATACCTATTTGGGACAACGATTGGGTAACCGTTCCTATCAGACCGGTGCTTGGTTCTTCCTGCTTTCGAAGATGGTGGGCGCTTCAGTCAGATTCTACGTGGTCTGCATTATCCTCCAGCAGTTTGTGTTCGAGCCGGCAGGTATTCCATTTATAGTTAATGTGGTGGGTATGGTGTTGCTGATCTGGCTTTACACCCGCAGAGGCGGCATAGGGACACTGGTCTTCACGGATACCTTCCAGACAATATGTCTGTTTACGGCATTGGTAATGATCATCCTGGAAGTCATCGGACATCTGAACCTTTCAGTTAGCGGGGCAGTCAATACGATTGCAGACAGTGATATGAGCCGAATTTTCGTGTTTGACGACTGGGTATCACCACATAATTTCTGGAAACAGTTTCTCAGTGGTGCCTTTATCGCCATTGTGATGACAGGGCTCGATCAGGATATGATGCAGAAGAACCTGACCTGCAAGACGTTGAAGGATGCTCAGAAAGATATGTGTACATACGGTGTTGCCTTCGTGCCTGCCAACCTGCTCTTTCTTTCATTAGGTGTGCTGCTGACGATGGCCTTAGGTACAGAATTCAAAGGTGACAAACTGCTTCCCACCTTTGTTCAAGACACCAATGCCATTTACCTGTTTGTTCTGGGCATTGTAGCCGCCTCTTTCTCCAGTGCCGACTCCGCGCTGACCTCGCTCACCACCTGTTATTGTGTTGATATCCGTCGTGAGCCAGATAATGAATTGTTGCGAAAGCGCATGCATGTGGTCATGTGTTTCATCTTCGTAATGTTTATCCTATTGTTCAGGGCCGTCAACTCCACGTCGCTCATTGATGCTGTCTATGTCCTTGCTTCTTATACCTATGGCCCGCTACTCGGACTCTTTGCCTTCGGACTCTTTACCAAGAAGCAGCCTGATGACCGATTGGTACCCTATATCTGCATCGCCTCACCACTGGTCTGCTATGCTCTCGATACAGTGACACAATACGTTTGGGGTTATCGTTTCGGCTACGAATTGCTGATGCTTAATGGCCTGTTCACCTTTCTGGGGCTATGGCTGACACATTTCCTAAGCTATTTGAAACATAGTACAAAACTAGATTGACGATTATTAGCTACCTTTGCAGCGTAAAATCAAAACTTAAAATACGACCATGACCAAATTGCTGAAAAAAACGATTTTAGTAAGTGCTGCCAGTCTTTTCACAATAACTGCCAGCGCACAGTTGTCAACTAATACTGACAAGTTCTTAGGTAACATTACAACGGGCTATAGAGTCGATGTTGGTAATGGAGTGGAAGACTTCTATAAACTTTGGAACCAGATTACTTGTGAGAACGAGTCAAAATGGGATGCCATCGAACCCCAAAGAGGGAACTTTACTTTTGGCAATTCCGACAGGGCGGCAAATTATGCCAAACAACACGGTTTTCCTTTCAAATATCATACCCTTATTTGGGGTGGCCAATATCCAAGTTGGATGAACAGCCTTTCCACCAGTGAACAGACGAAGGCCATTGAGGAATATTTTAAATCAGTGCACAATCATTATCCCAACCTTGAGTTGATTGATGTAGTCAATGAGGCTATATCTGGACATAACCCGGCTCCTTACAAAGCAGCTTTGGGTGGTGATGGTATAACTGGCTATGACTGGATTATCAAAGCTTTTGAAATGGCACATGAACTTTGGCCAGATGCCATACTTATTTATAATGACTATAACACATTCCAGTGGAATACTGATCAATTCATCGATCTGGTCAGAACTATCCGCGATGCTGGTGCTCCTATTGATGCATACGGTTGTCAGTCGCATGATATGCTGAACCAAGACGGATCGGTTTTGTCGTTAAGTTCATTTAAGGCTAGTATGGACAAATTGCACAATGCATTGATGATGCCGATGTATAGCACAGAGTATGACGTAGGTACTACCAATGATGATATCCAGTTGAAAGCCTACAGTGAGCAGATTCCTTATATGTGGGAACAGGATTACTGTGCAGGCATTACCCTTTGGGGATATATATATGGTTCTACATGGACTACCGACGGAAACTCTGGTATCATCAAGAACGGTAAGGATCGCCCTGCAATGACTTGGTTGCGCGAATATATGGCCAGTGACAAAGCCAAGAGCGCCAAGAGCCCTTTCCCTGGTATGAAGAAAGAGGCTTCCGTATATGTGAAACCCGCTTCTATCAAGGTGACACAGAATGATGTTGTACCCATTAACATTCGTGCCAGACTGAGGACAAAGACCATCGATCATATTGATTTCTACATTGATAATGTATTATACAAGACGTTTACTGCTGATGAGCCCTACAAAGTAGAGTATACACCAACTGAAAAGAAAAAGTATAACTTGAAAGCTGTGGTGGTAGCTACTGATGGAACGGAATTCGAGCGTCTTTCAAGCATCACTGCGTATGAGCCACGCGGAACTTATAAAGATCAAATTGCGGAGTTGCCCGGAACACTTCAGGCAGAGAATTTCGACACAGGAGCTGATGGCATTGCCTACCACGACTCTAATAGCGATAAAGAGGGCGATGGTGCCTCATACCGTTCAGATGGTGGTATAGATGTTGTGAAAGGTAATGGTGGCTATGTTATCGGCTATACGAACAGTGGTGAGTGGATGGAATATACAGTTAATGTGAAGGAGGCTGGCGTTTATGAGTATGATGCTTGGGTATCATCTGGAACGACGAACTCTTCCTTTAGTGTCTCACTCATCAACAATGGCGAGACAACGGATCTGACTCCTTCTCTCGTTGTGCCTCAAACAGGAAATAACGATTGGGGCAAATACGTAGCCTTGCATGGTCGTCTTTCCGTTCCTCTGGAAGCAGGTAAGCAGATCCTTCGTATCAACATCACTGGCAGTAGTTGTAATATCGATAAGATTATTTTCAACCGCATTGATGTAGACAAGAATATTAAGGTAACTGCCACTTCTGACCCATCTCCTGCTACCGTCAATGAGAATGCAACGATCAAGGTTGATGCGACCTCACCCAATGGTGACATCAAGGAAGTCAGGATCTATCTCGACAATGTTCTGAAAACAACTTTAAAGGCATCTCCGTTCGAATATACCTATAAGCCCACGCAGAAAGGTACTTTCAACTACACAGTAGAAGCCATAGATGCACAGGGCAAGAGTTCGAATCTCGAAGCATTCTCGTTGAAGGTCAACAACAAACGTTCTGCATATAAAGGTGTCATCAGCATTCCTGGCATCATCGAGGCAGAAAACTTCGACAAGGGTGGTGAGGGGCTAAGCTTCCACGATTCAGATTCAAATGACGAGGGTGGTGTGAATTACCGTTCTGACAATGAGGGCGTAGACATCGTAAGAGGTAATGGCGGTTATGCCATTGGATACACCTCTTCTAATGATGAATGGCTCGAATATAGTGTTGATGTCAAAGAAGCCGGTGACTACGAATATATTGCTACAGCCTCTTCAGGCAACAGCAACACAGGCTTTACATTGAATCTTGTAAATGACGGAAAGGTGACTCAGCTCTGCAAGGTAAATGTTCCGAATACAGGTAGTTGGGATACCTATAAGACTATTACAGGCAAGCTTACAAAGAAGCTCGAAGCAGGTCCGCAGATTTTCCGTATCGTTATCTCTGGTGCTTACTGTAATATCGACAAGATAGAGCTGAAGTGCACTTCAACGGGAATCGATGGTGTAACTATTGATGACGATTCATCTGATAATACCATTTATAATCTGTCTGGCCAGAAGGTGAATGCCAATTATAAGGGCATTATCATCCAGAACGGCAAGAAACGGTGGAATAAATAAGTTTCCTATAGATACTCATGTGAGCGAAAAACTCAATTTTATTTGGTTTTTCGCTCACTTATTTGTACCTTTGCACCCGAAAAAATAAATACGTATTTAAGGAATGGAGAACAAGACTTTTAAGCGTACGACGGTGACGTCGGCGCTGCCTTATGCTAATGGCGGCGTGCATATCGGACATCTGGCCGGTGTGTATGTGCCCGCTGATATCTACGTGCGTTATCTTCGTCTGAAGAAGCGCGAGGTGCTGTTTATCGGTGGTTCAGACGAGCATGGTGTACCCATAACTGTGCGTGCCCGCAAGGAGGGCATCACACCGCAGGATGTAGTAGACCGCTATCACAAGATGATCAAAGACTCTTTCGAGGAATTTGGTATCTCATTTGATATCTACAGCCGCACCACCTCAGAGACGCATCATAAGTTTGCAGCCGAGTGGTTTAAGAAACTCTACGACGAGGGCAAACTGACAGAAGAGACCACTGAGCAGCTCTATGATGAAGAGGCTAAGCAGTTCTTGGCAGACCGTTATGTGACGGGCGAGTGTCCCCATTGCCATAATGAAGGAGCCTATGGTGACCAATGTGAGAAATGTGGACGTGATCTTTCGCCCACAGAGTTAATCAATCCGAAGTCAACCATCTCGGGTTCTACACCTGTATTGAAGAAAACCAAAAATTGGTATCTGCCTTTGAATGAGTATCAGGACTGGCTGAAGCAGTGGATCTTGGAGGAGCACAAGGAATGGCGTCCGAACGTTTATGGTCAGTGTAAGAGCTGGCTCGATATGGACCTGCAGCCTCGTGCGATGACACGCGACTTGGACTGGGGTATCCCCGTGCCTGTAAAGGATGCAGAGGGCAAGGTGCTCTATGTGTGGTTTGATGCACCTATCGGTTATGTATCGAATACGGTCGAGTTGTGTCAGCAGGAGCCAGAGAAATGGGGCAACTGGGAGAAGTGGTGGCAGGATGAAGATACACGTCTTGTGCATTTCATCGGTAAGGATAATATCGTGTTCCATTGCATCATCTTCCCTGTGATGATGAAGGCGCACGGCAAGTATATCATGCCTGATAACGTACCTGCCAACGAGTTTCTGAACCTTGAGAACGATAAGATTTCTACCTCACGCAACTGGGCAGTATGGCTCCACGAGTATCTGGTGGATATGCCAGGTAAGCAGGATGTATTGCGCTATGTGCTCACAGCGAATGCCCCTGAGACCAAGGACAACAACTTCACTTGGAAGGATTTTCAGGATCGCAATAACAACGAGCTGGTTGCCGTTTATGGCAATTTCGTGAATCGTGCTCTCCAGCTCACCAAGAAATACTGGAATGGAGTGGTTCCTGCTTGTGGCGAACTGCTTGACGTTGATAAGCAGGCTTTGGCTGAGTTCAAGGACGTGAAGGAGAAGGTGGAGGCTCTGCTTGAGCAGTTTAAGTTCCGCGATGCCCAGTTCGAGGCAATGAACCTTGCCCGTATCGGTAATCGCTACATTACGGAGTGCGAACCTTGGAAGGTTTGGAAGACTGACCCCAAGCGCTGCGAGACGATTCTGAATATCTGTCTGCAGCTGACGGCTAATCTCGCTATTGCTTTCGAGCCGTTCCTGCCGTTCAGCAGTAAGAAGCTTCGTGAGATGTTGAATATCGATTCTTTCGAATGGGAGCAGTTGGGCTCTACAGACCTTCTGAAAGCTGGTCATCAGTTGGGTGAGCCTGCATTGCTCTTCGAGAAGATTGAGGATGAGGTAATCCAGAAACAGCTCGACAAACTCGAAGCTACCAAGAAAGCCAACGAGGCAGCTAACTATAAAGCCGCTCCTATCAAGGATACCGTGAGCTTCGAGGAATTTGAAAAGCTTGATATCCGCGTAGGTCTGGTGAAGGATTGTCAGAAGGTGAAGAAATCGAAGAAACTCCTACAGTTTACCATCGATGACGGCTCTGGTACTGACCGTACTATCTGTTCAGGTATCGCAGCCTTCTACGAGAATCCTGAGGAGCTCATCGGCAAGCGTATCCTCTTCGTTGCCAACTTTGCCCCTCGACAGATGATGGGAATCGAGAGTCAGGGTATGATTCTCTCTGCCGTCGATGCTGACGAGAGTCTCAGTGTGGTCACTACCACGAAAGACGTGAAGCCAGGTTGTCAGGTAGGATAAAGAAAGGCTCTCCACGAGGAGGGCCTTTCTTTATTCTTAGCTCTTGATATTGTCGCGGCCAGCCTCAAGGAGCTGGCGGAATTCATGAGGCGTCATGCCAAGGGCATCCTGGAATTTGCGGTTGAAAGTACGGATGACGGAAAAACCTGCCTGTTGGGCACAGGCAGCAATGCCCCATGCGGGCTCACTCTGAATGTAATACATCGAGCGCAGAAGCCGCAAATAGTCGAGATAGTCGTCAACGGTCTTGTGGATGGGTGAATGACGGAACAGATCGATGAGACGCGTCTGTGTGGTACCGATAAATTCTGCCAGTTCTTTCAGTCCAAAGTCAGGATTCTCGTGTGGCAGTTCCTCCTCCAGCTTAGTCTCAATGAGTGCCATCAGTTCTGCATCGTCGCGCAAATCAGCATGACGTATCATTTCCTTGTGACGGATCACGAGTTCCTTGAGCATCTGTATGCGACGGCGCACGTCGTAGTAGGCATTGATCTGCTGACTTAACAGCAAGTTGTGGCTTACCAGATCGAGGTTGGCCTTCTGTAACGTATTAACCTTTTGCTGCAGCTCTGCAATTTTCGATTCATATTCATTCTGGTTCATCGTACAATATTTTTAGAGGTTTTCGTGTGCAAAGATAAACAAAATCCGCGAAACTTGTTACTGTTTTTATCTTTCTTTTCTTCTTATGTCTAAAAAAATAAGTATCTTTGCAGCAGAATATGGAAACATTGAAGGATAAAACGGCAAAAGGTCTCTTCTGGGGCGGAATGAACAATGGCGTGCAGCAATTGCTTGGCTTGGCCTTTGGCATCATTCTTGCTCGTTTGCTCGATGCATCAGACTATGGTATGACGGCGATGCTTGCCATCTTCTCTGTCATCGCCAATGAGTTGCAGTCGAGTGGGTTCAAAACGGGATTGATCAATCTGAAGGCCCCTACGCACAAAGACTTTAATGCTGTATTCTGGTTTAACATTATAGCAGGTGCCGTTATTTATCTGATGCTCTTCTTCTGTGCCCCTCTGATAGCTGACTATTGTCATCAGCCCAAACTTATCCCACTGAGTCGATACGTGTTCCTTGGTTTCGTGTTCTCTAGCTTTGGCATAGCACAATCGGCCTATATGACGAAGCAGATGCAGATAAAGCAGATTGCAAAATGTGGTATGATTGCTACATTGACGTCGAGCATTATCAGTGTGATACTCGCAGCTTTGGATTTCGGCTATTGGGCACTCGCCACGCAATATCTTGCGTATATAGCTATTAATACGCTGTTATTGTGGTACTTTAGTGAATGGCGACCTACGATGAAGGTCACTTTTGAGCCTATCCGTCGATTGTTCACCTTCAGTTTTAAGATTATGGTGTCGGCCATCTTCACACAAGTGAACAATTATATTATGAATCTGTTATTGGGTCACTATTATGGTGAGACGAATACGGGTCATTACAACCAGGCCTACCTATGGAGCTCGAAGTGTCATCTGTTTGTTGGCAATATGATGCGACAGGTGGATCAGACGGTGCTTGTAGGACTTCATGACGAGAGGGAACGTCAACTGATGGTACTCCGCAAGATGGTTCGATTTACGGCCTTCATCACTTTTCCGATGCTCTTCGGTCTCGGATTGATATCGCATGAGTTTATCATTCTGGCGATAGGCGAGAAGTGGACTTTCTCGGCATCGCTCTTACCCTATCTCTGTCTGTGTGGCGCTTTTATGCCGTTGTCGTTATTGCTCACCGATGCCATCATCAGTCAGCATCGCAGCGACATCTATCTTTGGAGCACGATGGTATTAGGCATCCTGCAGATAGTACTGCTGGTGGGATTGTGGCGAGAAGGCATCTATGCGATGGTATTGGCCTATACCTTATTAAATATACTATGGGTGTTTGTGTGGCATTTCTTTGTGCGTCGCCTGATGGGATACCGATTGTTGTCGTTCTTAAAGGATATCCTGCCCTTTGCCCTTGCTGCTGCGGGAGTAATGGTGCTAACGGGCTTTGTCACGCAAACCATCGAAAATCTATGGATGCTGCTGGCAAGCCGTGTTGTCATAGCTGCCATACTCTATTATGGCGTGATGCGTATCTCTGGCGCAGTCATCCTGAAGGAATGCCTCGCCTTTGTTAAAGGTAAAATAGTAAAAGGGTAATAATCACTTATTCGAAAAAATCGAGTTCTCCTACATGCGGTGCCAGTTTCTGAAGGTCTGGCAATTGCATGTAGTCGCCAAAGATATGACGCAGATGGGCATCTGCATCGTGAGGCACAGGCAACTGATAACCCTCGAACACATGTGTCGTCAAAGGAAAGATCTCTTTGGCAAAACGGGGATTGTGGAAGGGGATACCCATGCCACTGGTAATGACTTCCAGATGGAAGATGGAAGATGTAAGATGTAAGAGGGATCGGAAACAGGGGAAGATGATGCGATTATTGATATTGAAGATACGACGCACTTTCTTGATGGCCTTCGCGTCATCAGTGCTTGTGCGCCAGATTTTATACATGTGGCCTACGGTCTTCTCCGCCAGTTTCTGCATCCAAATGGGGTGCTGCTCCATAGGGAAGATATCAATATAGATGCCCTGCTCTTTCCACAGACGGTCATAGCCATTCTGCTCCAGCATCTTCGAATGCCTGTCGCGCACTTTGGCGTAGAAATAGAAGTAATTGGGGTCTGTTTCGTCATTCTGAAGTGCCAGCCACTCTGGCAGTTCTGAGGACAACACCTTCATCAGTCGCAGATAGTCAGAGCGCATCATCTCGATATCGAGGTCGTCGTCCCAGGGGATAAAGCCATCATGACGCATGGCACCAATCAACGTACCGCTACTGAGCCAATAGGATATATCATGTTTCTTGCAGATCTTATCCACCTCCAGCAGAATTTCCAGCATCCGCATCTGCTGGCGACGCAATAGCGAGCCGTCAGGATTAAAACGTTGGCGAAGGGAATTGTGATTCATCGCTGCAAAGATACGAAATAATTCGTAATTCATAATACATGATTCATATTTTTTTGTATCTTTGCAGCATGAAACATCCGTTCAAGACCGATATCGCTGTATTGTTGCTGTTCTTCAACCGCGCAGACACCTTCCGACAAGTGTTTGAGGAAGTACGTAAGGCGCGACCGTCCAAATTGTTTCTCTATCAGGACGGCCCTCGTGGAGAGCGCGATATGGCAGGTATCGAGGTTTGTCGACAAGTGGTAGCAGATGAAAACATCGACTGGGAATGCGAGGTGCATCGTAACTACCTGACCAAAAATCAAGGTTGCGACCCTTCTGGCTATCTCTCCCACCAATGGGCTTTCTCGTTGGCGGATAAGGTCATCGTACTAGAGGATGATGTGGTGCCTTCACAGTCGTTCTTCCCTTTCTGCAAGGAGATGCTTGACAAATATGAGCATGACGAACGTATCACGATGATAGTCGGCTTTAACATCGACGAGGTATCGCCTGACTGCAGCGACAGCTATTTCTTCACCACAGCTTTCAGCATCTGGGGCTGGGCTTCGTGGCGAAGGGTTGCCGAACGATGGGATCCCACCTACAGTTTTATCCGCGATCCGCAGGCGATGAAGAAACTGGAGACCATTGTCAAGGAAAGAAACCTGAGGAAAGACATGCTCCAGATGTTCCGTGACCACAGTCAAAGTGGAAAAGAATATTTCGAGACCATTTATTGGAGTGATATGTTGCTGCATGATGGTTTGGCCATTATGCCTTCGAAGAATCAGATTAACAACGTCGGACTAATGGCCGATTCCACTCATTTCTCTGCAGAACTGAAGACCACACCTCATCGCATCAGAAAGATGTTTACGATGGCACGTCACGAGTTGGACTTTCCCCTTGTACATCCCTCAAAAATAGAAGAAAACCGCGATTATCTTGAACGCCTTTATATTATAAACGCCTGGAATCACCCTTGGATCAAAGTGCAGAATTCCATCGAAGAACTCTTTTTGAACCTGCGCTATGGCCGATTCTCACATATTAGAAAGTCGTTCACTCGTCGTCTCCGCAAATGGTTGGGCACAGACAAACACGTCTAAAGTACCACATGGATTGGTGACAGCAGGAAGGTCGTCAGCAGATAACCATTATATATAAATAGGTATAGCGTCAGCAGCAGGATGCCGACACGAAGCCATCTGGTTTGAACTGTCTTCAACAGATAGGCTGTGGCGATGGGTAGCACGAACATGAAATGCGGTGCCATGATAAACACCTCGTTGATACCAAAGCCAAGAATCAGATGGATGAACATATCGAAGACGAAACACGACAGGCAGAGCCATAGGAAACGGCTCTTGCGACCACACCAGATGCCGATGGCAAAGAGCAGTAGCAGTACGCCCTCGATGATATAACTGTGTGTCCAACGATAATCCACGAACACAGGCCGATGTACGAGTGTGTCTTCCAGGAAAAACTCTTCATGGAACTGCAACGATTCCCCAAACAGGTTCTCATAGGCCGACTGCCAACGAGAGGTGGTGATGTCCGTCCATTTCAGGAACCCATGGTCCTCCATCGGTGTGCCAGATTTCTCTGCCTGACGACGGAGTCTGGCCTCACGCTGTGCCTTCTTGGCCTCGAACCGTCGCTTTTCATCAGGTGTCATCATGGCCACACGCTCTGCCTGTTGCTTGGCCATTTGCGCCTTCTGCTCCGCACGGATCTTCTCCTTGGGAATCACAAACTGGTTGTACTCCCAGGTTGCCGTTCCCCACAAGAGTGCTGCAGGCAGAATGACAGCCAGCAACAGATACTTAGGACGGAAGAAATCCCTGAGATTCACAAAGAAACCAGACAGGAACACTTTGATGCCATTGCTCAGTGTAATGCCTGCTGTGATATAGAAGAACAGAGCCGATTGCCACCACTTGAACTCCCTGCCCTTTTTGATACATACTCCTGAGATATAGAGGGTGATCAGCAGGAGGAACATTGATATCGTAAAGTGGTCTGGTACAATCAGCGACAAGAGGATATAGGCGAAGGAGAAATAGTAGGCTGTGAGCAAAGTGGCGTCCCATCGCCCTAACTCTATCACCTCACGATGAATGCGATAGAGGAAGATATAGGAATACAAAGAGCAGAAGATTACTGGCAATGCCACCAGATACTGCACGCAGTTGATGCCAAGAAGAGAGGAGAGCCAATCATTCAGCTGATACAGGGGCCAGATCATAAACGCCAACAGCGGATGACGATACACTTGATACACCACATCCCAATCGGTCACACCCAGATAGGTCAGCGGGTCATAGCCCGAGAGATGATATTCGTGTTCGAAAGTCTTCCAATAGGGTCCGAACCCTGGTTGCATGAACAGATCGTGCAGGCGCCATATAAACAGAGCATTGAGAACCACGATGATAATCAGTGCCACAGCTGCCTGAATGCGCTCTTCAGGCTTGATCCTGAAAATCTTCAGCGGTGATTTCATGCTCTAAAGGGTTTATAATGCGACTCATCGGCAAAAGCCAACAGTTCTTTATCGCCCCGGCTGTCACCATAGGCCGTCAGATGATAATTCTCACGATGTGGATAGAGGGCCATGATTCGGTTCACTTTCTCCTGACCATAGCAGTTCTTGGTGAGGAAGCGTCCTGTCAGCAGACCATCCTTCACCTCTATCTGAGTGCCAAGAATCAGAATACTCCGATTATTCTGATTACTCAGATTCTCAAAGAAAGGCTTCACCCAATTGTCGATCGAGGCACTGACGATCATCACTTCAGCACCATCGCTGAACGCCTGATTCATTGCCTCGATACCTTGAGGGCGAAGCAGATGATGATTATCCTGCGCAAATCGCTGACAGAGAGTATCAAAAACCTCCAGCTTCATCCCCTTGAAGAAATACGAAAACACCTTCTGCTTGACCTTATAGTTTGGATAAAGTCCCAGTTTCATCAGTACCAACAGCGGTGAATAGCGCAGGAACCCTACAACAAACGCCCAGAACCCGCAGGCATAGCGGATAAACACCAACAAAGTGTCTTTCGTGGTGAGCGTTCCGTCGAAGTCAAAGGTAACAATCTTCTTCACTATTCACGGGGTTTGGGAATCATATTGATCAGTTTCATAAACAGCCAAGAGAGTAGGATCGTAGCTACCATATAGAGCAGCAGACCTGCATACTGGTCGTATTGGAGATAAGGTCGCACAAAGACCTTGCGAACGATGGGATGAACCACGAAGATCGCTGCTGATATACCTCCCAGCCAGACAATGTATGGCAAGACTTGCCTGGGCACCAGTTTTACCAGTGCGATGGTGCCCCAGATGATCAGTACTGGCACGAACAGCCATTCGTTGAAAAAGGCACTGGCCCAGAAGATACCGACGATAGCAATGACAAGATTCAGCAGCCACGCCAGCATCAGCGGTGTGCCCGTCGTCACTTTCCAGTTGTTCACCATCCTTTCTTCGTAGCGTGCCAGGAGCAGACCGATGCCGAAAGGCAGCATCCCGCCTATGAGATTATAGCGCAGTCGCTCCAACGTTACCATATCGTTGTAGCAATACAGTTGCCAAGCCCAACATGCCACTATACAAGCAGCAATCACGCCCCAATGTCGCCAGCGGTAGAACACCAACCTGTAGAAGATATACATCTGCAGCGTGATGCTGAAATACCAGTAAGGTCCAGGCCACACCACCTGCGAGGGATCCTCCAGGAAGTTGGCAAACATGCCCAGCAATGCCACCACCTCCGTCCACCGATATCTGTGCATACCTGGCGTGATGGCATCGACTATGATAAACGCCACAAAACCCACGATGAAGATGCGGAACAGCTTCAGATAGCTATAGCGAATGAAGCGCCACGACCCGACTCGTTTAAGTTCGTATTTCTTCACCAGACCGTAGCCACTCAGAAAGAGGAACACAGGCACACCGTAATGTCCGAAGAAAGACAGCAGATGCATGGGCAGCAAGGCATCAGGATTCATCGCCACTTGCCACAACTGGTCCCACTTCTCTTGATGCCAGGTATATTCGTTTTCCCTGACGATGCCTTTCAGCCAATGGGTATAGTTGTGCAGCATGATGGCGAGGATGGCTATACCCCTCATCGCGGTACACTCGTTCCGTGTCAGCAGTTCCTTCATTTCTTGAGTGTGTTATAGTCTGTCTCATCTTTCAGGATCCTTGGGCGCTTCTCGTCGTACTTAGGACTGATCACATTCAGTTCCTCACGATACAGAGGCGAGGAAATACCACCCAGATACATCAGCAGATGGGGCAATGCATCGATCATCAACGGACGATTCTTGGCATTTTGTATCGCTAGCCAACCATAAGGGTGATTTTCACGATACTGTGGTGAGCCCCATATCCAGAAAGGTATCTCCATCTCATTGCGAGCCAGACGGTAGTCGATGTTGGCACTATGCATACGACCATACATATAAGGACTGTCGTCAAAGATTTCCTCACCATGATCGGGCACATAGATTACCACAGCATCCTTGTCAATGAACCGTTGTGTGACAACAGCCACAATGGAGTCATTATAGCGCAGCGAGTTGTCATAATGCGCCAATATCTGTTTCTGCTGGTCTGAGAGTTCAGGACGGTTGTACATCTGAGGCGTAAACACGGTATTTGTCTTCTGCGGATAACGGGCACGATAGTCCACATGCGAGCCCATCAGATGCAGAATCACCAGGTTTCCTTTAGCAGGACTAATCTCTTTCCACTTTCCACTTTCCTCTTTCCTCTTAATTTCATCATATTCCTTGATTACACCGTCATCGAAACGATGTGTTTTCGTGT
>JAEETD010000149.1 GCA_016290175.1 Prevotella sp. | reverse complement strand
GAGGATCGCTCGGCGACGAAAGGAGACGCTTGCCAGAGCAAGAACCGGAGGAAGATTCTTTTCGACTGCAGATAGAAATGTGATAAATAATTCCGCAGATAGCCGTCGCACCCTTCGTGAGGATTGTGCGACGGCGTTTTTCCTATGTGTCTGACGGCTTATTTTGCGACCTTCTTACCGTTGACGATGTAGAGGCCAGCGGGGAGCTCGTCGAGGGATGTGGCTGACAGACGGACACCCTGAAGGTTGTAGATGCCATTTGAGGTGTCGATGGTGTTGTCGGCCTTGATGCCTTCGATGGCTGTGGGCGGCTCACCACCATATAAGCCACGTACAAAGCCGGCATAGGTGTGCTTGCGGTAGTAGCTGAGATCCCAGATGCCTACAGGCTCGTTACGACGCCACATATTCTGGGTGTCGGGTGCATCGGTGGCACACCACTGGCAGATGCCCCACTGCTGATTGGCAGGGATGATGGTGAGGTACTGCTGGATAATCCATTCGTAGAATTCTGCCATCTTCTTGTGCTGGGCCTCGGTCAACTGACTGGTAGTAAGGGCTTTGTTGCTGGAATTGACATAACCCATATCCATCTCGCTGACACGCACCCACTTGCCTGTGGCTGCCATGAGCTTGAACATATTGGTAATGGCATTCTTCTTGCTTGTCTGCGTACCACTGTTCTCGTAGTAAGAGATGTGCATCTGCGTGCCGATACCATCGATCTTGGTCTCACCGTCGGCCTCCCACTTCTTGATCCAGTTGATGAGCGACTTGAGTTTCTTGTTCTGATCCCAGTCGGACTCGAGGTTGTAGTCGTTGATGAACAGCTTGATGTCCTCGGGGCCGTATTTGCGGGCCAGACGGCAGGCCTGACGCACGTATTCGAGGTCGCCCATGTAGTCCTGCCAGAAGAATGCATCGCCACCGACATCCCATGTTGCATCGGGATTGCCGTTGGGATTATACTTATCAGAGTGCTGCAGGAGGTAGTTGCCCTGACCATCGTTACCGCCACCGGAGATAGCCTCGTTTACGAGGTCCCACGCCTTGACCTTACCGCCACAGGCTTCCATCATACCCTTGATCCACTTGTCCATCGCATAGACGAGTGTGTCGTGCATCTCCTGCTTTGTCTGAGGAATGGTCTTTGCCGGCTTGTTGCCCTCGAACTTGATGTTCTTGATATAGACATCGCCCACATAGTTGGTGACTTGCAGAAGCATGAAACTGGTCTCCAAGACAGGTGTGATGTTAATTGACACATCCTTCCATTCGGTGGTGAAATTCACGCTGAAGTTCGGACCATTGGTGCCCCAGTCTCCGAGACGACCGTTTAATTTGCCCGACTTGGAACCCTTGACGGTGAATGTCATCTTGGCGGACTTGCCCTTTGGGAGGGTGATGTTATCCCAGGCCACGAACTGCACCTCATATTGATATGATTTCGTGGATGTAACCTTCATACCATCTGTTGAGTTGAATGTGAGAGTATATCCAAATTGCTTTTCGTCGGCCTTCCATCCAACGCTCTTGTTGGTGCGGAAGTCCTTGCTGGCTATCACTGCATATTCCTCACCGGCAGTGGGATCGGGCTTGTCGGCCAGAAGGTTCAGCAACCATCCTTTGGGCTGCTGCGAGTGCCAGGCGAGGGTGTGGCCGTAGACATTGAGTCCGGCCTTGGTGGCGGTATTCACGTAGTTCTTTACGGTGTTGAAATTCATGTCACCATTGCCGTTCACAACGCTTCCCATCTTCATCTCATTGCCTGCAACGGTCTCGTCGAAATTCCTGTTGACCATCTTCTGGACGGTAGAATTATTTGTGACATAGCCACTGACGTCGGTACCCACACCGAGCTTGAAATTGGGGTATTTGTCGCGGTCGATATACTCTTTGAGCGCCTTGTATTGATCCAAGTAGCGATAGTTGTCGTTGTTAGGCTTACCCAACTCGAATTTTTCCTGTGCCATAGCCGAGGTTGATAGACTGGTGGCAAGCATCCACATAAAAAACTTTTTCATTGTCATATAAATCCTTTTGTTTATTTTCGGCTGCAAAGGTACGAAAAAAGAGGCGAAACTGCAAATAGTTTCACCTCTTTTAATATAATAGGATAGGGGATTAATCCTCCCAATTTTCCTGAGTCTTTCTCACATAGCTCTTGTAGCGGATCTGAGCCATCTTCTGAGCCTCGGCGAACAGCTCCTCAGCCTCGTTGGGATATGCCTTCTTCACTGACAGGTAACGAACCTCACCGAGCAGGAAGTCGTGGAAGTTCTCCCAGTTAGGCTCCTTGGAGTCGAGAGAGAACGGATTCTTGCCTTCCTCTGCCAGAGCGGGGTTGTAACGCCACAGGTGCCAGTAACCGCACTCCACAGCCTTCTTCTCCTCAGCCTGGCTCTTACCCATACCGCCCTTGGCCTTCAGACCGTGGTTGATACATGGAGCGTAAGCGATGATGATAGAAGGTCCGTGCCAAGCCTCAGCCTCGCGGATAGCCTTGAGGGTCTGTGCGTGGTCGGCGCCCATAGCAATCTGAGCTACGTATACATAACCGTAAGTGGTAGCAATCATACCCAGATCCTTCTTGCGGATGCGCTTACCCTGAGCAGCGAACTGAGCGATAGCACCAAGAGGAGTAGCCTTA
>JAEETD010000148.1 GCA_016290175.1 Prevotella sp. | reverse complement strand
CGTTACATCCTGACTGTGGAGCCCGCTTCCGTAGCAGAGATCATAGGCGACAAGAACGTAACGCTGAGCACAGGCATCTACGTGAATGCGGATGCTAAAAACGTGGCCACCCGTGCTGCTGGCGATGGCATGCCCGAATATGCTGCTAAGTATGTGGATGCAGAGAATGTGATTCACCCTGCCGTGATCCACCTGACCGATCCTTACGGTTACGACAATGACTGGAACCTGCCCGATGAGCAGCCGTCAGCCGTACATACCCGTGCCGCTTCATCTGGTGAATATCAGTACTACAGGGCAGAGGATCTGGCTACCGTCACCCGCTGGGGCGACCGCAAGCGCATTCTCTCGCTGAACAGTAGCCTGAACTTCAACCGTAAGTTTGAGTGTGGCCCTGAGTCGGGCGACTCCATCACCCTGAGCGGCAAGATACCCGTGGACTTCGAACTGGACTATTTCATCACGCTGAACGGTGGTGTGCACTGGAAGGTTGTCGTCCCTGTGCCCTATGTGGAGAAATTCGAAGCAGGTATCGACGGCAAGTTCGGATTCCATCCTGAGTGCTACGTCGGCTTCTCGAAGAAGGTAGGTCTGCCAAAGGATCTTCAGAAGATAAACCTGGCTAAGTTCAAGGGCTATACATTCACCTTCTGGGTAGGTCCGGTGCCTGTGATAATAGAGTGCAATCCCAATATGTACCTGAAGTTTACTGCAGAGGTAGAGGGTAACGCACGTATCGGTTTCAAATACGATTACGATAATGAGTTCCGTGCCGGTACCCGTTATGAGGATGGCAAGGGCTGGAAGGATCTGAGCTACTTCAAAGAGAACAAGAACGAGTTTACCTTCGTGCGTCCCGAGCTGAATTTCCAGGCTAAGGCAGGTGTCGGTTTCTTCCTCGGTGTGGATGTGAAGATCTACGGTGTGGCTGGTCCTACGTTGGCCGTTGGTCCGAGTCTCGAAAGCAAGGCCAGCATGACGATTTCACCTTGGGCAGAGCAGGAGAGTGACAAGTTCCTGCTGAAAGGATCGGTCGACCTGAAGGTGCAGGCTGAGGTAGGTGCCAAACTGGAGGTGCTGGGCTATGAACTGGCAGAGTGGAAAACAGCCTTCGACCTGGCTGGTCCTTGGAACATCTGGAAGTATCCCAGCGACGGTTTAGAGCACAAGTGCGGCATGAAGGACGGTGAGAAATCGGTATGGGAGCAGTTCCTGGAGTTTGTCGACAAGAGCAACTACGGTGCCCGTTGCCGTGAGGTCCAGAACGAGATCATCGGTATGATGAAGGAAATGTACGGATGTGACGACGAGTATGCCCGCGCAATGCTCCTCAGTCATTACACTACCAGCGGTGAGGCTCCCCAGATCGTTGAACACAACTGCGAGGGATTCTACCTCGACCTGTGCTACTATCGCGATGAGGTGAGACAGCAGTACAAGGACTGGGAGTACCAGATGCACGTACAGAAGGGTGACATCGAGTGGATCAATGCCGAGAACTGGCGTCGCATCAGCGAGGAAGTGATTGCCAACTACCGTTTAGACTCGAGCGTCATCACACCTCAGGAGGCTATGAACAATATTCATAAGTGGTTCCTCAACGAGTTCAAGCGCGAGCCAGCCATAGCCTCACCCGAGGACGTGAAGTGGATTGCAGAGAAGTATCGCGACTATTCGAAGTGGAGCTGGGAATACAGAGACCAGAGCAGTAGTCAGGATGATGCCGACGCCGCTGCCGAGGAGAAGGCCGAGCAGGAGGCTAAGGAAAAGGCTGAAGCCGAGGCAAAGGCTAAGGAGGAAGAGGCAGAAGCCAACTGGCAGAAGGTGCTCGCCATCCTGATGGATATGCACCAAGACGATTTCACCCTTTACAAGCGTCAGGCTTCGAAGTCGGCCAACAGTGCCCGCAAGGGATTCGTAGCAGAATACAATCGCGAGCCGACGACCAGTGCCGCAGACATCGCCATTCTGGACAGCAAGTATACGAGTGTCATGGCTCTTCACAAGTAAGCATTATCCAAGATACTTTTCCTGCTGACAATTTGGTATTTCCGGATAAAGTTCGTATCTTTGCAAACCAGATAAGTTTATTATGGATGCAAAAAGGATATTGAAGTATTTGCGACAGTTGGCGAAGAACAACAATCGCACGTGGTTTCAGGAACATAAACAGGAGTATGATGCCGTTCGGGCAGATTTCGAGCGGGGTGTGGAGCAGGCCATCCGTCGCATCACCACCTTCGACCCGTCGGTGATCCATCTGACGGTGAAGGACTGCACATACAGGTTCTATCGCGACACGCGCTTCTCAAACGACAAGTCGCCCTATAAGAACCATCTTGGCGCCTATATCGCAGCACATGGCAAGAAGGCGTTGCATGGTGGGTACTATCTGCATTTGGAACCTGATCACTGCATGGTGGCCTGTGGTAACTACTGGTTGCCCACGAACATCCTGACGTCGTGTCGCAACGAGATAATGGGAAACATTGATGAGTGGCTGCGATGCGTCCGGAGTCCTGAGTTCCTGAAGTATTTTGGCAGCCCTTCACCCACCAGTTTTCCTTCGCCCACTGATGTCTCCAGCTGGGACCAGCCACAGGGCTTCGGACTTGAGCGTCTGAAGACCTGTCCGTCTGGCTTCCCTCGCGACTGGCAGTATGTCGACTACCTGCGTCAGAAGGACTACTGCTGCTGGCATCAGGTGCCCGATGATTTCTTCCAGGGCGACCAGTGGCTCG
>JAEETD010000077.1 GCA_016290175.1 Prevotella sp. | reverse complement strand
CCTATCAGACGCCCACGGCCATCCAGACCGTCAAAGCTGTATCCACTGACATCAATGCCACATACAACCTTGCCAGCCAGCGCGTGGATGCCAGCTACAAAGGCATCGTCATCCGCAATGGTAAGCGAATGATTCAGAAATGAGAATGAAGAAAGTCGTTTCATTGGCAGTCCTGCTGTTGCTGACGGTTGCCGTCTTTGCATCGGATAGCGGCCATATACAGAACAACGGGGTTCAGATTACCCTCGCTGCGGGATGGAACGAGTCACTCTACGCCGAATGGCAGCAGATGGAGGGAGCCGACAGCTACCACGTCTACGTCAAGGGCGGTCAATACAACAGCTATACCCGTATCGACGACCAGTTGATACGCAGCTACGGCAGCTTTAACCGTGCCGATGTGCTCGGTCTGAAGGCAGCCGACGACTATGCCGTCAAGATCATACCTGTCAGAGACGGTCAGGAAGACGAGGCTTTAGCCAGTATGGCCACAGACATCACCGTTAGGAACTTCAACCGCGATGGCTATGCCCACCATCAGGCTACGGCCGGTATCGGTGCCTACAATGACGACGGAACGCTGAAAGACGGGGCCCGCATCCTCTACATCAGCAAGGATAATGCCAAGACCGTCACTCTGAGCATGGTGGTCGACCAGAAGGGCAAGACGGAAACCCGCACCGGCCTACAGGACATCCTGAAGGCCTACGAGAAAGGCGCGGAGACCCGTCCGCTGGCCATCCGTATCATCGGACTGCTCAAGAAAGAAGACATGCCCGTGCTCGGCAGTTCTGCCATCGGTCTGCAGGTGAAGGGCAAAGGCCAGCAGATGAACCTGACCCTTGAGGGCGTGGGCAACGATGCCACCCTGCACGGTTTCGGTGTGCTGGTCAGGAACTGCTCCTACGTGGAACTGCGCAATTTCGCGGTGATGATGCACCCCGAGGACGGCATCAGCCTGGACACCAACAACGAGCATATCTGGGGACATCACCTCGACATCTTCTACGGTCAGAACAAAGGCGGCGACAAGGCCAAGGGCGATGGGTCGTTTGATGTGAAAGGAACGAAATACGCCACAATATCAGCTATCCACTACTGGGACAGCGGCAAATGCAACCTCAACTCCAACGGCGACGAGGTGGAGTATGTGACGTATCATCATAACTGGTTCGACCATAGCGACTCCCGTCATCCCCGCGTACGCAAGTCGCAGCATCTGCATGTGTATAACAACTATTACGACGGCAACTCGAAATACGGCGTCGGAGCCACCACAGGCAGCTGTATCTTCGTAGAAAAGAACTATTTCCGCAATTGCAAGTATCCGATGCTTATCTCCATGCAGGGGTCTGATGTCCACAACGGCATCGGGTCAGGCAGCGACACCAAGGGCACATTCTCGAAAGAAGACGGCGGTATGATCAAGGCCTATGGCAACTACATGACCGGTCAGAAGAGCTTTGAGCCATACATGGCCGGAGATGCTACCTTCAGCCTACATTTCGATGCCTATGTGGCTGAGGACCGGCGCACTCAGGTGCCGGCAGAGGTGACGACACTCCAGGGTGGCACAGGCTATAACAACTTCGACACGGCCGACGACTTCTACGCCTATACGCCTGATGATGCGGGCGATGTGCCAGCCGTCGTGACAGGGCAGTATGGAGCCGGACGCTGCCAGAAAGGAGACTTCAGATACACCTTCGACAACGCCACCCAGGACACCAACGACAACGTCATCGCCGACCTCTCCAACCAATTGTCCAACTACACCAGTCAGCTGGTCAGGATCTACGGCAGCATGGGTCCCTCCACACACATCCGCCCGGTAGTCGCGATGCAAGCCGATTCGACTGATGCCTACCATCTCACAGGCAGGAAGGCGACGGCAAACGACAAGGGACCCGTCATCCAGCGTAAACGTTTACGAGAATAATAATCCGGGAAAACGCACGATTTACCAATAATAATATGTATCTTTGCACTCTGGGAAACGAATATAATCATACATTAACACTAAACAATATCAATTTATGCTAACAAGACAGATGAAGCAAATGTTAGTGGTGTTCCTGGCCATGCTGGGGATGTCACAAAGTGCTGCGGCTGCTGACTTCAAGGACTTCAGCGTGATCGTCAACAATCAGGACGGTACGCTGCTGACCACCGGAGAGCAGGCCCAGGGCACAGCCGTTGAGTTCGGCGTGGCAGTAGCCGACGGTAAGGTAAGCCGTGTGGCCAAAGACGATGCCAGCGCCATAGCTACCGTCAGCGGCAATTATCACAGCGATCATGGCTGTACGAACCTGAAAGTGGTGGTTCCCAACGTGACCAATGTGAAGATCACTGTGGGACAATGCACCTACAGCAGTTCAGCCATCAAGGTGACCAACGCCAATGGCGAGGAAGTGGCCTCGAAGACTCCGTCGTCGCCCGGCTGCTGGAAGAACGATCGTAATAACGTCGACGTGCTCTACTATACCGGCGAGGCTACGACGCTTACCATCACCGGCATGAGCTATTGTCCCTATGTGGCCGTCAGTGCCCTGACCGAGGACGAGATCGCCCAGCTGAACACCGAGTTCACGCTGACCTACTACGATACCGATGCGAAGAAAGTGCTCGGCACCCAGAAGGTGAAAGGACAGACGGCCATCGGCACATTCGCCTTTGGCGAGAAGGACGTTACCGTAGCTGAGGGCTTCGCCTTCCGCGGATGGTTCACTAAGGCTCAGGGAGGCAAGAAGATCCAGGCTACCGACAAGGTGGGCGGCGATATGGACCTCTTTGCCGTAGCCACCGCCAAGGAAGTGGCTGACAACAAGTCGGCCTATGCTTACGACATGACCACCGACGCCTTCGATCCCGCTGACCACGAGTGCATCGAGATCAATGACGGCGGTTACTACTACAATACCCACGGCTGGACCTTCGGTCCCGGCCAGACCATCAAGCTCTGGGTAGGCGGCGATGCCACCATCACCATCGGTGGCTGCGCTTATTCGAGCGGCGAGCCCATCGTCATTACTGACGAAGCCGGCAACAACGTCGGTTCCGTAAGCGGTAAGAACGACTCTGACGGCGGACAGAACACCTTCGAGTATGAAGGTCCTGCTGCCAAACTGACCCTGACCTTCGGCGGTCGTGACTATATCCACAGCGTGGCCATCGCCAACCACGGCAAGGGTGAGGGCGGCGGACACGAACTGGCCACACTCGACAATGAGCCCGTAACAGCCACCTTCGCCTTCGGTGCAGGTACCGACGGCCAGCAGGCAGAGATGGGCGACGCCAACAAATACTTCGTCACCAGCAAGGTGACCTACGGCAGCAACCTGTGGATCAAGGATGCCAACATGAACCAGACGCGCTTCGAACCCATCGAGCAGCAGAACGAGCCTTCGGGCGGTACCGCTGCCGACGAGTCGAACGCCATCCGCTTCCTCATCCAGCCCAACTTCGGACTGACCTTCACTCCGAAGAAGGTGACGCTGAAGACCTCCCGCTTCGGTACCGACAACGGTCTGCTCGACTTCTCCTGGGAGAATCCCGACAAGACAACCGTATCGCTGGCCGTCGGCGTGAAGCCTAACCGTAACAACGGCGACCCTAACTACTCGGAGCTCTCTTACGACATCACAGGCGCCACACCCGCCGAGGGTTCCTGCGGCCTGCTGATCAACCTCTATCACCTGCAGAGCGGCAAGCAGATCGGCTTCCGTGACATCGTGATCGAAGGAACGCTCAGCGGACAGGAGAAGGAAGTGCCCGTGCTGGCTACTATCACCATCAACGGCACCGAATACTCCGCTACGAAGGTGTTCGGCGATGCCTACGAGGCAGAGATGGAACTCTCGAAGAAGGTGAAGATGGTGGGCAAGGACAACCCCGTCGTGGCTACCGCCGCCAAGGGTGAGATCGGCACCATCAGCTATGCAGGCGACGAGACGAAGTGCGTGGTCACCATCCCGATGACCCAGGGTGCAGCCCAGGTGGACTATGTGCTCACCGTGGTGCAGAAGCCTGACTTCACGCTGACCTATATCGATACAGACAAGAAGACCGTTCTCGGTGAGTTCAAGCGCGAGAAGGACGAGACCATCGGCAAGTTCGACCTCGATCCCTCGAAGGCCACCGCGGAGGAAGGCACGAAGGTACGCGGCTGGTTTATCAAGACCGCCGGTGGAGAGAAATACACCACCGAGACAGTCGTGACCGGCAATATCAGCCTCTACGCCGTCGCTACGGAGATTGAGACCGTCAGCACCCATAAGAAGTACATCTTCGACCTGACCGACAAGCTCTTCGACGCTGCCGACCACGAGGCCTTCAACCCCTCGGGCAACTACTACTGGCACGACGCTCAGCACGGCTGGGCATTCAAGGCCGACGAGAACAACAAGATCGACCTGCTGGTAGGTCCGAAGGCCACCGTCTCCGTGACCCTCTGCCGCTATGGTAGTGCCGACGACATCGAGATCTTCGATGCCAAGGGCCAGAAGCTCGGCACGCTGCCCGGTCTGAACAAGGAAGAGGTGGACGGCGAGATCGTTGCCTTCAACTACGAGGGCGATCCCGGTACTCTTACCCTTAAGCTGAACACCAGCGGCGAGATGTATCTCCACGGCGTGAAGATCGTGAACACCGCCGAGACCAACTACGAGAGCCAGGGACGCTGGTACTTCGTGAAGGCCGGTAGTGCAGAGAGCCTGCTCGATGTGCTCGATATCGTCAACGGCACCAACGCCAGCAAGGATGCCGAGCGCTCGTTCATCTTCCTGCCCGACGGCATCTACGACCTCAACGAGACCGTGAAGACCCTCCTCAGCGGACACAACATCTCGATTATCGGACAGTCGATGGAGAACACCATCATCGTGACTGCTCCCGACAAGAGCATCGAGGGTCTGGGCAAGGCCGACATGTTCCAGAACAGCGGTTCGAATCTCTATCTGCAGGATCTGACGCTGAAGAATGCGCTCGACTACTATCAGGCAGGTTCTGCCGGCCGTGCTGCCGTGTTGCAGGACAGCGGTAACCGCACCATCGGTAAGCGCGTACGCATGCTCTCCTATCAGGACACCTATTATCCCTCTAACAGCAACCAGCAGGCATACTGGGAGGATTGCGACATCCACGGTACCGTAGACTTCATCTGCGGCGGTGGTGACATCCGTTTCCAGAATACCACCATCTCACTCGAGCCGCGTGCACTCGACGGCAAGGGCGGTCGTACCGTAACTGCTCCCACCACCGTCACCAACTTCGGTTGGGTATTCGACGGCTGCCAGGTAGTAGACCTCGCAAATGGCAAGGGCGACTGGAACTTCGGCCGTACCTGGCAGAAGCAGCCGATCTGTATCTGGCTCAACACCACGCTCGACGAGAATGCCGAGAAGACCCTCGTCAGCTCACGCTGGACTCAGAAGGGTATGAACAACACCGACCCGAAGGTGTTCGGTGAATACAGCACGAAGGACGTGAATGGCAAGAACATCACACCCGCCAGCAACAAGATCACCTCGTTTAACGGCACCTTCGAGACCATCCTCACCGCCGAGCAGGCTGCTGGATACACCTACGACATGATGTTCAAGAACAACATCGAGAAGCCTTGGGATCCCGCCACCCTGACTGCTCAGGCAGCTGCTCCGACCAATGTGAAGCTCAACGGTACGAAGCTGACCTGGAATGCCGCCAAGGATGTGGACACCTGGATGATCCTGAAGAACAAGCAGTTCTACGCCATCGCCAACAAGCCTGAGCTTACCGTCGACGATGCCAACGCCACTTATGCCGTGTGCGCTGCCAACAAGATGGGCGGACTCAGCGAGGCCACCTCTACACCGGCCGTCGTCCAGCTGAACAACCTGGGCTACGCTACCTTCTATGATTCTGAGAAGAGCTACGAAGTTCCTCAGGGTCTGAAGGCATACGTCGTTGCCGAAGGTTCAGAAGACGTGCTGACCTATGTTGCTCTGGGTGATGTGATTCCCGCCGGAACAGCCGTGATGCTGAAGGGCAGCAAGAACTACGGCAAGAAGTTTGAGCTGAAGGCCACAAAGGCCGAGGCCTATACGGGTCAGAACCTGCTGATGGGTAGCGATGAAGCCACCCTCACCTACGCTGTCGTCAATACACCGTGCCTGTTCTATAAGCTCGCCTTCGGTCACTCGAACACAGTCAATGCCAACGTCTTCGGCTGGTACTGGGGTGCCAACAACGGCGGAGCCTTCGAGATTGAAGGTCATCGTGCTTGGCTCGCTCTCCCGAAGGCAATTGCCAATGCCCGCATGTATCCCGTCTTCATCGACGAGGATGCTACAGGTATCGAGCAGCCGACAGCCGACAACAGCGAGGCCGGTGAGACCTACAACCTGAACGGTCAGCGTGTAGCTGCGCCGACGAAGGGTCTGTATATCCGTAATAATAAAAAGGTAATCATTAAATAAAAGTCAAGAACATGAAGAAATTACTGTTATTCTTCTGCATCGCCCTTGCCGCACAGGTACTGACGGCATGCAGTCATGACGACAACCCGATCCCTGGCGTAGATAACGTACAGAATCCTCAGGAGACGGTGACGGACCAACCCGCCAGCTAACCCGCCGGATGATTGGATTCCAACAGGATGAAGAGGTGTAGTTCTCATGGGCTACACCTCTTTTCTGTAAACGTTTACGGGAGATAGACCACAAAATTGGGGAAAAAATTTGGCTATATTAAAAAAAAATACTAATTTTGTCGCGAAATATAAGCTAATTTGCTAAATACGTTTACTAATTATAACAAAACTCAAAAAACAAGGTATGAATCAAGCAATGAGACTATTGTGTAAACTTTGCCTCTTAGCAGCATTCTTCGTACTGGCTCCCCCCGAGGTGCTGGCGCAGACGATTGCAAAGGGGCAGGTTTTCGACTCAACAGGTGAGCCGGTCATCGGTGCGACGGTCGTAGAGAAGGGAGATCCCAAGAATGCTGCCGTGACCGATTTCGACGGAAACTTCTCACTGACGCTGAAGAAGGCGAAAGCTGTGGTGATCTCCTACATCGGCATGGTGACCCAGGAAGTGGCAGCCTCGCAGAACATGAACGTAACCCTTCAGGACGACAATGCCTCGCTCGAGGAAGTGGTCGTCGTTGGTTACACCAGCAAGGCCCGTAAGGACCTGACAGGATCAGTAGGATCCGTCAGCGGTGCCAAACTGGCAGTGGTACCCGTTACTTCGGCAGCCGTAGCCCTGCAGGGTAAGGTGTCGGGTGTACAGGTAACGACCGTCGACGGTCAGCCGGGTGCCGACGTGAACATCCGCGTACGTGGAGGTACCTCAGTGACCCAGACCAACGAGCCGCTCTATATTGTGGACGGTTTCCAGGTGGACAACATCAACGATATTCCCCCGACGGATATCGCCTCGATCGATATCCTGAAGGATGCCTCCCTCACCGCCATCTATGGTGCGAAGGGTGGTAACGGCGTAGTAGTGGTGACCACAAAGAGCGCCAAGGAAGGCAAGGTGCAGGTGTCATTCAATGCCAACCTGAACATCAGCCATCTGGCCAAGAAGCTCGACATCATGAATACTCAGGATTTCGTGAACTACCAGTACCAGTGGCACGCTGCTGCCGGTACGCGTAACTCCAACGCCAAGTTCTTCCGTGCCAACTTCGGTAACCCCTACGACCTCGACATGTACTCTACCCTGCCCTCTCACGACTGGCAGGACGAGGTGATGGGTGAGACACCGTTGAACTACTCGGCCAACGTCACCATCGGCGGCGGTTCGGAGAAAGTGAAGTTCAACCTCTCGCTCACCAACAGCGAGGACAAGGGTATCATCCTCGGTTCCGGCGTGCGCCGCACCAACCTGAACGTGAAGACCAACGTACAGATCAGCGACAAGCTCTCGATGCAGTTCAACCCGAAGTTCACCTTCCGTCGCGACAACGGTGCCGGTGGTGACAACGTCGGTACCGGCGGTATCATCGACGTGCTGAAATACCGTCCTACCAACGGTCTGCGTGAGTTCGGCTATATCGATCCGTCATACGCTGATCCCAACGAAGAAGAGCTCTTCACCTATACCAACCCGAAGAGCGACATCGAAATCAACAAGCTCATTAAGCATAGCTATACTTACACCAACGGCCTTGCATTCGACTGGAAACCCATCAAGGGTCTTACCCTGCGCTCTGAGGCCACCATCAGCCTGAGCTGGAGAGACAACAACCGCTTCTGGGGAGCATTGACAGGTACAGGTAAGAACAACAACAACCTGCCAGTAGCCCAGGTGACCGACTCGCGCGGGTTCAGCTATGTATGGACCAATACCGCCAGCTACAGCTTCTCGGTGAAGGATACCCACAACTGGTCGTTCCTCCTGGGTCAGGAGATTCAGCACTCGCAAGGCTCCTCTACCAATCTCAGAAGCCGCTACTTCCCCCGTAACTTCACGGCCCGCGATGCGTGGAACAACTTCTCGTTCGGTTCACCCGACCCCAACAATACCAATACCTCGCTGGGCACTTCCGACCGTACAGCCTCGTTCTTCGGACAGGCCAACTACAACTTCAAGCACCGCTATCTGCTGTCGGCTACATTCCGTGCCGACGGTTCCACGATGTTCGCCCCCGGCAATCAGTGGGGTTACTTCCCCTCTATCTCCGGTGCATGGGTGGTCTCCGAGGAGCCCTTCATGAAGGATGTAGAGTGGATCAGCCAGTTGAAACTCCGTGCAGCTTTCGGTCTGGCCGGTAACAACCGTATCGACACCGATATGTGGCGTATCATGTATACCATCAGTCCATCGGGTGGTCCTGGCTACGGCGAGCAGACCCAATACGGTGAGAAATACTACGGTAACAGCGGTGGCTCCACCTTCTCAAACGAAGATATTAAGTGGGAGACCACCATCACCCGTAACCTGGCAGCCGACATCTCGCTGTTCAACGGCCGCGTGACCATCACCCCGGAGTTCTACTGGAACACCACCCGTGACCTGCTGTATTGGAGCGACCTTGACGTGACACTCGGTTATGGCAAACAGATGCAGAACATCGGTCAGGTGACCAACAAGGGTATCGAGTTCTCCATCAGCGGCGACATCCTGCAAGGTAAGGACTATGTGCTCTCGGCCAACGTAAACTTCGGCTGGAACAAGAAGAAGATCGACAAGCTGAACGGCACCGACGATGTCAACTGGGATGTCAACGACCGTTGGAAGTCTGACTATTATGATTACTGTCTGAAAGTCGGCGACGAAGTAGGTCTGATTTACGGTTTCGTCTATGATGGTCTCTATCAGTTCGACGAGTTCTATTTCGACCCGCTGAACAACTATCAGGCTGTGCCCTGGGGTTCTTCTGCTGCCGACAACGGCACCAGCAGCGACCGCGCACCGCGTGAGGACGGCTATGTGACCGTGATCAACGATATCTCAGGTTCTTCCAACACAGGTATCGCCACCCTGCCGGGTAAGATCAAGTTCAAGGATCTCGACGGCGACGGCCGCATCACAGAGAACGACCGTACCGTGATCGGTAATACCAACCCGAAGATACAGGGCGGTTTCGGTCTGAGCGGCCAGTGGAAGGACTTCGACTTCACGGCCAACTTCACTTACATGCTCGACTTCGACATCAACAATGCTACAGCATATACTCTGTCGGCATCGGAAAGCAACAAGAATAAATTCTACAATGTGCTCACCGAGTTCAAGGACGGCTGGCAGTATAATGATATTGACGGAAGCATCACCGGCACCAAGGGTGATATCCTCTACAAGATCTACTATGTTGACGACTGTGTGAACCTCTACAAGAGCGCCAATGAAGGCCGCACGTTGTGGAATCCCACCGACGTGACGAAGAAGATCACCCACTCCTACTTCATCGAGGACGGTTCGTTCCTGCGCTGTTCCGACATCACGCTGGGTTACACGCTGCCGAAGAAACTGATTCAGAAGACCGGTCTGACCAAGGCCCGCTTCTATGTCTCGACTTCCAACCTGTTCATCATCACAGGCTACTCAGGCTACGATCCTGAGGTGGATATCCAGACAGGCCTGACCTGCGGTATGGACTACAACCGCTATCCGCGTGCCCGCAGCTTCGTATTCGGAACTAATATCACGTTCTAATTAAGTATCAAGAATTAAGAATTAAGAGTTATGATTACCAAGATATACAAGATAAGAAGCGTGGTGGTTGGCGCAGTACTATTCACTATTCACTGTTCACTATTCACTTCTTGTAACGACTATCTGGAGGTGGATGCGCCCTCTAAGAGTACCGTCGACTTCGTCTACAGCATGAAGTCGGAGGTGGAGCGCGCCCTCAATGGTGTCTATGCCCAGGCACTCACCGGCGACCTCTACGGCAATGCCTACCAGAGCACATTCGTCCTCAACAGCGATGTAGACATCCTCATCAGCGACAGCCGCAGCCACTCGCACACCTCCTATCGCCGTTTCGACTGTGATGAACAGGGTAGCGACATCCTCAAGTTCTGGACGGCCGCCTACAACCTGATTGAGTATTGTAATAAGTTTATCACCTACGCCGAGCAGTCGCCCGTCTATCACGTTCAGGATACCGACGGCAACTATGAGCTCGATGCCAAAGGCGACAGCATTGCCGACACAGAGATGCTGCAATGGATCGGCGAAGCCAAGTGTCTGCGTGCGATGGTCTATCACGACCTCGTGGTGATGTTCGGCGACGTGCCCTTCACGTTCGTACCCACTGCCATCCGTGGTATTGAGACCATCCCCGTTGTAGATCGCGAGGAGATCCAGCAAGCCCTGATTGCCGACCTGCAGAAGGCCGCTGTCAACATGTCTTCTACAGCCAGCGTCACAGTAGAGCGCTGCTCGAAGGAGTTTGCCCAGAGCCTCATCGCCCGTATCGCCCTGACAGCCGGCGGCTACTCGCTGCGTCCCGACAAGAGCAATCCGAAGAGCTACGGCACCATGCAGCGTCCGGGCAACTATCAGGACTACTACCGCATCGCGATGAACTATGCCGACTCTGTGATCTCTGCCGGCACACACCAACTGAAACTCAGCTATCAGGACGTGTTCATCAACGAATGCAACTACCAGGTTGTCAACAACGACGACCCCATCTTCGAGATCCCCTTCGCCAAGGAGTCAGCCGGCAACACGGGCTATCTGCAGGGTCCCACCTACAACAGCTATGAGGGAAAGACCGTGGGTCCCTGGGGTAAGTGCGGCGGCAGCATGCACGTCAATGCCTTCTACCGATTCCTGTTCCGCGAGGGCGACCTGCGCCGTGAGTTCGTCAACGGCATGTGGTACTACAGCTACTTCACCAAAGCCGACGGCAACCTGGCCGACTCTGTCTACTTCCGCAACGACTACTATCTGCACAACAACAAATGGTCAAAGCTCTGGACCTCAGAGAGTTCCGCACTGGGTGACATCACCGAGGGCTCCACGGGTATCAACTATCCGTACATGCGCTATGCTGATGTGCTGCTGATGTATGCCGAGGCTGCCAACGAACTGAATGGCGGACCTACGCAGAAGGCCATCTCCTGCCTTGAGCAGGTACATAGCCGCGCCTTCGAAGCCGGCGACCCCGAATTCATCACGCAGGCCGGGGCCTCGAAGGAAGCCTTCCAGAAAGCCGTCCTCGACGAGCGCAAATGGGAGTTTGCCGGTGAGAACAGCCGCTGGCGCGACCTCGTGCGCACCAATACTTACGGCGAGGAGATCGTCTACAGCTTCCTCCGCTATTATTCCGTTGGCATGAACTGCGCAACGGGCTATGAGGACGACATCGTGGCCCACGACAGCCAGAACGGTGAGGACTATCTCTCCGGTCTGCCCGGCATGCGTGTCTACTATCACACTTACAACCTGAGCGAGGTCAATGCCTACGGACTGCGTATGTACAGGGCACAGCTCTATGGCTACAAGGTAGACGAGTCGGGTAATGTGACACAGAAATACCCCAACCAGTCGTACCAGAGCCTCCGCATCTTCAATGCCTACAAGTCGGCCGGCTCTGCTCCTGTCACCAGTCAGATTACCCGTGGCGGTTTCTCTGCCAAGGCGTGGATCCCTGCCGACATGTACAACTGGTTCAACGAGAACACGGGTCTGCCCAACGACAAGTGTAAGTACACCTTCTACGGCTATATCCGTTGCGACGACGGCGGTAACCTCTGGATCATCCGCGACGGCGCGCAGACACAGTTCGGCAGCATTCCCGCAGCCAGCGACCTGCCTCCCGTGCGCTACATCCTCCCCTATCCTAACACGGTCATCCAGCGTGCTGCCGGTGCCTATAAGAACTATTACGGGTATTAATAATTTAGAATTAAGAATTAAGAGTTATGATTACCAGAAAATATAATAAGGTGATAGCAGGGGCATTCTCCTTCCTCCTTCTTCTTTCCTCCTTCCTCTTTTCCTCCTGTAAGGAAGACGATAACTCAGCAGCAGAAGGAACGGACAGGGAGTTTATGACCATGTTCATCAATGACAATAACCGCGGTAAGGGCGGTGACTACCCCTACAACTGCGGTCTGGACGGAGCCTACCCACACGGTAACACCATCCACCTCTATTGGTACGGCGTAAAGGACTGCGCCGGCTATCAGATCCAGATGGCCATCCAGAACAAGGTCAGCGGCGGATCTACCGCCTGGGCCAATGTCCAGGGCACCAGCGACCTGCTGCTCGATACCATCGTAGGACCGAAGCAGCTCGACATGCTCATCAAGGACCTGCAGTATTCCACCGACTACCGCTTCGCCATCCGCGCCCTCTCTACACAGGACCGCAACATCAAGGGCGACGAGAGCACCTTTGCCCACGCCTCAAACTGGTGGGGACACGGCAACGGCCGGCAGTGGCAGGAATATATGGGTATCACCACCCGTGACCGCTATCCTACCCCGTTCGCCATCTACGTGAACCAGGCTGAGACCACCGAGACCGACATGCACGTCTATCTGAACAAGACTGCCAAGCAGGCCCTGGGCTATGCCGACGATGCAACGATCACCGACGAGGATGATCTCGACAAGCTGGAGTCGTTTTATGAGAACTTCAACATCGACGAGGACGGCAACCTGGGTTATCAGTACCTGCGCGTGATGCCCTCACCCAACAACCCCAACTCAACGGTCGACGAGAAGTTCAAGTATTACCGCATCACCGATGAGGACCGTGCCCGCGGCTATATCGTCGTGACCGGTCTGACGGCCAACTCCGTCTACGTCATCGATGCCATCGACCCGCGCGTGGAAGTGGCCATCGACGCCAAGTACAACACCTGTACAGCCCGTTCCGACGGACAGCCCGGTGCGCCCATCCTGCTCAAGCACGACGAGCTGATTGCAAACTTCAGCACCGGCAACCTGCCCAGCAATGAGGACTACAAGCGTGCCGACGTGTTTGCCCGTGCCGCAGAATTCGATGCAGCCCCGCTGACACCGACTCTCTACGACTTCATCTCGAACACGAACTTCGCCGAGGGTCAGACCTACTACCTCGAAGGCGGCAAGACATACTACCTCGACGGCAACGACATCACCTGTAAGGGCTTCGTGCTGCGCACCGATCCTGCCGATGTGGCTCAGGGTAAGCGCGCCCGCGTCATCAGCGGTATCGGCAAGAGCGAGATGTATTCACAGGGTGTCAACGGTGAGCAGTGGAACGGATGTCCCTACTCGATGTTCACCTTCGGACGTTCTCCAGAAGCCGGTGAGGGCGGTGAGATCTATATGAAGAAACTGGCCTTCTACGACATCGACTTCGACAACCCGTTGTGTTACAACTATGGTGACAACCAGGCCGGTCTCGGTACTGCCACAGGTAACTATTTCTTCAA
>JAEETD010000076.1 GCA_016290175.1 Prevotella sp. | reverse complement strand
TTTAATGAGATGATGGTGGTATGGCTGGATTCCATCAATATGATTGTCGATTCCAAGGGAAGCGTCGATGAGCAGTTTAAGGGCATGGGAACGACCTTGGTTGGCCTTGCATTTTATGGCGGAGACTGTTTCTCATTTAATTGTGGTGACAGTCGTTTGTATCGCTTGCGCAACGGTTCTTTGCAACAATTGACCACCGACCATTCCCTGAACAATATGCTTGGCTCCGCGAAACACTGTAGTGTCATCACTAACTGTATTGGTGGAGGCAACAAGAATTCATACATGGACATCGTCAGGATGACCGATGATGTCCAGCCATCAGATATCTATCTGCTTTGTAGTGACGGATTGAGTGATATGCTGAGTGACCAGCAGATAGAGATCATGTTGAAGTCAGGGGGAGATGCTGATGCCCTCTGCCATGCTGCAATCGAAGCTGGTGGCTTCGATAATGTTTCAGCCTGTGTGATAGAAGTGAAAAGCGAGAAGTGAAAATTGAACTGACAACATGCCATTAAGATTACCAGACAGATTGCCTGCTATTGACCTGCTGAAGCAGGAAAACATATTTGTGATGGACGATACCCGTGCACATTCACAGGATATCCGTCCGCTGAGGATTGTGATTCTGAATCTGATGCCGTTGAAGATAACTACCGAAACGGATCTGATTCGTCTTCTTTCCAATACACCCTTGCAGTTGGAAGTCAGTTTTATGAAACTGAAGAGCCATACGCCGAAGAATACGCCGATTGAACACATGATGATGTTCTACCGCGATTTCGCTGAGATGCGTCAGGAGAAATTTGACGGTATGATCATTACTGGTGCACCGGTGGAACAGCTGGAGTTCGAGGATGTCAGCTATTGGGATGAGATAACCGATATCTTTGCATGGGCACGTACGCATGTGACGAGTACATTATATATATGTTGGGCGGCACAGGCCGGTCTCTATTATCATTACGGCATTCCCAAGTATCCACTGCCGATGAAGATGTTCGGTATCTTCTCCCAGAAGCCCTTGGACCCCAAGCTGCCTATTTTCCGGGGATTTGACGATGAGTTTATGATGCCCCATAGCCGTCATACGGAGATCCGTCGTGAGGATATCCTGGCTAATCCCGACCTGCGTCTGATTGCCGAGTCGGATGAGTGCGGCGTCAGCGTCGTCATGGCCCGTGAAGGCCGCGAATTCTTCATTACCGGTCATCTGGAGTATGCGCCTAATACCCTCGACAATGAGTATAAGCGTGATAAGGATATCCGTAAGGATGTGGCTCCTCCGCTGAATTACTACCGTAACAATAATCCGGCAAATCCACCTTTAGTCACATGGCGCTCTCATGCCAATCTCTTCTATACCAACTGGGTCAACTACTACGTTTATCAGGAGACACCGTATAACATTGAAGACATCAGGTAATTGAGAGCACTCGAACTACTTGCCCCCGCCAAGAATCTGGAATATGGTATGGCAGCCATCGACCATGGCGCCGATGCCGTCTATATCGGTGCATTGCGCTTTGGTGCACGGGCGGCTGTGGGAAATAGTGTTGATGACATCCGGAAACTCTGCGACTATGCCCATCCCTTCGGTGCGAAGGTCTATGTGACGGTCAACACTATTGTCTATGATGACGAACTGGAGGCGACCCGCCAGTTGCTGACAGATCTGGCGGAAGCGGGAGCGGATGCTATCCTGGTTCAGGATATGGCCGTGCTTCAGATGATGCGTGATCTGCCCATGGCGGCACATGCTTCGACTCAGACCGATAACCGTTCGGCGGAGAAAGTGAGATGGTTACGGGATTCGGGCTTTTCACGCGTGGTGTTGGCCCGTGAACTTTCACTGGATGAGATCCGGGAGATTCATCACCAGGTTCCTGATGTGGAGCTTGAGGTATTTGTCCACGGTGCTCTTTGTGTCAGCTATTCCGGCATCTGCTATGCTTCTCAGTATTGTTTCCGACGTAGCGCCAATCGCGGAGAGTGCGCGCAGTTCTGTCGCATGAAATTCTCGCTGGAGGATGCGAAGGGTAGGGAAGTGGTGCATGACCGCTATCTGCTCTCCCTCAAAGATATGAACCGCATCGACCATCTGGAGGAACTCATCGAGGCGGGGGCTACATCGTTGAAGATAGAAGGCCGGTTGAAGGATATCTCTTATGTAAAGAATGTGACGGCGGCTTACAGTCAGCGGCTGAACGAGATCATCCGGCGTCATCCCGGTCAGTATTGCCGCAGTTCGCGCGGCGAATGCCGATATGCTTTCACGCCCGATCTCAACAGGACGTTTAATCGTGGCTATACCACCTACTTCCTGCATGGACGTGAGAAGGACATTGCCTCTTGGGATACGCCCAAGGCGATGGGAGCCTTTGTCGGCATGGTGAAGGAGATGCGTCACGACAGTTTTAATGTGGCGGGTGTGGCGAGTTTTGCCAACGGCGACGGGCTTTGTTTCCTGAACGACAATCGTGAGCTGGTCGGATTCCGTGCCAACAAGGTGGTGGGGAACCGTATCTTCCCGTATCGCATGCCGCAAGGCCTCAAGCCGGGTGTGCGACTCTACCGCAATAGTGATCAGGAGTTCGACCGTCTGATGTCGAAGACGAGTGCCGAGCGACGGATACCCATCCGACTGTCGTTGCGCGCCGTGGCCGACGGCTTCGAACTTAGTGCGACTCACGATGTTGTGAGTCGCGTGAGTTGCGAGCATCAGATGGCGCAGCGGCCGCAGAGGGAGAATATCGTGCGGCAGCTGACAAAGCTCGGCGATACGGTTTTTCAATGTGAAGAGGTGGATATCCCCGAGGATTTCAATTACTTCATCCCGAATAGCGTGCTGAGCGAGATGCGGCGGGCGATTGTGGAGAAGCTGATGGGCGAGGGGAGAATGCGTCTTTCGGCTGAGGCCGACGGGAATCACGGGGACTGTCCCCATGTAATTCGGTCGCAACGCTCCCTGCTCACAGAGGGGACTGTCCCCATGATTCCCAGCCCCCATGCGTATCTTCTCAATATCTCCAACCGCATGGCGCAGCAGTTCTACGGTGCGAAGGATATCTCTGCCTACGAACTGACGGGCGGAAAAAGCCCCAACAGCAAGAGTGGCCACGCTCCCGACGGCCCGATCATGCAGTGCCGTCATTGCATCCGTTACTCCCTCGGCTTTTGTGTCAGGCATGGTGGCGAGCGCCCGCAATGGCAGGAGCCGCTTTCTCTCGTTTTAGGCGACGGTCGCCGCTTCCGTCTTGAGTTCGATTGCCAGCATTGCCAGATGAACGTGTTTGGAGGAGTGAGAAGAAGTGAAAAGTGAAAAGTTCGGGGTATTATCATATGGTCTGTAGATGGTCGTCATGGGCATTGCGCTCGTCACGGGCATTGCGCTCGCAACGGGCATTGCGCTCGTCACGGGCACTGCTCTTTTCACTTTTCACTTTTCACTTTTCACTTCTTCTCACCTCCTGTTACAATCAGGGCCCGATCACGCCGGACGCCTGGAATCTCACCGAGCAGCAGCTCGACTCCATCTCCTTCTACACCACCCACCACTACACGCAGGGCTACAACTTCGTGGTGAGCCGCGACTCGCTGGTGATTCTCGAGCAGCAGAACGAGATGATGCCCGTGCCCGACATCCTCAGCTCGGAGATTACGGCCGGCGACGAGACCATGCCGATGCTCTCGCTCGTCGACTCCATCACGCTGCGGAAGCGCGACCATCTTGTGGTGGCCGATATTCGCACGGTGCCGACGGATTCCATCGACTCGGTCTGGGTGAAGGTGGCGCGCGACCAGCTGACCTTCGGATGGCTGCGCGAGTCCGACCTGCTGGCAGCGGTGTCGCCCGACGATCCCATCAGCCAGTTCATCGATTTCTTCTCCGACTCCCATCTGCTGATCTTCCTTGCCTTCATCGCCCTTGTCGGCGGGGCATACGGCGTGCGGCATCTCCTGCGCAAGGGGGCGAAGATCGTGCATTTCAACGATATCCCCTCGTTCTATCCCACGCTGCTCTGCCTGCTGGTGGCGGCCTCGGCGGTGCTCTATAGCAGCATCCAGCTCTTCGCGCCGGAGATGTGGCGCCATTTCTATTACCATCCGTCGCTCAATCCTTATGCGTTGCCCTGGCATCTCGGATTGTTTGTGGTCTTCGTCTGGGCGTTGCTCATCGTGGCCATTGCCACGGTCGACGACATCCGCCACCATCTGTCGTTGGGCGAGACGGTGCTCTATCTGGGCGGACTGGCGGCCGTGTGTGCCGTCGACTATGTGGTGTTCAGCATCGCCACCTTATATTATATAGGCTATCCGTTGCTTATAGCCTACATTGTGTTCGCCTGGCGCCGCCTCTCGCTGCAAAAATCCATATAAATGATGATTGCACGGCATGCGGAAATGCCGTACCTTTGCAGCCGGAAATTAATAACGACCACGAATTACACTAATTAAACTAATTATTTGAGTTGCTGATTATCAGTATGCTTTAATTCGTGAAATTAGTGAAATTAGTGGTTAATAGAAAGAAAAAGATGAAGAATTGTTTGTATTTATTGATGTCATTGATTGCTGCGCCGGTTGCAGCAGAGGAACTGGCCGATACCAGTAAAGTAGTTGACCTCGACGAGGTCGTTGTTGTGGCGCAGCCCAAGGACCAGGTGCGTCTGCGCCTGCAGCCCGTGAGCTCGAATGTCTTCGGCAGCGAGCAGCTGCAGCAGCTGAATGTGCGCGACCTGAGTCAGTTGTCGCAGTATGTGCCGTCGTTCGTGATGCCGGCCTACGGCTCGCGCCTCACCTCGTCGATGTATGTCCGCGGCATCGGCTCGCGTGTGAACAGTCCTGCCGTGGGTGTCTATTACGACAATATCCCGCTGATGTCGAAGGCGGCGTTCAACAACCATTTCTATATGCTCGACCGCGTGGATATCCTGCGCGGGCCGCAGGGCTCGCTCTACGGACAGAACACCGAGGGCGGCCTGGTGCGCATCTATTCGAAGGACCCGACGAAGTATCAGGGCACCGACATCCGTCTGGGTCTGGGCACGGGGCTCTGGCGCAACGTCGAGGTGGCCCATCACCACCGCCCGAGCGAAAAGCTCGCCTTCACCGTCGCCGGATTCTACAGCGGCCTGAAGGGATTCATCAACAACCAGTGCTTCGACGAGAAGAACGACCGCAGCCTGGAGGCCGGCGGCAAGGCCAGGCTCATCTTCCAGCCCAGCGCGAAACTGAAGCTCGACTGGACGGCCGACTACCAGTGGGTCTCGCAGAACGGCTTCGGCTACGGCGAGATGGATTTTGCCGACGACCACGTGCAGGACCCCGCGACGACGATCATGAACGGCTACAAGCGCAACATGCTCACCACCGGCCTCTCGCTGAGCGCCGACCTGGGCAGCCTGCTCTTCACCTCGACCACAAGCTACCAGTTCCTGCAGGACCGTATGCTCATGGACCAGGACTATATGTCGCCCGACTACCTGCAGCTTGAGCAGCGCCAGAAGATGAACGCCCTGACGCAGGAGTTCGTCGTCCGCTCGCACGATGCGAAGCGCTGGCAGCACGCCACCGGCCTCTTCGGCAGCTATCAGTGGCTGCGCACCGACGCCCCCGTCTCCTTCGGCGATGCCATCACCGGTCCCATCAGCAATGCCATCACCAACGCCATGACCTCGGCAATGCGCCAGTCGATGTATCCCCGCATGTATCAGCAGATGTACGCCCAGATGCTCGAGCAGATGATGGGTCAGGGCATGCCCGCCGCCGCCGCCGAGGCCGCTGCCGCGAAAGCTGCTGAGGCTGCCGCCAACAAGGCCGTGGAGGCTGCCATCGGCGGTGTGTCGATGTCGGCAGAGATGGCCGTGCCCGAGTCGTTCAAGACGCCCACGATGAACCTCGCGCTTTTCCACGAGTCGAACCTCTTGTTGACCGACCGCCTGAAGCTCACCATCGGCCTGCGGCTGAACTTCGACCGCGTGAAGATCGAGTACGACGCCCTGGCCTATATGAACATGACGGGCGGCACGGCCGAGAGACAGGCCACATATCATCTGACCTCGCACATCACCGACTCCCGGCAGAAATCATTCACCCAGCTGCTGCCGAAGATCGGACTGACTTACGACCTCGGCGCGCAGACGGGCAATGTCTACGCCCTCGTGGCGAAGGGCTACCGCGCCGGAGGCTACAACATACAGATGTTCTCCGACGTGCTCCAGACCGAGCTCAACGCTCACCAGCAGGATGCCATGCGCGGTGACTACGACGTGGAGCACACCGACGCTGACTACGACGCCATCGCCGAGACCATCGCCTACAAGCCCGAGGAGTCGTGGAACTTCGAGCTCGGTGCCCATCTGAATCTCTTTGGCGGCTCCACTCACTTCGACGCTGCCCTCTACTACATGCTGATCCGCAACCAGCAGCTCTCTATCATGGAGCCTAACTCGAATTACGGCCGCATGATGGTGAATGCTGGCAAGAGTCATTCGCTGGGCGCAGAGCTGTCGCTGCGCGGACGCCTCGCTGACAATCGCCTCGACTGGGCCGTCACCTACGGCTTCACCTCGGCGAAGTTCGACGAATATGAGCACACCAACTTGACAGGCTGGACGCCCAGTTCTCCTTTGGATGATTCTTATCTCGGGATGTCTCGGGATTATAACGACAATTACGTTCCCTTCGTGCCGCAGCACACGCTCTCGGCGATGGCCGACTATCACTTCGGCAAACTGACCGTCGGCGCCAATGTCACGGGTCAGGGCAAGACCTGGTGGGACGAGGCTAATACCTTCTCCCAGAAATTCTACGCCCTGCTCGGCGCACATGCCGACTATGAATGGTCAATGTTCAATGGTCAATGTTCAATGATCATCTCCCTCTGGGCGCGCAACCTGAGTAACACGCACTACAATACCTTCGCCGTGCAGTCGTCGGCCGCTGGCGGCACGCGCTATTTCGCCCAGCGCGCCAACCCCATCCAGCTCGGCATCGACCTCAGCCTGCACTTCTGATTCCTGGAGACAGTTTTTTAGATACAGATTTTTAGAGGGATAGATTTTTTTGTCGGAAAAAGACGAAAAAAATCTATCCCTCTTCTATTTACCCCTGCTATAATGCGGGCGGATATGAATGCCGTCTCCGAATCATACAGGGCGTCGGTGAATCATGGGGACAGTCCCTTTTCTTTATTTTCCCGCCGCTTCCGTTCGCTTTCCGGCGGCTCACTGTCCTTTTTTCCCGCGCCCGGCGGTCAGAACGTCGGGGTGATGGTGAAACGGATGCCGTGCTTGGTGGCCGTGGGCAGGTCGAGGTAGTTCAGGCGGTGGACGTATTCAATCTGTATCAGGCTGAGGATGTTCTGCACGCCGATGGCCCATTCCATGTAGGGCTTGCGGCCGTCCATCACGTGGCAGTCGGCGGGGAAGGCCATGAGCGTGCGGCTGTCGCGGTTGGCGGCCAGCAGGGGGTTGTTCTTGTCGGAGAGCGAGCCCCAGAGGGTTTTGAACTCGATGATCTCGCGCATCTTCATCCGCCGGAGCAGGGGTATGCGGTTGAGTATCTTGCCGCCCATCTCCCAGGTGAACTGGAGCGAGGCGTAGCGGTCGTTGAGGAATTCCATGTTGTTGATCAGGTTGAACATCTGCGGTGCGACGACGTAGGAGAGGTTGGCCTGCGGCATGGGGAGCAGTGGCCAGGGCACTTGGTTCCACTGCTGTCCGATGCGCAGTCGGGTGTCGATGCGTCCCCAGCTCATGGGGAGCCAGGTGCGGCGGAACCACTCGAGCTCGGTGTAATTATAGTTGTACTGTCCGCCGAGCAGCCGGTCGTAGCCTATGGTGTGCTGCAGCTGGATGTACCAGGCGTCCTTGTTCATCGTGCGGCGGTGCTGCTTGGTGTTGACGAATTTCTCGTCGGGGGCGAAGCGGATGCCGAAGGTCGACTCGGTGTAGCGGATGGAGGCGAGGGGCGATGCGGCGGGGGGATCGGGCAGTGTGGTGGCGGGATCGGGCATGGTGGCACCGTGGGAGGGCGATGCGGCGCCGGAGGCGGGCTGCGTGGTGGCGGTGGCGAGGGGCTGGAAGGCGAGGCTGCCGATGGGGCGGATCTTCTCGGTCTTCAGGTCGGCGGTGAATCGCCAGTGGGTGGAGGTCTCAAACTCGTAGGCCAGGCGCTGGGTGTCGTAGAGGAGCATCATGTCGATGTCGTGCACCTTGAAGGATGAGAAGACGTTGTCCTTGTCGAAGGCGCTGTATTTGTCGCTGGGCAGTGCCACGTCGCGCTTCGACTGGAAGATGATGTTGTTCACGGGGAACTCCTGTGGCAGGTATTGCTTGGGGGTGAGCGAGTAGGTGAGTTCGGCGTTGTAGTAGTGCTCGTGGGTCTTGGTGCCGTAGGCGTAGTAGCCCTTGGCGAAGAGGTGGGGGTTGAGGTTGGCGGTGGTCTGCCCGCCCACGCGGAGGCGCAGGCCGTCGTGGAAGTTCTGCGAGATGAAGGTGTTGATGGGGCCTACGTCGAACTTGCTGGGGTGGTCGCGCGAGCCGGTCTCGAGGTAGTTTTCGAAGAGGGCCTTGAGCACGAAGATGGCGTATTTGAATCCCTTGAGGCGCTCCAGGTGGTCGAGGAATCCGCCCATGCCGGCCTCGCTCTTGGTGAACTCCACCTGTCGGTGCTCGGCCCAGAAGTCGTCGCTGCGGTTGTCTGATCCGGCCTCGAACTGCATGGGATTTTTCTTCTTGAAGCGCTCGTCGGGCAGGGGGTCGAACGAGAAGCCGGTCTTTCGCGTGGTGCGGGTGACCACGCCCTTCTGTATCCAGTCGGTGAGCATCAGCTCCACGATCATGTCGTCGATGGTGAGGAGCCACTCGCCGTTGGGCTGGCGCTCAAACTCCTGCATGCACTGCATCGACTCCACCCAGTTCACGTCGCTCGAGCGGGGGATGTAGAGCTCGCAGCGCTTCACCTGGTAGGTGGTGTCGTCGAGGATGTAGATCTGCCCGCGGAAACCGAAGTCCTGCTGGTTGTTGGGCAGGAAGTCGAGGTGGATGCAGCGATCCTGGCCCACGTAGACGGTGTCGGTGATGTAGTATCGGTAGAACTGTATGGCGTCGCGGCCGATGGGCGAGCTGAACTTGTGGCGCATCAGGAGGATGTAGTCGTCGTAGATGTCGACGTCGGCAAACACCTCGCGCATCACGGTGGTCAGTATCTCACCCGTCTGGAACAGGTCGTTGACGCCGCTCGACCTGGTGCCCTTGACGATGGTGCGCTCGGCCTTCGGGTCCTTGCGCCAGAGCTGCTCGGTCACCATCTCGTCGACGGTCAGCGGGAGCACCATCTTGTCGGTGTACTGGCTGGTGTCTACCTGCTCGCGCAGCCAGGGGTAGCGCTTGAAGATGCCCTTCTCGAGCGTCTCCGGCTTCAGGTCGTTCAGGCCGAGGCCTATCTTCTGGTAGTTCTGGTAGCGGTAGTAGTCGTGGCGCTTCAGGTCGGCCTTCTTCTTGTTGGCGATCACCTTGCGCATCAGCTCCACGGCGGGGTTGTTCTTGCGGCTGTAGCGCGATTTCTTCTTCGACTTGATGGTCACCTCGCTGAGTGTGCGGTTGTCGGCGGCCAGGCGGATGGTCATCTGCGTCGAGGTCTGTGGACTCACGTTGATCACCTGCTCGCGATAGCCCACCGAGCTGATGGTCAGTCGCCAGCCGTTGTGACGGTCGATGCGGAAGCGGCCCTGACCGTCGGCGACGGTCGACACGCGGTTTCCTTTGTACTGGACGGTGGCGTAGGGCACGGGGCCGCCGTCGCTGGCGTCGAGCACCACGCCGGATATCTGTGCCAGCATCAGCAGGGGCATCGTCAGCATCAGGGCCAGCATGCCTGCCCTGCGGCGTGATTCTCCCCCTGACTCAGGGGGAGTCAGAAGGGGTCTGAACGTTCTTTTTCTCATATCTCTTACTATTTCTATACTTTCATCAGTTCAGCCATGATCATGTCGCTCACAAACAGCCCCTCGCGCGTCAGTGCCAGACGTGTCACACCGGGGTCAGGATACTTTGTGACATCGCCGTTCGATGTCACAAAGTATCCTGACCCCGGTGTGACACTCAGCAGCCCGGCATCGATGAACCGCTGCGCGGCCTTGAGGCAGTAGTCGCGGTGGGCGGGGGAGAGCCGGCTCAGGTCGAGGCCCTCGCGGGTGCGCAGGGCGGTGGTCAGCAGGTCGTTGTAGGCCGTATCGCCCTCGATGGGCTCGCTGTCGCATAGCCTCTCGCCGCGCTCCATGGCCTCGATATACTGGCGGATGTCGCTGACGTTCCACGAGCGTGTGCGGCCGTCGAAGGAGTGGGCGGCGGCACCCAGACCGAGGTAGGGTACGCCCGTCCAGTAGGCGCTATTGTGGCGGGAGCGGTAGGGAGAGACCGAGGTGGGGTCGGTGTTACTGAGGCGTGCGAAGTTCGAGATCTCGTAATGCTCGAAGCCCGCGGCCTCCAGACGGTCTTTCAGCCGGTAATACATCGCCCGTTCCGTCTCCTCGTCGGCCCCTTTCATGCCCATCCGATGGAGCGGGGTGCCTTCCTCGATGGAGAGACAGTAGGCGGAGAGATGCTCCACACCCAGAGCGAGGGCGGCGCTGATATCGCGCTCCCAATCGGTGAGACTCTCGCCCGGGAAACCGTACATCAGGTCGACGCTGATGTTCCGGATGCCGGCCTCGCGCAGACGGCCGACGGCTTCGCCCACCTGCTGCGACGTGTGTCGCCGATGCAGCCAGCGCAGGCGCGCGTCATCAAATGTCTGCGCGCCCATGGAGACGCGGTTGACGGGGAGCTGCTGTAGCACAGCAGCAAACTCCACCGAGACGTCGTCGGGATTCACCTCGATGGTCACTTCGGCATCCGGCGCCACATTATTATATATATATAGGGCGTCGAAAAGCTGCTGAAGCTGCGCCGCAGTGAGCTGGCTTGGCGTTCCTCCTCCGAGATAGATGGAACTCATGGGGACAGGTCCCGTGAGTCCTTTGAAGAACTCGCGGAACCTCTCCCCGGTGAGTTCCTTGCACACCGTATCGACATACCTCTGACGGAGGTCGAGAGAGGTGGTCGAATAGAACGCACAATAGATGCATCTGCTCGCACAAAACGGAATATGTATGTAGATTCCTACCATTTTCTCTGCAAAATTACTAATTTAGTTTAATATTTGAAAGATTTCTTTGGTGATTTCTGAAAAAATGTCTAATTTAGCCGACCGAAAAATATTTTTGACTTAAAACCGAACGATAATGAAGATTTATCAGACAAACGAAATCAAAAACATTGCACTCATTGGCAGTGCGGGTAGCGGCAAGACCACTCTTGCCGAAAGTATGGTCTACGAAGCCGGCATCATCAAGCGCCGCGGTACCGTAGAGGGTAAGAACACCATGAGCGACTATTTCCCTGTGGAACAGGAATACGGCTACTCGGTGTTCTCAACTGTTTTTCATGTGGAGTGGAACAACAAGAAGCTCAACATCATCGACTGTCCGGGTTCGGACGACTTCGTGGGTGGTTCCATCACCGCTATGAACGTGACTGACCAGGCCGTCATCCTCATCAACGGCCAGTATGGCCCTGAGGTAGGAACGATGAACGCCTTCCGTAACACGGAGAAACTGAAGAAGCCCGTGATCTTCCTGGTGAACCAGTTGGATCGTGATAACTGTGACTTCGACCAGATTCTCTCCCAGCTGAAGGATGTCTACGGTCCGAACTGCGTGCCCGTACAGTATCCTATCGCCACAGGTCCTGGTTTCAACAGCGTGATCGACGTGCTGTTGATGAAGAAATACTCTTGGAAGCCCGAGGGTGGTGCTCCTATCATTGAGGAGATCCCTGCTGACCAGCTGGACAAGGCCAAGGAGATGAAGGCCGCTCTCGTGGAGGCTGCTGCTGCTGGCGACGACTCTCTGATGGAGAAGTTCTTCGAGAGCGAGGATCTGACAGAGGACGAGATGCGTGAGGGTATCCGTAAGGGACTCGTTACACGTTCGATCTTCCCCGTGTTCTGCGTCTGCGCAGGCCGCGACATGGGTGTACGTCGTCTGATGGAGTTCCTCGGCAATGTAGTTCCTTTCGTCAGTGAGATGCCCGTCGTCAAGAATGCTGCCGGCAAGGATGTTCCTGCTGATACCAACGCTCCCGCATCGCTCTATTTCTTCAAGACAGGTGTGGAGCCTCATATCGGTGAGGTGAGCTATTTCAAGGTGATGAGCGGTTCTGTGAAGAGCGGTGACGACCTCAACAACGCTGATCGCGGCTCAAAGGAGCGCATGGGTACCCTGTATGCTTGTGCAGGTGCCAACCGTATTCAGGTAGACCAGCTCAATGCCGGAGATATCGGCTGTACTGTGAAACTGAAGGACGTGAAGACCGGTAACACGCTGAATGGCAAGGATGTCGATAATAAGTTCGACTTCATCAAGTATCCTAACTCGAAGTTCTCTCGTGCCATCAAGGCTGTCAACGAGTCTGAGACTGAGAAGATGATGGCTGCTCTGGCCAAGATGCGTCAGGAAGATCCTACATGGGTGGTTGAGCAGTCGAAGGAGTTGCGCCAGATTATCGTTCACGGTCAGGGTGAGTTCCACCTGCGTACTTTGAAGTGGCGTATGGAGAATAACGAGAAGATCCAGATTGAATATCAGGAGCCGAAGATTCCTTATCGTGAGACCATTACGAAGATGGCCCGTGCCGACTATCGTCACAAGAAGCAGTCTGGCGGTGCCGGTCAGTTTGGTGAGGTTCACCTGATTGTAGAGCCTTATTCTGAGGGCATGCCTGATCCTACATCATTCACTATCAATGGACAGGAGTTCAAGATGAACATCAAGTCTAAGGAAGAGAAGGATCTGGAGTGGGGCGGTAAACTCGTCTTCATCAACAGTGTGGTTGGTGGTGCTATCGATATGCGTTTCATGCCCGCTATCCTGAAGGGTGTGATGGAGCGTATGGAGCAGGGACCGTTGACAGGTTCTTATGCCCGTGACGTTCGCGTGATTGTCTACGATGGTAAGATGCACCCGGTAGATTCTAATGAATTGTCATTCATGCTGGCTGCACGTAATGCCTTCTCAGCTGCCTTTAAGGAGGCTGGTCCTAAGGTGCTCGAGCCTATCTACGACCTCGAGGTTCTCGTTCCTGCCGACTACATGGGTGATGTGATGTCTGACCTGCAGGGCCGTCGTGCCATCATCATGGGTATGGACTCTGAGGCTGGTTATCAGAAACTGACTGCCAAGATTCCTTTGAAGGAGTTGGCCAGCTACTCTATCGCACTCAGCTCTCTGACAGGTGGCCGTGCATCGTTCACAACGAGTTTCTCAAGCTACGAGCTCGTGCCGAACGATATCCAGCAGGCTCTGATCAAGCAGCATGAGGAGGAGATGAAGGAAGAAGAGTAATCTCTGTCATATCATAAAAAGAGAGGCTTCGCACAACGCGGAGCCTCTCTTTTTGTGTCGGGGTCTGGGCTTTTCTGCCGGAACCTCTCTTTATTGGTGGATGAGCCTGACTTCGGAATTCAGTCCGCTGGGCATAGGCTCCCACTGGTCGTAAGTCGTCTTCTTGTAGTTGATGTCCACTACGTTGATCTCCTCCATCTTGCGCCATGGGATGCCTCTGCGGTCTAAGTCAGCAATGCGGTTGGCGGGCAGATTGGTCACTTCGATGCGCAACTCGTTGATGCCTGCTTTCAAAGCCTGCTGACAATCGAGCACGAAAGGAACACTCCAGGCACAGCCAATAAACTGGCCATTGATATAGACACGGGCAGACTCGCGAACATCACCGAGGTCAATCTTCCAGTTTCCTTTCGGGTCATCCTTCTTTGTAAGTTTGAACTTGGTTGTGTAGATGCCTGTTCCCATAGT
>JAEETD010000075.1 GCA_016290175.1 Prevotella sp. | reverse complement strand
CGGGTGCTGACGTTGATGCAGACCAAGGCGAGAACGATGGCAAGTGCTATGTGCTGAGCAAGGTGGACGACACGTTCGGATTCTTCCTGCTCGAGTCAGGCGTGCAGACCAAGGCGCACAAGGCGTACTTGATCGATGACGTCAGCGCTGGCGCGCGTGGATTCCTCGGTATCAGCAGCGGTGACGCTACAGCCATCGACAACACAAAGGGGGCAGACGTTGGTGTGTCTTCGGCATGGTACACTCTCGATGGACGCCGTCTGCAGGGCAAGCCCAAAGAGAAGGGCGTGTATGTGAGAGGAGGACAGAAATTCATCATTAAATAAACAGGAGAACTCATTATGAAACATATCAATAGCAAACGCCCATACGTGAAACCCTCCATGCTGGTCTATCCGCTCCACTGCAGCCACCGTCTGCTCGTTGGTTCTGAAACCATTCCCATCGGCCCTGGCAACACACCAAATCAGTGGTAAGATTGTTGTAACACGGGGACGGTTCTTTTGTTATATCGCCAGCTGATGTAACAAAAGAACCGTCCCCGTGTTACACTGAGTGAGGACATCTGAAAAGAATAAAGCATTCAATAGGTTAGCTTTTGGTTAATAAGATTGTCACCGCTGCATGGTTTGAGAAAATCGTGCGGCGGTTTTTTTTGTGGAAATTTGGATGTATAGAAATAAAGTTGTATCTTTGCAGCCGTGATGACATAATTGAAGTGCATCCGACAGCTATTCCAACAAAAACGAAAAGTCCAAATACAAGTTTATAGGAATAAGAATGCTGCCAGGGTTCACTCCCGATTAGGGCGTGGGCATGGTGTTTTCATTAGTTCCTATAATAGGCATTGGACTGCCTCGTTTTTGGCTGTGATGACATACCTCCACGTCCTTTTTGTCACTAAAAAACTGCGTTATGATGCCATTGCCAAGGCCTGAAACATTGTACTAACTATAAATTGAAAGCAAACATGAAGGAAAACGAATTGAAAGAATTGGTAATGGACGAGTTGATCATTACAGGCGGCAGGCACGGGGATATGCCAGACTGTCTGACCGCACCATTCGCAGAAGGAGATCTTGTTAATGCGGACGACATCAGGAGCAGGATAGGCTGCGAGATAGTCTATCTGAAGAGAACTCATAACGATCACGACCAGTACGCCATCGGGGTCTATACCTCTTCGAAGAAGCGACTGGGATTTCTGTGGGTTAACCAGTCGTACGCCATGTATGAATGGATGCTGTCGCATAAGGTGGAACGTGTGAGGGCGCGCATCTGCCGGGTAAGCACGCGTTACGGGTTTATGATATCGAAGCCCCTGACACCGATGAAGCTGACCATCCGCCCCAGCGAGAACGTGTTTCTGAATATGGACTGGGGGATGAATGTGCCTAAGGTACAGCACTGCAGGATGGTGGATGAGCTGAACATCAGCATGATGATGCTGGAGGATGCCCTGGCAGAGAATGATGCCTGGAACGAAGATCTGAAAATGCTGATAGAGGATGTGATAGAGCATCTGCCTTATGACCTGTCGACACTCAACGTTATCAGGAGCGTGAGGCTGTATGTGATGATGAAGGACTCGAAGATCAGGGAGGTGAGGCATGAGAGCGACCGGCTGCTGTATGCCATCATCCACCGGGGATCGCCGGAAAAGATGAGCTGGTGGCTGAACAGCTGTCTGACGCAATACTTCAATGAAGCCAGGGAGGGGTCGCTGCTGAGAATGTTTGAGTGTGCCAACTTCAGGCTGGAGCAGGTGGAAGAGCTGCTGCACCAGGCACCGCTACAGCTGTATCACTATTATCTGGGGGATAAGGATCATTTCGCGACACATCTGCTCTATTCGTCGCTGCCCTACGAGCTGTATGCCCGACTTCTGACGCTGATAGCGGTGTGGGAGATGATGACGCAAGACCAGCCGCATGGAAGCAATAAAGCGCAGAAGGATAAGGATGACTGCTTCAGAAACACCAGTGAATTCGTCAGGCAGAAAGTGAAATCTGTGGTGAACGGGTATTATCACGGGGCACATACCGAATTGGCTTTGATAGAGGTGGCACTCTATGATCACGGGCAATTGCTGAGACGCAATGCACACACGCTTTTCCTGAGGAAATTGATGGATTGGGACATCATAGACCAGATGACGGATAAAGATCTGAAGAAACTTGCCAGTGGTATGGCCTATAAAATGCACACCCTGCCTGCTGAGGGTTATATGGAATGGGTAGGTTCAGTCCATGAAAATGACAAGGAGACGTGCACTGACATAGGCAAGGATCTTGGGCCGACCATGCCCTATAAAAGGAAAAAAGAGGCTCGCGCCGACTCATTCTCCTAAGCCTGAAAACTAATTCTTACTAATTCTTGCTAAGCCGCCTAATTCTTGCCGGATTAGGCGGCTTTTTTTGTACTTTTTTCCTTGATAGTCTTGAAAAACCGGCCTAACTTTGCGGAAAAAGATTATCGTATGAAGCGAATTTACGTTGAAAGAAAAGTCAGAAAGGAACTTGACGAGAGATTCGGTCAGCCGAATGTCTCAAAAGCATTCACCTTTGTATCGAATTCATTGTTGTCGAGACAAATACGCCATCTGGCGCTAAACGAATATAACGGTAAAATTATTAATCTCTAATTCTAAAAATTATGGTTTTTCAAGCAATTATCAAAAAGGAGTTACCTGAACTCACAGGTACCAACGAGAAAGGCAGCTGGACTATGAACCAGTTTATCTTTGAACTGACGGAGGACACGCCTCGCGGTCCGGTGATCCATGCGGTTGTTGGCAAGTTCAGCCCCAAGGGGTGGAACATTGACAAGATCCGCGAAGCCCACAGCAAGCAGACCTCAGTTGAGGTGAATGTCTCGCTGGATGTATATAAGGGCGACAAAGGCTATTTCAATGAGGTGAACGTCTACATCCGCGACGACGGCTATCGTAAGGAAAGGGAGTATTAACAAATTAAAGAATCTATCTGTTATGAATGAAGAAAGCAAGCAGCCGGCGAAGACCGACGAAGTGAAGAAACTGGCCGGTATAGAACTGGCAGACTACTCCTCAGACGAGAAATTCGACCTGGAGGTAGGCATCACCTACGAAGGATCGTTCCGTATCCAGCAAAACGGGTGCATACATGTGCGCCCCTATAAGAAGGGTGCGAAACCATCGAATCTGAAAAAGGCCGTAGATGGCGACCGACACGCCATCTTCCTCTCGAAACACCTGATACGCATTGTGATGACCTTTGACAGGCACATGACGCTGGAAGATCTGAAGAGTGCGTTCAGGGAATGCACACAGGATTGTTACATAGATTTAAACGACTTACACTTATAATGGAAAAATTCCGTTACGTTCAAAACAAGAAACAAACAAAGTCATTGCCGCTGGACAAGGCCCAGTTTGATGCCATCGTGACAGATATGCATCTGGCTTACATCTGCGACGAGGCAAGAAAGGCCAAGCTCAGCGGGAATGGCGAAGAATACGAAAAGCAGAAGGGGCAACTGCCCCTGGCTTTCTGGATAGGCTATAACAAGGACGGCAAACGAGCTGCCGACAAGCAGACGCCTACACAGTATTTCTACATTGATATCGACCATCCGAAGATGGAAGCCAAAGAGATCTGGAACGATATCATTATTAACATGGAGCGGGTCTTCGCAAAGGAGAAGACATCGAAGGATGACCTGACGATTGACATCAGAAAACGCTATGGCATCAGGCTGGTTCACGAGACGCCCAGCGGCGGACTCAGGATCGTGATTCTGGCTTCTCAGGACTTTGAGAGTGTTGAAGAGCACATCAAATGGTTTGCCGGGAAGTTCTTTCTGTCAGCCTTCGGAGATGTAGACACGGTGGTTCATGACCTGGCAAGGGGCTCTTACATGGTGAAACGCGACTGGATTCTTTATTATGATGCCAGCCTGTTTTCAGAAGAGCCCGAAAAAAAAACGATTATAAAAGGTGGAAGCGATACGCCAGTAGTTGACGAGGGAACGCCCTCCAAAGTCCTCCCTGAAATAACTGAAGAGCAGAAGAACTTCAGGTTTGGTGAGAAACTGGTGCGTGATATAGCCGAAGAGTATGTGCTGGATCAGGGCGGTGTGCCTGAGGAAGGGCTGCGCCATGATTTCTACAATGGTCTGATAAAGAACTTCAGGAATATCTGTAATAATGACCCTCGCATTGTTTTTGCCGTGCTGCCTTTATGTGAAGGCACACCTGAGAAGCGGTGGTCGCAGGTGACCTCGATCTGCAAGACCAACAACGCCTCGCGCATCCCGAAAGATTTTTACTTCTGGTTGAAGAAGCGTCTGTATATCAAGACGGCAGATGCGAAAGCGATATTAGCGGAAATAGAGGCAGAACCTGTAGAGAGAAAGCCGATGCCGCCCCTGCCACCGGTGTTCAGGGAGTTCGTGAGTATTGCTCCTGAGGATTTCAAATATCCCATGATAGTGGCTTTGCTGCCTGTAATGGGAACACTGACCAGCTATCTGAAAGCAGAGTACTACGACTTTACGGAGCAGACCACATCCTTCTTTGACTGTATCTGGGCACCCCCGGGCTGCGGAAAGAGCTTCACCAAGAAGGTGGTGAATATCCTGATGAAGAAATTGCGCCTGCGCGACGAGATCAACAGTCTGAGAGAGCAGTTGTGGATTGTGGACAACCGCACCCAAGGCAAGGATGACAAGGGTTTGGACCTGCCGCATGTGATGGTTAGGATCATGCCCGCGATTAACTCCCTGCCTGAGTTTCTGGAGAAGATGCGCGACAACAAGGGCTACCACATGTTCACGTTTGCAGAAGAGGTGGACACCTTTAAGAAGGGTTCAACATCAGGCGGTTCAGACAAGAGCGATCTCTACCGCACGGCTTGGGATAACGGTCGTTATGGCCAGTCGTTCATCAGCAAGAACACCTTCAAGGGAGAAGTAAACCTGTATTATAACATCCTGCTGACGGGTACGCCCGGAGCCGTGCGCAACTACTACCAGAATGTTGAGGACGGTATGGTGCAGCGTATCTCCATCTGCGAGATCGAGAACCAGCAGTTTGCAAAGTTCGTGGCGTGGAAGCAGCTGACGCCCAAACAGATGGAAATCATAGACCGTTTCATCACAAGATGCGATGACAACAGCTATATGGAGCCGCTGAAATGCACCCGCGAGGAGGCCGATGCCTACAACACGACATCAGCCAACTACGACAAGAACGTCAATTGGAAATTCAAGATGCGTCCCCGCCAGTCGGTGGATATGTCGTGGCTGAGAGACGACATCATGAAGTGGCTGGAGGAAGAGCGTATTGACAGTTCGATGGCCTACGACCTGGCAAGGGACACGTTCCGCAGGCGTACTGCGGTGAAGGGGTTCCGGTTGGCCTTGTTGTGTACGGCCTGCTGGGCGAATGTAGGCAAGCGCGAAAGGAAGGTCATCAGGGATTTTGTGCTGTGGTTTATGGACAGGGATCTGGAAGAGTCGCTGAAGATGTTCGGCAAGAATTACAACGAGATACAGGTAAAGGCACAGAGCGATACCACCACACACCACGCAAATCTCTTTGCCGACCTGAATGACACCTTTACCAAGACCGACCTGATCAGTATGTGCCTGCTGAAGGGCATCAAGTCAAAGGTGCGTCTGATTATCCACAGATGGAAGGATGACGGCGCGATCAAGGAGGTAAAGAAAGATCTTTATAAGAAAATCAGCAGGTCATGATAGAACTGAGGCTTAAAAGGACTGGCGAAAACAAGTCGGTAACGTTTGGTGAGTTCAGGATACCAAAGGTAGGTTTCGGCTGCAAGACACTGGAACTGAAGGACGGCTCTCATCTGATGTGCAAGCAGAGCTGCAGGATTCCTGAGGGGTCGTATATCTGTGAGATGAAAATGAACAAGGTAGGCATCTTCTGCCCTCATATCAAGTATAAGGTGAAAGGCTTCGCCGTTAAACCTGAATTTGACTTCATCAATAATCACTTCAATAACCTCCCGACGGGTTTTATTGCCCTTGGCACAGGTTATCCTGATGCCTACAGTATCACGCAATCGGCAGAACTTAATCAGGCATTGAGCATTGTGTGCAGGGAATTGTTCTACCGGGCGAACAGTGAGTCTGTGGTCTTGAACGTGTACAAGGTGGTGAACTATAATGTGACCGACGAAGACTATCAGGATGAACTGTTGTCAAGATCGTTTAACTTCTTAGGTGGCGTTGATGATGAAACAGACAGCGAACTCCCTCCATTGGAACATGACCACATCGACGGATGACCGTGTGGTCTACCTCTGCGCTATGAGGAATCTGAAGGTCTACTGCAAAAAGGGTTTTTGTGATTTCTATCTGGCAGCATACAGGTTTTCGGATTATCCGAAGTCGCTGGCCATACGTATGCTCAAGCCGTTCAGAAGCATCCCTCCAATGACATTCGACTGGAATGACCGCGAGGGTGTGTATGACTTCTTATATAAGTTTTTTGTATTTCTGACAAAGGTATATCACACCAAATTAAACAGAAATGATTTCGAGTCGGCTTTTGAAGAGTTCTCCCAGTATCTGCTTGGAGCTAAAAAATGAGGATTAAGCCATGCGGGAAAAGACGTATCATGAAGGGATTGTGCCTCTGTCCAGACAAGAGACGGCAAAAATAGTGCTGAAGCTACGGGAAGGAAAGACGGTCGTTGTAGACAATGTACGCCTGAAGGCCTCAGAACCCTCTCTCGAACCGATGAGTTGCGGGAATTGCACTTTGCCCCGACCTTGTCGGGACGACCGGCATGAATCAAACATCTGTGTTGTGTGCCTGGAACTGGACTGGTCGTACGAGCCTCGCAAGACATGGCGGAGATACCTGAAATTAGCGGAGCATCAACATACAATGTAGCACAAAAACGTTTCAAATGTTTCAAATGTTTCACGTTTCTTTTGTATCACGAGCACTTTTGAGACTAAAAAATCTCCCCGCAGAATGGCTGCGGGGAGATTTTTGTTAATAAAACGATGATAAAACTATCTACTTTTGACTGATTTTACGCGAAAAGCATAAAATAATTGGCTAATTATTTGCAAATGTAACTAGAAATAGTTACCTTTGCGGCGATGAATAAGAAAGATAAACTCATAAAACGATTCAAGACTCAGCCTCGGGATTTTACTTTCGACGAGGTTGTGACCCTGTTTCAAGGTTGTGGCTTCGAACTTGAAAACAAAGGATCAACATCAGGTTCACGCGTCAAGTTCTACAATGCTACGGATAAAAACTCATACATCATGCACAAGCCCCATCCAAGTAATATCATAAAGGGTTATCTGATGCGTGACATATTGAATTTTCTTTTAACGAACAATTATATTAAATAGGAGGACAAAGATATGGGATATTTGAAGTATAAAGGCTATACGGGAAGCGTGGAGTATAGCGAAGAAGACAAGTGCCTGTTTGGAAAGGTGCAGGGCATGGCTAAGGACAGTATCACCTACGAAGGCTCTACTGTTGAGGAATTGACCGAAGACTTTGAGGGAGCTGTAGATGACTATCTGGCATTATGTGACGAAAAGGGCATAGAGCCACGTAAACCATATTCAGGTGTGCTTAATGTACGGCTTACACCCGAAATCCATAGTAGTGCAGCTATGGCAGCCCAAAAGGCCGGTATAACCATCAATGCATTTATCAAGAACGCCGTAGCCCGCGCATTGGGCATAGCGTTGTAAGGGTGGGTCAGGGGACTCTGACCCACTTGCGACTAAGCCGCCGGCAAGCTGACGCCACCTACGACTTGCAAGGTCGCCGCATCAGTGGCAGGACGGGCAAGGGCCTTGTCATTTATAAGGGCCACAAGTACGTGAATAAGTGAGAAATGTATTTGAGAATTTTGCCCAATTCAAAAAATAGTTGTACCTTTGCGCCGTGCAACTGCGCGAAGGTGGGCTGCACCAAAAATTAGAGAATACGATAAGTAAAATAAAAGAAAAATGTCACACTGGGGTCAGGATACTTTGTGACTGTCTCAAAGTATCCTGACCCCGCCGTGACACTGACCCCAATGTGACAGAAATAATTTCAAGGCATTATAGCTTAGTAAATATATGACAACGAAGAAAGAATATCAGAAGCCGACGATGAAAGTCGTACCGTTGAAGCGTCAGCAGCAGCTGCTGGCAGGCAGCGACCCTGTTCCCGCCTCAATGCCTAATCCGTGGGATGAGCAGAATATATGATTTCCGCAGCTCCGAGTATTAACATCAAAAACAGAAGAAGAAAGATGAACAGAAAGAATATTTTCTACCGTCTGGCGCTGGCCATGCTGATGCCCACCATGCTGCTGACCACAGCTTGCAGTAACGAAGACGACACCGTCATAAACAACGGCAAGACCGCCGCAATAGGCTATACACTCCCCGTCACCATCAACGTGACCCGTCAGAGCGACGACGCCACCACCCGCGCCACATATAACGAATCGACCAGGATGCTCTCCTTCAGCGCGGGCGACAAGCTGTTTGTGAAGGGTTCTGCCGATGGAGCAGGCCAGTTTGCCGGCACGCTGAATTATGCGTCTGAGGGAACCTTCAGCGGCACCATTACCACAGAGAATCCGTACGCTGGCACAGCCGATGCACTCCTCACAGCGGCTAACTCGGCCAGCAATGTTTCTGCAAAGTTGCTGCCTGCCGGCTACGCGACCTATGGCTTTTGGTCTATAGCAGGAACTGGTTATGAGGCTTCTGTTTCTACGAATGCCAACAATGCTTTTGCCGCCACGAAGGCTTTAGCCGTAGAGCAGTTCAGCGATGAGTATGCAAATTCATATTCCAGCGGCTTTGCCCTGAGACCCCTTTTTGCCGTAGTCAACTTCACCATCACCGGGCTGTCGGCCTCTACTGATGTCAACGTAGCATCAACATGCGGTTCAATTAGTATTAACGGACAGGTAAGAACAGATGGTTCTGGCGCCGCCAAGTTTGCTATAGGTTTAGCGAATAGTACTGCGTTATTTCTTTTCTCCCTGTCAGTGGACGGCAGAATTATCGCTCTCCCTAGTACAACACTCGAGGGTGGCAAGATTTATAACATCACCAGGAGTGCAACTTCGGCTGTCCGCACACTCAGCGCAGCCACGAAAAACGACATCGGCAAGATAGTAGGAAGGGACGGCTACATCTATGACTCTAGAACCGCCGCCAATAACGCCGCCGCCTATAACGCCGTTGCCATGATAGCCTATGTGGGCAACGAGAGCGACTGCAGCCACGGTCTGGCCATCGCGCTCGATGACGAGTATACCGTAAATTGGGAGGTAGCATGCGTCGTTGCCAGTAATGAAGATAAGGTCACGGGCGGCACATGGCGCTTGCCCTCTTACAATGACTGGAAGTACATGTTTATTGGGTGTGGAGCCTCTGGCAACTCAACATCTCTAAGTTTTGCAGCCGGTCCTATGGATTCAAAGCTTAGTGCCGCCCAAGGCACACCCTTGGATGGCAACTACTGGACGACTACAGTGAACCAGAGTGGTATGGCACGGTTCATGTTCATCCACGATGACCCCAAAGTTGCATTATTTCAATATGCAAGCAAGAGCTCAGAATACAAAGCCCGTTGCTGCCTCGCTTTCTAAGCCTATTCCCCATGATCCCTTATAAGGGCCACAAGTACGTGAATAAGTGAGAAATGTTTTTGAGAATTTTGCCCAATTCAAAAAATAGTTGTACCTTTGCGCCGTGCAACTGCGCGAAGGTGGGCTGCACCAAAAATTAATAAGTAAAATAAAAGAAAAATGAAAAAGATTCTATTAATGGTTGTAGCCGCCATGATGGCTACAATAAGTGTGAACGCACAGGAAACGTATGATAACGAAATTGCCGTTGCATACGGTGGCGGTTCCAACACCGATTTAGTCAGTTCGCTTGGTAAGGGTATGTTTACAGGTAAGCAGCTCGACTACTGGGGACCTGTCAGCGTGGAGTATTTCCGTCGTCTGGCTAACAACAGATTGGGTCTCGGAGCTGTGTTTGTCGTCGGTGGCTGTAAGTGGGACGACTCTAATGATGCCAAGTCTACGTACTACACCATTATGCCTGCCGTAAAGTACAACTGGTCGGTAAAGAAAAATGTCAGTTGGTACTCGAAGGCCGCAATTGGTCTGACATTACTTTCACAGTCCATTGATACTAAATCAACGACTAAGGATGATGATACCGGTACATCTTTCAACTTCCAGGCCTCGTTTGTCGGTGTGGAGGTCGGCGGTGCCTTGCGCGGCTTCGCTGAACTTGGCTGGGGTGAACAGGGTATCATCCTCGCCGGTCTGCGCTATAAGTTCTGACTGTCCCCTGTTACAAAAGAACCGTCCCCCTGTTACACGGAAGTCATATCGGCTTCCGTTTTTTTCGTCTGGTTATTGAAATATTATGTATCGTACGGCCGCCTTCATGCTGATAGCCGAAGATGAGGCCCTATGGTGCTGGTGTGCAGAAAGTGGATTTCACATTCCCAGCAGATTTGTCTCAATGAGATTTTGATGGATATTTCGCGGGAAATGTATTTTTTTGGAATTATTTAGCCAAAAAGTTTTTTAGTTCCGAAAATTATCACTATCTTTGCAATCGACTTAATTGCCAAAAACAGATTTATTACTTTAAATATTAACGCGTATGTCACAATTAACTGGACACATTTCGCAGATTATCGGCCCTGTCATCGACGTCTATTTCGACACCGAGGGACAGGAGGCTGAGAAGGTACTGCCGAAGATTCACGATGCCCTTAAGATTGACCGTGGCGACGGGCGCGACCTGATTGTCGAGGTGCAGCAGCACATCGGCGAGGATACGGTGCGCTGCGTGGCGATGGACAATACCGACGGCCTGCATCGCGGACTGGAGGCCATCCCCATGGGCACACCGATCGTGATGCCTGCGGGCGATCAGATTAAAGGTCGAATGCTGAACGTGATCGGTCAGCCTATCGACGGTATGAACCCACTCGACATGACGGGCGCCTATCCCATCCACCGCGAGGCTCCTTCGTTTGAGGAACTCTCTACGAAGAAGGAGATCCTGGCCACGGGTATCAAGGTGATCGACCTGTTGGAGCCCTATATGAAGGGTGGTAAGATCGGACTCTTCGGAGGTGCCGGTGTGGGTAAGACGGTGCTCATCATGGAGTTGATCAACAACATTGCCAAGGGCCACAACGGTTTCTCCGTATTCGCCGGTGTAGGCGAGCGCACCCGTGAGGGTAACGACCTGATCAGAGAGATGATCGAGTCGGGCGTTATCCGCTACGGTGAGAAGTTCCGCAAGGCTATGGACGAAGGCAAATGGGACCTGAGTCTCGTGGATCCGGAGGAGCTGAAGAAGAGTCAGGCCACGCTGGTGTATGGTCAGATGAACGAGCCTCCCGGTGCACGTGCCTCTGTGGCCCTGTCTGGTCTGACAGTTGCCGAGGGCTTCCGCGATGGCGGTGGTAAGGACGGCGGTGCTGCCGATATCCTGTTCTTCATCGACAACATCTTCCGTTTCACCCAGGCCGGTTCTGAGGTGTCGGCCCTGCTGGGTCGTATGCCGTCGGCTGTAGGTTACCAGCCCACGCTGGCCTCGGAGATGGGTACGATGCAGGAGCGCATCACTTCGACGAAGACGGGAAGTATCACCTCTGTGCAGGCTGTGTATGTGCCTGCCGACGACCTGACCGACCCTGCTCCGGCTACGACGTTCACCCATCTGGATGCCACAACGGTGCTCGACCGTAAGATTGCAGAGTTGGGTATCTACCCGGCTGTGGATCCGCTGGGATCGACCTCTCGTATCCTCGACCCGCTGATCGTGGGCAAGGCTCATTACGACTGCGCCCAGAGGGTGAAGGAGATTCTGCAGCGCTATAAGGAATTGCAGGATATCATTGCCATCCTCGGTATGGACGAGCTCTCCGATGAGGATAAACTGACGGTGAACCGTGCCCGTCGTGTGCAGCGATTCTTGTCGCAGCCGTTCTCGGTGGCCTCGCAGTTCACCGGTCTGCCCGGTGTGATGGTGCCCATCGAGGATACCATCAAGGGCTTCAATGCGATTCTCGACGGTGAGGTGGACGACCTGCCTGAGCAGGCATTCCTCAACGTGGGTACGATCGATGATGCCAAGGAGAAGGCGAAGAAACTGTTGGAGGCTGCAAAGGGCTAATCTTCATTGAACATTGAACATTGAACATTGAAGATTATGCTGACGCTCAAGATAGTTTCGCCCGAGAGGATAGAGTTCACCGGTGAGGTGGAGAGCGTGAAGGTGCCTGGCGCACAGGGTAACTTTGAGATCCTGACCGATCACGCACCCATCATCTCCATCCTGACAAAGGGAGTGGTGGAGTACGATGGTCAGCAGCTGGCCATTCTCGGTGGATTTGTAGAGGTACAGAAGAACAAGGTCTCGCTCTGCGTAGAACGTCAGGAGTAGTGGAATACTTCCTCTCAGTCCTCTTCTTCACCCTGTTAGGTGTGGCTTATGTGAAGGGCTATGACATCGTCAAGAGGCATTCGCCCGACCATCTGGTCCACTTCTATCTGATTATGGCAACGATACGTATGCTGCTCGTCGCAACGGTTGTCGGGCTTTACGTATTCTTCACCGAGAACAGAGAAGATGCCATCCACTTCGCCGCTGTATTTTTAATAATGTACGCGATAACGATGGTTGTAACACTCTTAATGAGACATTGAAGATTGAAAATTGAACATTGAAAATTAATATGAATCACATCAAACGACTGCTAAGCGTTGCGCTGCTGATGTTCGCATTGGTACCTGCGATGGGGGCGGAAGACTTCTCGGCCAAGGAGGTGGTGCTTGAGCATATCAAGGACTCGCACGACTGGCATGTGACCGACTACGGTGAGGGGAAGTCGTTGGTGATACCACTGCCCATCATCGTCAACAGTTCCACCGGCTGGCATGTGTTCTGCTCGTCGAAGTTCGAGCACCATCCCGATGCCAACGGACTGCGGCAGGGTCCTTACGGACTGGCCATTGCGACGGAGGGTGACAACGCTGGCAAGATAGTTGAGAACGGTGAGCCCGTGCTCGACCTTTCTATCACTAAGACGGTTGCCGTGATGTTCATCAATGTGGCCATCCTGCTTTGCTGCATCCTGTTCAGCGCCCGCTGGTACAAGAACCGCAAGGCATCTGACAGCGCCCCAGGTGGATTCGTCGGCTTCGTCGAAATGCTCGTGATGTACGTGGTGGATGAGATTATCAAGCCGGGAGTAGGGAAGGGCTACGAGAAATACACGCCCTATCTGCTCACCTGCTTCTTCTTCATCTTCACGTGTAATGTGATGGGATTGATTCCGTTCCCGCCAGGCTCTGGAAACGTGACGGGCAATATCGCCGTGACGTTCTTCCTCGCCCTCTGCACCTTCCTGATCGTGCAGTTCTCGGGTAACAAGCATTACTGGAAGGATATCTTCTGGCCCGATGTGCCCACGTGGCTCAAGGCGCCGATTCCCATCATCCCCGTGATTGAGTTCGTGGGTATCTTCACGAAGCCCTTCGCCCTGATGATCCGACTTTTTGCCAACATGATGGCGGGACACGCCATTGCGGTGGCCATTACGTGTATCATCTTCCTGGTGGCTGCCCAGACGGTGGCGGTACAGTTGTCGATGTCGGCGCTGAGTGTCATCATGAGCATCTTCATGATGTGCCTTGAGTGTCTGGTCTGCTTCATCCAGGCGATGGTGTTCACCATGCTCTCGGCCGTCTTTATCGGCTTGGCAAGAGTTGAACCGGAACATGAATAAGTGAATAAGAATTAATTAAAATATTAACAATTTAAAAACAAAACATTATGATTACAGCATTATTAGCAGCAGAAGGTGTTGCAAAATTGGGTGCCGCAGTAGGCGCAGGTCTCGCAGCTATTGGCGCAGGTCTTGGTATTGGTAAGATT
>JAEETD010000147.1 GCA_016290175.1 Prevotella sp. | reverse complement strand
AAAGAGTATGCCCTCGATGCCCGTGTGAAGGGCGGTGAGCGTCACATGATCATGAGCGGTGAGTACGACAAGGTACTGCCGATGGATATCTATGGCGAATACCTTATCAAGGCCATTATCACTGGCGACATTGACCGTCAGGAGGCCTTAGGTATCTACGAGGTGGCACCAGAGGACTTTGCACTGGCAGAATTCGTGGATTCCTCGAAGCTTGAGTTGCAGCGCATCGTGCGTGAAGGACTGAATATTTTACGTAAAGAAAACGCATAACGACATGAGTGCTATAAGAAATCTATTTGACAAGATGAGGCCAAGCTTCGAAGAGGGCGGTAAGCTGCATGCTTTCCGTAGTGTCTTCGACGGTTTTGAGACGTTTGCGCTTGTGCCTAACGATACGGCGAAGGCTGGTGGCGTGAATATTCACGACGCCATCGACTCGAAGCGTATTATGAGTATGGTGGTGATCGCCCTGATGCCCGCCATGCTGTTCGGTATGTATAATATCGGCTATCAGAACTATCTCGCTGCAGGCACACTGGCATCTGCCGGCTTCTTCGAGATCTTCTTCTACGGATTCTTTGCCGTCCTGCCTAAGATTCTGGTGAGCTATATCGTAGGTCTGGGCATTGAGTTTGCCTGGGCACAGTGGAAGGGTGAGGAGATTCAGGAGGGCTACCTCGTGTCGGGTATCATCATCCCGCTGATCATCCCCATCGGCTGTCCGCTATGGATGCTCGCACTCGCCTGCGCCTTCTCGGTCATCTTCTGTAAAGAGATCTTCGGCGGTACGGGTATGAACATCTTCAACCCTGCCATCGCAGCCCGTATGTTCCTGTTCTTTGCCTATCCCGCCAAGATGACGGGCGACACCATCTGGGTAGCTCAGAACTCCATCTTCGGACTGGGTAACGACCTGCCCGATGGCTTCACCGCTGCCACACCGCTGGGACAGATTGCACAAGGCATCACGCCCGATGCCTCCATCATGGATATGGCATTAGGCTTTATTCCCGGTTCTATCGGTGAGACCTCTCTCATCGCCATCGCCATCGGTGCCGTGATTCTGCTGTGGACGGGTATCGCCTCCTGGCGTACGATGCTCTTCGTGTTCGTGGGTGGTGCCCTGATGGCTTTTATCTTCCACGGGAATCTTTCACCTCTCTCAGCCCGCGAACATCTGGTGATGGGTGGCTTCGCCTTCGGTGCCGTGTTTATGGCTACCGACCCCGTGACCTCATGCCGCACTACCACCGGACAGTATATCTACGGTTTCCTCATCGGAGCGATGGCCATTATCATCCGTGTGATGAATGCCGGCTATCCCGAGGGTATGATGCTGGCTATCTTCTTTGGTAATATGTGTGCCCCGATGATCGACCATTTCATCGTGGAGCGTAATATCTCGAAACGTTTAAAGAGAGGAGGTACCAAATGAAACTGAATACTAATTCGAATTCGTACATTATTATATATAGTGCGATTCTGGTTGTGATTGTAGCCTTCCTGCTGGCCTTCGTCTACAAGGCCCTGAAGCCTATGCAGGATGCCAACGTTGAACTCGACATGAAGAAACAGGTGCTCTACTCGCTCAACATCCGCGACCTTGACGGTGCTGCAGCAGAAGCCAAGTATGCTGAACTCGTGAACGACACAATGGACTTCGCGGGTCAGAAAATTCTGATGGCTGAGATTAATGAAGAGCCTATCATGATTTTCGAAATGAAGGGTATGGGACTCTGGGGCGGCATCAGCGGCTATATGTCGACTCGCTTTGATCCGGAGACGATGGACCTTAGGGTATATGGTGCTTACTTCAACCACGAATCCGAGACTGCAGGCCTTGGTGCTGAGATCAAGGACTCGCAGGAGTGGCAGGAGAAATTCATTGGCAAGCGTATTATCGCCGAAGATGACAAAGGCAACGACAAGGTTGTGCTCTCTGTGGTGAAGAAGGTGGAAGACCCCACCTCACAGGTTGACTGTGTAACGGGAGCTACACTCACCTCTAATGGTGTCGACGAAATGATCAAGCGAACTTTCGGTCTGTGGACGGGAGAGTACGACCTTGATATGGACGAGAAGGAACTGATGAAGCTCCTGATCAAGAGTACTCTGGGTAATGATTCCATCAGTGATGAGGAGATGAATAAGATGATGAAAATAAAGAAAGTAAAGGAGGAGTAAAGTTATGGCATTATTCAGTAAACAAAATAAAGAGGTTTTTACGAACCCGTTGAACCTCGATCATCCCATTCTGGGCCAGGTGCTCGGCATCTGCTCGGCCTTGGCTGTGACGTCGCAGCTGAAGCCGGCCATCGTGATGGGTCTTGCTGTGACGGTCATCACCGCCTTTGCGAATGTGATCATCTCAATCATCCGCAACACCATCCCCAACCGCATCCGTATCGTAGTGCAGTTGGTGGTGGTTGCTGCTCTTGTGACTATCGTTTCTCAGATTCTGAAGGCTTTCGCCTACGATGTGAGTGTTCAGCTGAGCGTGTATGTAGGTCTGATTATCACCAACTGTATCCTGATGGGTCGCTTGGAGGCGTTTGCCATGCAGAACAAGCCTTGGCCCTCGTTCCTCGATGGTGTGGGTAACGGTCTCGGCTATGCAATGATCTTAGTGATCGTAGGTGCCGTACGTGAGCTGCTCGGACGTGGTTCGCTGCTGGGCTTCCAGATCATTCCGGATGCCTGCTACGACTTCGGCTATGTGAACAACGGTATGATGACGATGCCCGCTATGGCATTGATTCTCGTGGGTTGTGTGATTTGGGTTCATCGTGCTTACTTTTA
>JAEETD010000074.1 GCA_016290175.1 Prevotella sp. | reverse complement strand
GTTAGCAGTAGCATTCTTTGTGCTTTAGTCAGTCTGATGATAGGTTCCTCATGGACAACTGTTGCCACTATTGGACTGGCGCTGATGGGTATCGGAAAGGCACATGGCTTTGATGACGGGTGGATTGCAGGTTCGATCATCACTGGCGCTTATTTTGGCGATAAGCTTTCGCCTCTTTCTGATACTACCGTGCTGGCTTCGAGCGTCGCAGGTACACCGCTCTTCACCCATATCCGTTATATGCTCTATACGACGGTGCCTACCTTCTGCATTTCGCTGATCATCTTTTTGATTGCAGGTCTCACAATGAATGTGTCGGGACATGGCAACGTGGCAGAGTTTATGGAGGGATTGCAACATACGTTTGTCATTTCGCCTTGGCTGTTGCTCGTGCCTGTGCTCACGGGTGTGATGATTGCCCATCGTTGGCCGTCGATGGTGGTACTTTTCCTGGCAATCCTTCTGGCTGTGATTGTTGCCTTGTTGGTCCAACCGCAATTGGTTCATCAGATATCTGGTGAGGACGGTTCAGGATTGCTAGCACAATACAAGGGTATGATGCAGGTGTGTTATGGCAGCACTGATATTGAAACGGGTATTCCCGTACTTAACGAACTCGTACACACTAGTGGTATGGCGGGTATGATGCCGACCATCTGGCTTATCATCTGTGCACAGACTTTCGGTGGTGCGCTTACAGCTACAGGACAGTTACAGGATTTAATGCGGATCGTACTGCGATTCGCCAGAGGAACGGCTTCTTTGGTTGCTTCTACCGTAGGAACGGCCATTTTCTGTAACGTTGCTATGGCCGATCAGTATCTTTCCATCATGCTCTCCAGTTCGATGTTCAAGGATACATTCCGTCAGAGAGGCTACGAACCTAGGCTGTTGAGCCGTTCGTGTGAGGATGGTGCAACGGTAACTTCTGTATTAGTGCCATGGAATACCTGCGGTTTGACGCAGAGCACGGTGCTTGGCGTCGCTACACTGGCTTATCTGCCATATTGCTTCTTCAACTATCTCTCGCCGTTGATGAGTATCTTTATCGCCTCCATCGGCTGGAAAATAGTCCGGACTAAGAACTAAGAGTTAAAAATTGAGAGTTATGATTACTTCTGGAGTGAGAGTTTCGCGCTCGCTTAGGTGGGCTTGCTTGGTAATCATAACTCTTCACTCTTCGTTCTTATCTCTTAACTCATTATCAGCTCAGTCGCTGACATTCGTTGAACTCAATTGCGAGAATTTCTTCGATTATCTCGACGATGAAGGCAAGGATGATGCCGAGTACCTGCCTGAGGCTACCCGTCATTGGACCAGGAAACGCTATTGGCGGAAGTTGAATAACATCGCTCAGGAACTATTGTCGACATCTGACGAGGGCATTCCTGATTTGATTGCTCTTTGTGAAGTTGAAAACGACTCCTGTTTGCATGACCTGACACATCGTTCTCTGCTCCGTAATGCAGGTTATGAATATCTGATGACTTCTTCGCCTGACCTTCGAGGTATCGATGTGGCCTTGCTTTATTCACCTTTCTCTTTCGCCCCTATCAACAGTTATTCCATCCGTATTACCCCGATAGAAGGTATGCGTCCCACCCGAGATATTCTCTATGCTTGTGGTGAAATACTCTCTGGCGACACACTTCATGTCTTTGTGGTTCATGCGCCTAGCCGCTATGGGGGAGAGCGCTATAGCCGCCCTTTCCGTCAAGTTGTAGCAGATCGTCTTTGTCAATCTATTGATTCTATCCAGAGCCTGAACACTGGGGCATTTATTCTGATTGCCGGCGATTTCAACGACGGTGCTGATAGTCCGACTCTCCGTCAGATTTGCCAGCATGGCATTCAAAACCTAACGAAAGAGGCTAGGGGACAGAATGGGGTTCGAGGCACATACCGCTACCAAGGCGAATGGGAGAGCATCGATCATGTGTTAGGGTCCACTTATATATATAATAAGGTGGACACAACTTTCATCCACTCACCTAAGTTCCTGCTCGAAGATGAAAAACTTTACGGCGGCTATCGTCCTCGCCGCACCTACAACGGCATGCGCTACCAGCCAGGCTATAGCGACCATCTGCCGCTTGTGGTTCGTCTTAAATGGTAGAATTACTTCCTGATATTCGGTAATTGCAGGCCGTAGCCTTTCTTGCGGTCGGTATACCACATTGCGATGGCGACGATGGCTGCACCAAGGGCCGTGAAGCCGAAGATGAGCATCGATGTGGTGTAAGAAGGATCAGTCTCGTTGGCACGGCCTACGAACATAGGAATGATGGCACGTCCGAAATTCTGGATAAAGAAGATCATTGAATAGGCTGTACCTAAACATTTCAGGGGGATGATCTTTGGTACACAGGGCCAGAGAGCCGCGGGTGCCAACGAGTATCCGATGCTGAGAATGACCATCAGAGCGATGGCGATGGTACTGCTATGGATCGGAAGCGAGAAACCGAAATGAACGGCGGCCAGCATGAGGGCTCCCGTAATAACCAGCGTTACGCCTTTACCATATTTATCGTAGACCAAGCCGAAGAGTGGTGTCATCAGAATAGTGCCGAAGGGAGCGATTGAGGAGAAGAAACCTGCAAGGTCTGGATCGACACCGTATTTCATCACCATCAGCTTGGTGGAGAATTTCAGGAATGGCGATACGGCGGAATAGAAGAGCACGCAGAAGAGCGTAATAAGCCAGAAACCGGGATTGCGCAGGGTGACGAAGATGTCGGAGAAGTGGAATTTCTCCTCATCGTTGTCGAGTGAAGAGTTATGAGTGAAGAGTGAAGAGTTATGATTACTATCAGGATGGGAATTATCCGCAGCAGAGTAATCATAACTCTTAGTTCTTGACTCTTCGTTCTTATCTAATCTGCGGTCCATGACGCAGAAAACGAGGAAGGCCAACAAGCCGATGATGAGAAAAGCCAGCGCTACAAGCAATGGCGCGGAGAGTGTAAAGTGGCGGGCAATGGGGGCTGATATACTTAAGGCAGCAGCTGTGCCGAAACGGGCCATCGCCAACTGGAGCCCCATAGCAAGCGCCAGTTCATGGCCTGTAAACCATCGTACCATCGCTTTCGAGACGGTGATGCCTGTCATCTCATAGCCTACACCGAAGATGGCGAAGCCTAAACTCGCCATCGCAACCGATGGTGGCAAGTGAATAGCGAAGAGCGAATAGTGAATAGTATCGTCGAGGTCGGCGGTAACTGCGTAATACTTAATCAGTGTGCCGAGCACCATCAGGCTACAGGCCAATGTGCCTGTAAAGCGGATGCCCATCTTGTCGAGGATGATTCCCGAGAAGAAGAGCATGAGCAAGAATACATTGATGAAACTGCCTGCTCCGGAGAAGAATCCGTAATCGGATGGCGTCCAACCCAGACCGCCCTGGCTTCGAGGCATCTCCAGCAACGTCTCAAGGGGCGACATGATATCGTTGACGAAATACCCCATCATCATAGCAGTGGCCACGATGAAAAGCACCGTCCACCTTGCGACGGGAGAGTCGTTAAGCCGACTTAAGCCCCCTAAGTTAGGGGGTTGGGGGTCTGAACGACCGCCATTATTCTCACAGTTCCTACTCGTATTCATGTTTTCCCATTGTTCAGACCCCTGTTGCCCCCTAACTTAGGGGGCTTTGTTCACTGCTTCTTGACAGGATCGCAGGTAAGGCCGCAGCCCAGTTTCTTGAAGATCTTACGGTCTACTTCAGAGAGCATGACGGTGGTGTGAACCTGACAATAGCGCAGTTGTGGCAATTGTTCCAAAGCCTTCCTACAATTGTCGTCATGAGTAGAGAGCACGCTGAGGGCTACCAACACCTCATCGGTATGTAGACGGGGATTCTTGCCGCCCAGGTATTCTATTTTCGTCTTCTGAACAGGTTCGATCAGACTCTGCGGGATCAGTTTGACCTCGTGGTCGATGCCTGCCAGATATTTGGTGGCATTGAGCAACAGAGCTGCACTGCACCCTAAGAGCGGCGTCGACTTAGCTGTAATGATGGTGCCGTCTTCGAGTTCGATGGCTGCTGCTGTATGACCACTCTGGATCTTCTTCTCATAGGCGGCCACTGTCACTTTACGCGTGGCGGTCGAAATCTTCGCCTGATTAAAGAGCATACGGATCTTGTTCACCTCACTCTCATTGTCGGCGCCATCTGCCATCTTATTGGTAGCCGTGTAGAAACGACGGATAATCTCATCGCGACTAGCATCACAGCAGACCTCGTCATCAGAGATACAGAATCCAATCATGTTAACGCCCATGTCCGTAGGCGATTTATACGGGTTCTCACCATAGATGCCTTCGAAGAGGGCATTCAGTACGGGGAATATTTCTACATCGCGGTTGTAGTTGACGGCGGTCTTGCCATAGGCCTCGAGATGGAAGGGGTCAATCATGTTCACGTCGTTGAGGTCAGCTGTGGCAGCTTCGTATGCAATGTTGATTGGATGCTTCAGTGGGAGGTTCCACACGGGGAAGGTCTCAAACTTTGCATAACCAGCGCGGATACCACGCTTATTCTCGTTGTAGAGTTGCGAGAGACAAGTAGCCATCTTACCAGAGCCTGGACCTGGTGCCGTTACAATAACCAGAGGACGGGTGGTCTCTACGTAGTCGTTCTTTCCGAAACCCTCGTCACTGGCGATGAGTTCCACGTTGTGGGGATAACCGTCGATGGGGTAGTGGATATATGACTTGATGCCCATACGCTCCAGACGATGCCGGAACTGGTCGGCGGCATGCTGACCGTTGTAATGGGTAATCACCACACTGCCCACCATAAATTGACGGAGCATAAACTCATCGCGCAGACGCAGCACATCCTCGTCGTAGGTGATGCCGAGGTCGGCACGGATCTTGTTCTTCTCAATATCCTCAGCACTGACCACGATGATAATCTCGATGCTGTCGCGCAATTGTCCCAGCATACGGAGTTTCGAATCGGGTTTGAAGCCTGGCAGCACACGTGAGGCATGGTGGTCGTCGAAGAGCTTACCACCGAGTTCCATGTAGAGTTTTCCGTCGAACTGGGCAATGCGCTCCTTGATATGTTCAGACTGAATCTTGAGATATTTCTCGTTGTCGAATCCTATTTTCATACTATTCCTGGATATTTGGGAGTTCGAGACCGATGCCTTTCTTCTTGTCGACGGCTTTCAGTACGAAGCCTAAGATAAGGGCGGCTACACCCAGACAGGCGAGCATCACCAACGGAGCGGTGTAGTCGAATTGCGTCGGATCAGTGACACCTGGATTTGTCTTGTCGAGCACCTTGCCGATGAGCAGCGGGAAGAGCCAGAGACCGATGTTCTGAATCCAGAAAATCAGTGCGTAGGCTGAGCCGATCACCTTGGCATCCACAAGTTTGGGAACAGATGGCCAGAGTGAGGCGGGGACTAAAGAGAAGCTGGCGCCAAGTACCAGAATCGTGGCGTAGGCGATAATGATACCACCGACAGCATTACCCTTGAACATCGGAAGGATGAAGGCAAATGTCAGGTGACAGCCGATAAGTAGCAGTGAACCCAGCACGAGCATCGAGGCAGCCTTGCCATGATGGTCGAGATAAGATCCCAGGATCGGGGTGATGAGCACGGCAAGCAGGGGGAACACTGCGAAGATCGACTCTGCTGACTGACGCATATAACCCATATAACAATAGGTGATGAGGGCAATGATGGAGATTGCCAACAGACCGTATTTCATGTTCGCTTTCTTCTGGAAGTTCGAAGCGAAACCAGCAGCAGCCACAATCAGCATGATGACATACTGCACGATGGTCACTGATGAGTTTGCCCAGAACGAATCAGCGTCTGGTGGCGTCAAAGTGAGGTTGCACTGTAGCATGTTCACAGCATACTTCTGGAAAGGGAAGATGGCCGAGTAATAGAGCACGCAAAGCAGGGCGACAATCCAGAAACCACTGTCGCTGAGGATCTTACCGATGTCTGATACCTTGAACGGATCGTCCTTCTCTTCGGCCTCACCCGTCTGAGCATCGAGCTTCTGGTCCATGAAGAAATAGACGATGGTCATGATGAGGGCGATACACATCAGTACGACACCGAAGGCTACGGAACGTGTCACTGAGATCTGTCCACCCAAACGGGCAAAGAAAGGTGAGAAGATCATACAGGTGGCAACACCCAGACGGGCCAGGGCCATCTCAGAACCCATCGCCAGTGCCATCTCGCGACCCTTGAACCACTTCACGATTCCTCTCGAAACAGTGATACCAGCCATCTCACAACCGCAACCGAAGATCATGAATCCGCAAGCAGCGAACTTGGCCGAGGCTGGCATGCCCTCATAGAAGGGCGAAACGCCGAGCTCATCGAACACGGGGATATAATTCAGGTTGTTCGTGAACCAGGTTTCGAGTCCGCTTCCTATAAAGCTCTCGCTGACAGCGTACCACTTGATGCAGGCACCGACCAACATCACAGCAGCACTCAAAACAGCGGTGAAGCGCACGCCCATCTTGTCGAGGATGATGCCGGCGAAGATGAGGAAGAACACGAACACGTTGAGGAACACCTCAGAGCCCTGCATTGTGCCGAAGGCCGTAGAGTCCCAGCCTCGGGTCTCCTGCATCAGGTCCTTGATGGGCGAGAGGATGTCCATGAAGATGTAGCTGCAGAACATCGCCAGAGCGAGCAGCAGCAAGGCGGTCCACCGCATGCCGGCGGAATCGCGTAGAGTCTTTTGAATAGCTTGAGTCATTATCTTTTTATTTTTTACCTTTTTACTTTTTTACCTTTATTTCAGCCAACGGTCGAGCCAGTTGAAGAACGTCCGCTGCCAGAGCACACCATTCTGCGGTTTCAACACCCAGTGGTTCTCATCAGGGAAGATGAGCAGCTCTGCAGGAATACCCTTCATGCGGGCGGCATTGAAGGCCGACATACCCTGAGTGGCATTGATGCGGTAGTCCTTTTCACCGTGGATACAGAGGATAGGTGTATCCCATTTCTCAACCATCTTGTGTGGTGAGTCGTGGTAGGTCTTCTTGGCATTGGGTAGCTGTGGACGATGCCAGTAGGCTTCGTCATACTCCCAGTTAGAGAACCAGTTTTCCTCAGTCTCAGTATACATCGCAGCGAGGTTAAAGGCACCATCATGAGCGATGAACGCCTTGAAACGTTTCTCGTGGATACCGGCGAGATAATATACGGAGAATCCGCCGAAACTGGCGCCTACAGCACCTAAGTGTTCTTTATCTACGTATGACAGATTATTGGCGGCATCATCGATAGCAGCCAGATAGTCCTGCATGCATTGACCCGTCCAATCGCCAGAAATCTCTTCAAGCCATTCCTGTCCGAAGCCAGGTAAACCACGACGGTTGGGCGCTACGACAATATAACCTTGAGAAGCCATAATCATGAAGTTCCAACGATAGCTCCAGAACTGAGAGACAGGACTCTGAGGACCACCCTCGCAGAAAAGTAGGGTAGGATATTTCTTCGATTCGTCAAAGTTCGGAGGAAGGATGATCCAGGTCAGCATTTCTTTTCCATCACTGGTTTTTACCCAACGCTGCTGAACAGTGGGTTTAGCCAACTGATCAAGAATATGTTTGTTCTCGAAAGTCAGTTGGGTTATTGCCGTCTTTTCGGGTTTCTTGAAATTCGGAGTGACAATATACAAATCAGCAGGTGAAGTGAAGTTATGACGTTCCATCAACAACTGTTTTCCATTGTTCATTAGATGGATAGAACCGAAGTCGTCCCAAGTCTCAGTCATCTGCTTCAGTTCGCCCTTCCAATTGATGGCATAGAGATTCTCTGTTGCGTGCCAGACACCGATGAAATAAATCATGGCGTCTTTCGAGTCGCTCCAAACGAAATCATCTACATTCGAGTCAAATGATTCTGTGAGATATTTCTTTTCACCTGTCGCTAAATCGTAGCAACACAGACGGTTACGGTCGGCCTCATAGCCGTTGCGCTCCATAGAGAGCCAGGCAACATACTTGCCGTCAGATGAAAATTTTGGGTTAGTGTCATAACCCACATTGTTTTTCAGATTCTCGGGAGCATTCACCTTCTGATACTTCATCGTGGTGGTCGGATCAATCTCTGGCTCCACATATCCCTCAGGCTTGCAGAGGTTTTTCGTCTCGCGCGTACCTATATTATATATATAGATGTCGCTGTCAGTGGAGATAGAGTAGGCGAGACCCGTCTTCTTGCGACAGGTATAGGCGATAGTCTTCGAGTCAGGACTCCAGTCCAACTGCTCCATACCACCGAAGGGCTCCATCGGACATTCGTAGGGCTCGCCCTCGAGGATATCCGTTCCATTTGCAGCGATGCCATCGCTGCTTACCTCATATACGAACGGATGCTGGATAGACTCTACATAATGGTCCCAATGGCGATACATCAGGTCTGTTACCAGACGCCCCGTTGCCTTAGGTAGGTCATCGGGATTTTTCTTGATGATCTCGTAGAAGTCGATGCTATGTAGCAGAATCACTTTCTTGCCGTCGGGTGAGAACTTGAAACCTTCGATATCTTTCTTTGTATTGGATATCTGCTTGCGGTCTGTGCCGTCAGGGTTCATCATCCATATCTGTCCACCGGAAAGGAAGACGATCTTTCCGTTCAGCCACGTGGGGTCGGTCTCACTCTTCGTACCTGTTGTCAGCGTCGTATTGCCTGTACCATCTGCATTGACGATGGCAATCTTCTGTTGGCTCTTATTGGCCTTCACGCTATAATAGCCTACCTGATAGACAATCTGCTTGCCGTCTGTACTCGCCTCGCAACTACCGATGCGTCCCATGGCCCAGAGTGCCTCTGGAGTCATCAGGTTGCTGGTGAGCTTGATATTTTGTTTTCCGATCTTCACGTCGTCTTGAGCTTTGGCTGGGTTTGCTGTCCCGGTGAGTACGGCTAGCCCGGCTAGAATGACTAGATATCTTTTCGTTCTCATATCGTTATTTCTTTTGGTTCATTCTCTGCTTCTGCAATTCTTCAGCCTGCTTCTGCATGGCCTCAAGACGGGCTGCCAAACCGCCGGTCTTCTTCTTGGGATTATTCTTGTTCTCCTTGAAACGGGCCTCAAGGATGGCGAGCAGTTTCTCGTCGTTGGTTGTCTTGCGGAGTGTCCACATGATGATCGATGAGAAGAACAATGAGATGAAGTAGTAGAAGTTCAGACCACTGGAGTAGTCGTTGAACATAAAGAAGAACATCAGCGGCATGAGATACATCATATACTGCATATATTTCATCTGCTCAGCCTGTGCACCTACCATCTGGTCCTTCTGCTGACGCATGGTAAACCATGAGTAAAGGATATTCGAACCGCAGAACAAGAGGCACGACAGCGACAGATGATCGCCGATACCCCAGATGTGGGAATTCCAGGAGATGATGGGGTCGTAGGTGGCGAGGTCTTCCATCCATAGGAACGACTGACCGCGCAATTGGATGGCATTAGGCACAAACCAGAACATGGCAATCCAGATAGGCATCTGAATCAGCATCGGCAGACAGCCGCTCAACGGTGATACACCATATTGTGAGTACAATTGCATCATGGCCTGCTGCTTCTTCATCTGATCCTCTGGCTTGTCGTATTGCTTGGTGGCCTCGTCGAGTTTCGGCTTCAGCACACGCATCTTGGCCGACGACATATAGCTCTTCTTCACCATCGGGAAGGTGATGGCCTTCAGCAAGAGGGTAATCAGAATGAGCACGATACCCATCGAGAAACCCCATGAAGCCAACCAGTCAAAGACATAGAGTGTGAACCAGCGGTTGATCAGGCGGAAGAGCCACCAACCTAAGTTCACCAATTGTTCCAGGTCGAGGTCCTTGCCAAACAGGCTCTGCTTTTCCACAGCCTGAATCAGACGGAAATCATTCGGACCGATATACATTTCAAACTCTGATGGCTTTTGGCCTGTGGGGTCGAAGGCTGTGCGAAGTTTTGCATCAAACTGCTTCAGATAGCCCGATTCCTTGGGATCCTGGACACTGGCGAGAGTGGAACCTCCTGCAAAGTTATCTTTCGAAATCAGGGCAGCACTGAAGAACTGGTTGCGGAAAGCCACCCAGTCGAGTGTCTCCTCGATGGTCTTGGTCTTGTCTTCTGTCTCCGACAGGTTGTCGGTAGAACCATTCTGGGCCTCTTTATAGAAAAGTGCCGTATAGCGGTTCTCAAAATAGAAGCCTTTCTCCTGCTGACGGCTATGACCATTCCACTCGATGTCCATCTCCTTATAAGTCGGAGCAAACATCCCACCGAGTCCGTTGGCGGTGAGTGAGAAATGCAGCAGATGATCAGGACCGAGAAGATAGTCCAAAACGATACTTCCGCCATCCGAGGCCTGAGCAGTCATAGTCACCGTCGAATCGCTGACGTTTGATGGCGTAAAGTAAAGGTCCTGGGTGATGATGTTATCCTGTTTGCCAGACAGCAGGAAATTCATTCGCTGGTCTTGCTTGTCGAACAGGGTGACGTCTTTGTTGCCGTTCTTGTCTGTAAAGTTCTTGATGACGGCCTTGGTCATTGTACCGCCCTTGGTGGAGAGTGTCAGTTCCACCTTCTGATTCTTCAGCACGATATCCTCTTCACTGCCATTCAGGGCGCTATAGAACAAAGCGGTGGTATCTCCCTTGGCGGCTTCGACCTTTGCCTCCTTGGCAGCAGCCTCGGCCTTCTGTTTCTTTTCAGCGTTATCCCTCATGACAGCAGCGATGCTGTCTTCCTTACGCTGTGCCTCTATCTGTTCTGCAGAAGGCTGGTTATACCAGCTGAAGCCAATGAGCACCAACGCAATCAATACAAATCCGATGATAGTGTCTCTATTCATTGTTTATTTTGTTTTTGTTTCTATTATAATTAATGTACGCGCAAATCAAGGTGCAAAATTACAACTTTTTTTTGGCAAATCGGCAGATTAACCAAAAAAAATCGTAACTTTGCACTCAGTTATGAGAAAAATCGCATTATTATTTGCGGTAACCTCAGCGCTCAGCGCGAGTGCCGCGCAGCCAAATGACAGTCTGAAGGGACAGTATTATCGTCTGTTTACCCCGTTGACGTTCTATCACAATGTGGCAGGTCATGCATTGTCCTTGAATGAGACAAATCCGGTAGATGACGTAGTCGACAATGCTTTATTGGCGGTGTATCTGAATCGCCCGGATCTTGTGAAAACCACCGAGTCTGACCTTCAGGAGACGGGGTCTGTACGTGAGGATGTGGATCAGCCGATCGAGAACATGGTTGATTTTGTGGAACAGGTGGAAGCACCTGTCATTGATTTCCAGGAAGAGGCTCCTGTGGAGGTGGAGGTGAAGAAACCCAAGTTCTGGACGCGAAAGGGAGACGGCTTCCTGCAGTTCATGCAGAATTACGTATCCGGCAACTGGTACAAGGGTGGAGAGTCCAATTATTCTGCTGTCGGTGCATTGACACTTGAGGCCAATTATGACAACAAGAACAAATGGAAGTGGGACAATAAACTGGAGTTGAAACTTGGTTTCCAGCGTACTCGTACCGACTCCATTCATAAGTTCAAGTCTAACGAAGACCTGATCCGTTATACTGGTAAGGTTGGTCTGGAGGCTACGAAGAAATGGTATTATACCCTCCAGTTGATAGCCTATACGCAGTTTACCCGTGGTTTGAAGGCCAATGATGCCAATACCTATTCTGACTTCATGTCACCCTTCAACCTGAATGTCGGTCTTGGTATGGATTACAAGGTAGAGGCTTTCGATAAGAAACTCACAGGAACGGTCAACTTGTCACCTTTCGCGCTGAACTATCGTTATGTCGATCGCTCATGGTTTAATGGCACAGACTGGTTCCCATCACGTTATGGTATTGACGATGGCAAGCATTCCCTGTTGGATTTCGGTTCGCAGATCACAGCCGATCTGGAATGGAAGCTGAATGATATCGTGAAATGGAAGAGCCGTTTCTATGCCTTCACGTCATATAAGCGTACTGAAATAGAGTGGGAGAATACGTTTACCATGCAGGTGAGTAAATACATCAGTGCTAATATCTTCCTCTATCCTCGATTTGATGATGCCGGCAAGAGGGATTCTGATTTAGGTTACTGGCAGTTTAAGGAATACAGTTCAATCGGTTTCAATTATACGTTCTAAAAGCAAATCACCCGCCTCGTGGCGGGTGATTTGTTATTCCGTAGCTTCTGTCATATCTCCTTCTATATAGAGCCGGGTCATTTCCACAGCACCATTCGTTCTGACAGTGATAATCTTTTTAAAATGGCCAGGGAATTTGCCGGTACCATTATAGGTGACTTTGATTTCTCCCTTCTCTCCGGGTTTCACAGGTGTCTTGGTGTACTCAGGGACCGTGCATCCACAACTTGCCACCGCCTGATTGATCACCAACGGCAGTTCGCCTACATTGGTGTAGGTGAAAGTGCAGGTTACCACGGGATTCTTCTCAGAGAAAGTCCCGAAATCATGAGTCAACTTGTCGAATTTTATCTCTGCTGGTTTCTGTGCCAGCGCTGCTGTCATTCCACAGATGAGCAGCAGGGTCATGACTACTATCTTCTTCATAATTTGACGAATTTGTTTATTTTCGTGGCAAAGATACGAAAATAAGTGAAAAGTGAAGAGTGAAAAGTGAAAAATTTGCTACCGCGATAGCTTTTTTATTATTTTTCTCTCCTTTTTTTCACTTTTTTATGTAATTTTGCACCTCAAAAGGATAAAAAGTTAATAAATATGTATAGAAGTAAGACTTGTGGAGAGCTTAGGCTCCAAGATGCAGGCAGTGTGGTAACACTTGCCGGATGGGTACAGCGAAGCCGTAAGATGGGTGGAATGACTTTCGTCGACCTTCGCGATCGTTATGGACTGACTCAGCTTGTTTTCAATGAGGCTGACGATGCAGAACTCTGTGAGCGTGCCAACAAACTGGGCCGTGAGTTCTGTATTCAGATCAAGGGTGAGGTGAGTGAGCGTCAGAGCAAGAATCCGAAGATGCCTACAGGTGATATCGAGATCCTTGTGAAGGAGCTGAATATCCTCAGCGAGAGTCAGACCCCGCCATTTACGATCGAGGATAATACCGATGGTGGCGATGATATCCGTATGAAGTACCGTTATCTCGACCTTCGTCGAAATGCCGTCCGTAAGAATCTCGAACTGCGTCACCGCATGACGATTCTGATTCGTAACTTCCTGGATGGTAAGGACTTCATCGAGGTGGAGACGCCGATCCTGATCGGTTCGACGCCAGAGGGTGCCCGCGACTTCGTAGTGCCTTCTCGTATGAATCCCGGACAGTTCTATGCATTGCCTCAGTCTCCTCAGACGCTGAAGCAGTTGCTGATGGTGTCTGGTTTTGACCGTTATTTCCAGATTGCCAAGTGTTTCCGTGATGAGGATCTCCGTGCCGACCGTCAGCCTGAGTTTACGCAGATCGACTGCGAGATGTCGTTTGTTGAACAGGAGGATGTGCTGCAGCTTTTCGAGGATATGGCCCGTCATCTGTTCAAGGAGGTGCGTGGCGTGGAACTACCCCCGTTGCAGCGAATGACCTGGCATGAGGCCATGCGTCGCTTTGGTTCTGACAAGCCCGATCTCCGTTTCGGAATGGAGTTTGTTGAGTTGATGGATCAGCTGAAGGGTACTGGTACGTTCCCGGTCTTCAACGATGCCAACTATATCGGTGGTATCTGCGTTCCTGGTTGTGCCAACTATTCTCGTAAACAACTCGATGAGCTCACAGAGTTTGTGAAGCGTCCGCAGGTTGGTGCCAAGGGCTTGGTTTATGTCAAGTTCAACGAAGATGGTACGGTGAAGTCCAGTATCGATAAGTTCTATACGCCTGAGGTATGGGCCAAGGTCAAGGAGGCAACAGGTGCCAAGGATGGCGACCTCGTACTGATCCTCTCTGGCGATAATGCCAACAAGACCCGCATCCAGCTCTGTACCCTCCGTCTGGAGATGGGCGATCGTCTTGGGCTGCGTGACAAGGATACCTTCGTTTGTCTGTGGATCGTCGACTTCCCACTCTTTGAGTGGAGTGATGAGGAGCAGCGCTTGATGGCTACCCATCATCCGTTCACAATGCCTAATCCTGATGATATTCCTTTGTTGGATACTG
>JAEETD010000146.1 GCA_016290175.1 Prevotella sp. | reverse complement strand
AAATCTACTCCAACAATTCTTATTGCCATTTGAAAATTAATAAAAAAATAATACGTTAAATTTCGAAATTCTGCTAAAAAGCATGCAAAGGTACGAAGATTTTCTCAAACCTCCGCACATTTTATGCATATTTAACATTAACCCTGACGCATTTTGTACTTCGGGTTCTTCTTGTTGATAACGAACAGGCGTCCCTTGCGACGTACAATCTTGCAATCCGGGGTACGCTTCTTCAATGATGCTCTTGTCTTCATAATCGTTCTTTTGTTTATTTGTATCTGAATACAATTCTTCCTTTTGTCAGATCATATGGACTCATCTCTACCTTCACCTTATCACCGGGAAGGATCTTGATATAATGCATTCTCATCTTACCAGAGATGTGCGCAATGATCTGTACTCCATTCTCAAGTTCTACTCGGAACATCGCATTCGACAGCGATTCAACGATGGTTCCGTCCTGCTCTATAGCGGATTGTTTTGCCATATAATTAATATAAATGTCCTTCTACTTGTTCTACTTCCTCGAAAGAAGACAGAATCTCAGCCTTGCCTCGCCTGATGGCAATCGTATGTTCGAAATGGGCTGCAGGCTTCCCGTCGCGGGTCCTGACAGTCCAGCGATCCTGGTCCAGCCAGATAGAACGATTGCCCATCGTAATCATGGGTTCGATGGCGATACACATGCTGGCTTTCAGCATCACACCATTCCCCCGTCTGCCATAGTTCGGCACCTGAGGATCCTCGTGCATCTCGCGGCCAATACCGTGACCAGTCAGTTCGCGCACGACACCATATCCATGTGCCTCGCAGTGGTCTTGCACAGCACTGCTGATATCACCCAGATGCTTTCCTGCCACCGCTTGCTCGATGCCAAGGAAAAGTGACTCCTTGGTTGTTTTGAGCAACTGCTTGACTTCGTCGGAGACCTCACCCACGCAGAACGTGTAGCAAGAGTCGCCATTGAAACCGTTCAGGAGCGTCCCACAGTCTACGGAGATGATATCTCCCTCCTTAAGGACTGTGCTCTCATTCGGCACACCATGTACGACGACGTCATTCACCGACGTACAGATGCTGGCAGGAAACGGCCCTCCATATGGATTGGGGAACCCCTTGAACGTCGGGACGGCACCATGGTCTCTGATGAACTCGTCCGCGATCTTGTCCAATTGGAGGGTCGTTACTCCAGGCTTGATATGTTTTGCCAATTCGCCAAGCGTCTTACCAACAAGTTGGTTAGCCTGACGCATCAGTTCTATCTCGTCTTCAGTCTTCAGGTAGATCTTCATAGAAGATTAGTAAGCCGCCATGCCACGGCCGTGGATGCGGCCAGAACTGAGCAAACCATCGTAGTGGCGCATCAACAGATGACTCTCAATCTGAGCGAGCGTGTCAAGCACCACACCAACGAGAATCAGCAGTGACGTACCGCCGAAGAACTGAGAAAACGCATCCTGCACATTCAACAGGCTTGCCAGTGCAGGCATCACAGCGATGAAGGCGATGAACAGTGATCCGGGCAATGTGATACGCGACATCACCGTGTCGATATACTCTGCCGTCTCCTTACCAGGCTTCACGCCAGGGATGAATCCGTTGTTACGCTTCATGTCCTCGGCCATCTGCGTCGGATTGAGCGTGATAGCCGTATAGAAGTATGTGAATGCGATGATCAGCAACGCGAAGATGATGTTGTAGGTCCAACTGTGATGATCAAGCATCGTACGGACAAACCAACTGGCATTCTCCGGAGCAGAATACTGCACGAGTGTCAGCGGGATGAACATCAGTGCCTGAGCAAAGATGATAGGCATCACGTTGGCAGCAAACAACTTCAGCGGGATATACTGGCGTGCACCGCCGACCTGCTGATTACCTACAATGCGCTTTGCATACTGTACGGGCACTTTACGGACGCCCTGTACCAGAACAATAGATGCACAAACAACTGCATAGAGAATGATGATCTCAACGAGGAACATCACCAGACCACCACCTGAGATGGCGGTGAATCGTGACGTCAACTCCTGGAAGAAAGCCTGGGGCAGACGGGCGATGATACCAATCATAATGATCAGCGAGATACCGTTTCCTATACCCTTATCGGTAATGCGCTCACCCAGCCAGAGGATAAACATACTTCCTGCGGACAGGATAATGACGGCCGGAACCATGAACACAGACCAGGAGATGCCCTGAGCGAGGGCAGCACCAGCCTGCATCTTCAGGTTCATCAGGTAACCCGGAGCCTGGAACAACAGGATGGCCACTGTGAGCCAACGGGTATACATGGCAATCTTCTTACGGCCGCTCTCACCCTCACGCTGCATCTTCTGAACGTAAGGCACAGCGACAGCGAGGAGCTGCATAACGATTGAAGCAGAGATGTAAGGCATGATTCCAAGCGCAAAGATAGATGCGTTGGAGAATGCGCCACCAGAGAACATATCGAGCAGCGACATCAGACCGCCGGCAGTCTGTGACTGCAGTTGGCTCAACATAGCCGGGTTGATACCAGGAAGTACCACGAACGAGCCGAAACGATAAATCGCCACGAACAGGAGCGTGATGAGGAGGCGCTGGCGCAGATCCTCAATCTTCCAGATGTTCTTCAGTGTCTCTATTAACTTCTTCATTACTGTTTAGATTTTTGTTGCGTTACCACCTACTGCCTTGATTGCTTCCTCGGCAGTCTTTGAGAATGCGTTGGCCTCCACATCGATCTTGGCCTTCAGCTCACCGTTGCCAAGTATCTTCACCAGCTCCTTGCCGTTGGTCAGACCAGCAGCTACGAGCTCGGCGACACCGATCTTGGTGAGGTTCTTCTCCTCTGCAAGCTTCTGCAGTGTGGAGAGGTTCACGGCGAAGTACTCCTTGTGGTTGATGTTCTTGAAACCACCCTTCGG
>JAEETD010000073.1 GCA_016290175.1 Prevotella sp. | reverse complement strand
AGAATATGAAACGATAAACAGTAAGGATTATGTTTAGTTACACGATATTTATCATGCTGCTGCCGCTGCTGTCGTTCATTATTCTGGGACTGGCTGGCATGAAGATGCAGCACAAGGTGGCCGGACTCATCGGCACCTGTTCGCTGGGCATCGTCACGATACTCTCTTACCTCTGCGCATTCCAGTACTTTGGTGCTGACCGCGTGGATGGAGTCTATCAGACGTTTGTGCCTTATAATTTCACTTGGTTGCCTCTGGGCAATCTGCATTTCGACCTCGGTATCCTGTTGGATCCCATCAGCGTGGTCATGCTGATTGTGATCTCGACAGTGTCGCTGATGGTCCATATCTACTCATTCGGTTATATGCACGGCGAGAAGGGCTTCCAGCGTTACTACGCTTTCCTGAGCCTCTTCACGATGTCGATGCTGGGCTTGGTACTGGCCACGAACATCTTCCAGATGTATATGTTCTGGGAGCTCGTGGGTGTCAGCTCATATCTGCTCATCGGCTTCTACTATCCTTTGAAGCCTGCTATCGCTGCCTCTAAGAAAGCGTTCATCGTGACCCGCTTTGCCGATATGTTCTTCCTCATCGGTATCCTGACCTTCGGCTATTTCGTCGATTCGTTCAGCTTCTCGTTTGCTGGGGATATCGTGATGGGGCAGGGCACCACGCCCTTCATCCAGGGTAACATCGCCAAGGCTATGGCTGCCGGCGGATTCATCATCCCGACTGCGTTGGTGCTGATGTTCATTGGTGGTGCCGGTAAGAGTGCCATGTTCCCGTTGCACATCTGGCTGCCTGATGCCATGGAGGGTCCGACACCTGTCAGTGCACTTATCCACGCCGCTACGATGGTGGTGGCTGGTGTGTTCCAGATTGCCCGTATGTTCCCTCTGTGGATCCAGTATGCGCCGGAGGCCATGTCGATTGTGGTCTGGGTGGGTGTGTTCACCGCTTTCTATGCTGCGGCTGTGGCTTGCGCCCAGAGCGACATCAAGCGTGTGCTCGCCTTCTCTACCATCTCTCAGATTGCCTTTATGATGGTGGCGCTGGGCGTATCACTGCCCGGTCATCATGGTGCAGTCATGGATAACCACGCTCAGCTGGGTTACATGGCTGGTATGTTCCACCTGTTCACCCACGCTATGTTCAAGGCTTGCCTGTTCCTCGGTGCCGGATGTATCATCCATGCCGTCCACTCGAACGAGATGGCCCTGATGGGTGGTCTGCGTAAGTACATGCCGATCACGCACATCACGTTCCTGATCAGCTGTCTGGCCATCGCTGGTATCCCCTTCTTCTCAGGCTTCAGCTCGAAGGATGAGATCATCACAGCCTGCATGCAGTATAGTCCGGTAGTAGGATGGATCATGACGGGTATCGCTGCCATGACAGCCTTCTACATGTTCCGCCTGTACTATGGTATCTTCTGGGGAACGGAGAATGTGGAGGCCCACGAGCACCACACGCCCCATGAGGCACCTGCTTCGATGACCGTTCCTCTGATCGTACTTTGTGTGATTACCGTTGGTGTAGGTGTCTACTCCACACTCGGAGGCTTCCTCGGATGGGGTGGCAGCTTCGGCAGCTATGTCTCTGCTGAGGGTACCGACTACACCATCCACTTCGACACGACGATTGCCGCTACCTCTACGATTATTGCCATCCTGAGCATCTGTCTCGCCACCTATATATATAAAGGTGAGCAGCAGCCCATCGCCGACCGTCTGTACAAGCAGTTCCCGCGTCTGCACCGTGCTGCTTACAAGCGTTTCTATCAGGACGAGATCTGGCAGTATGTCACTCATCGTATCATCTTCCGTTGCGTCAGCACACCCATTGCCTGGTTCGACCGTCATATCGTCGATGGCACGTTCAACTTCATGGCCTGGGGTGCCAACGAGGCTGGTGAGAGTATCCGCTCATGGCAGAATGGCGATGTCCGCCAATATGCCGTCTGGTTCCTCACAGGTACCGTTGCCCTGACATTAATATTACTTGCGATATGATTTTAAACCACTAATTACGCGAATTACACGAATTATATATTAGTGAAATTAGTGAAATTCGTGGTCGAAAAAAGAAAAGAATTATGAGTATATTAAGTGTTTTCGTAATAATTCCCGCCCTGATGCTGTTGGGATTGTGGCTTGCCAAGAATCTCAACCAGGTGCGTGGTGTGATGGTAACGGGAGCTTCGTGTCTGCTGGCCCTCTCTATCTGGTTGACCATCTATTTTGTCCAGGAGCGCGCCGCCGGTAACACGGCCGAGATGCTGCTCACCTATAGTGTGCCCTGGTTCAAGCCGTTGAACATTGCCTATTCCGTAGGTGTCGACGGCATCTCTGTGGTGATGCTGCTCCTGTCGAGCATCATCGTGTTCACAGGTACCTTTGCCTCGTGGCAGTTGAAGCCTCTCACCAAGGAGTATTTCCTTTGGTTCACCCTGTTGTCGACGGGTGTGTTCGGTTTCTTCATCTCTACCGACCTGTTCACGATGTTCATGTTCTACGAGGTGGCGCTCATCCCGATGTATCTGCTGATTGGTGTCTGGGGCTCCGGTCATAAGGAGTACTCTGCTATGAAGCTTACGCTGATGCTGATGGGAGGTTCTGCCCTCCTGATCCTTGGTCTGCTGGGCATCTACTTCTTCAATGGCGAGTATACTGGCAACTACACGTTCGAGTTGACCACGATTGCTGCCGCCCATGCCATTCCGGCCGACATCCAGAATATCTTCTTCCCCTTCATCTTCATCGGATTCGGTGTGCTGGGAGCCCTGTTCCCGTTCCACACATGGTCGCCCGACGGTCATGCCTCTGCGCCTACCGCCGTGTCGATGCTCCATGCCGGTGTGCTGATGAAACTGGGAGGCTATGGCTGTTTCCGTGTGGCCATGTATCTGTTGCCTGATGCTGCGCAGGATCTCGCCTGGATCTTCCTGATCCTGACGACGATCTCCGTAGTCTATGGCGCCTTCTCGGCCTGCGTGCAGACCGACCTGAAGTATATCAACGCCTATTCATCCGTGTCTCACTGCGGACTGGTGCTCTTCGCCCTCTTGATGATGAGTCAGACGGCTGTTACCGGTGCTATCCTGCAGATGTTGTCTCACGGTTTGATGACGGCCCTCTTCTTTGCCCTGATCGGTATGATCTACGGTCGTACACATACCCGTGACATCCGCGAACTGGCCGGTCTGATGAAGATCATGCCGTTCCTGGCTGTGGGTTATGTGATTGCCGGTCTGGCCAACCTTGGTCTGCCCGGCTTCTCCGGCTTCATCGCTGAGATGACCATCTTCGTGGGTGCCTTCGGTGCAGAGCCGCTGAGCGGTGATCCGAATTCGAGCTTCCGCATGGTGGCTACCATCATCGCCTGTACGTCGATTGTCGTGACGGCAGTCTACATCCTGCGTGTGGTTGGTAAGATACTCTATGGCGAGGTGGAGAACAAGCACTTCCTCGAGCTCACCGATGCTACATGGGATGAGCGCGTTGCTGTCATCTGCCTCATCTTCTGCGTGGCCGGTCTGGGTTGTATGCCGTTCTTCTTCAGCGACATGATTTCTCCTGCCGCTGGAACGATTCTTCAGTCAATTGGTGTAATGTAAAGAAAGGAGGACAAAAGATATGAATTACAGTGAATTCTTGAAAATGATACCTGAGGCCTATCTGGTACTCGCACTGATTCTGGTATTCTTCGGCGATTTCTGTCTGCATAAGAGCGATTCGAAGAACGGTCTGCTGAGCAAGCTGACCAGCCTGCTGCTGTTGGGCCAGATTCCCGTCTGTCTCATGGCCGAGCCGGAGAACGCCTTTGGCGGTCTTTATGCGGTGTCGCCTGCCGTGAATGTGATGAAGGTCATCCTGACCTTCGGCACGCTCATCGTTGTCATCATGGCCCAGCCCTGGCTGGAGACCGAGAAGATGAAGCGTCTGCAGGGCGAGTTCTATATGCTCGTGCTCTCCACGCTCCTCGGTATGTTTGTGATGATGTCATCCGGCAATTTTATGCTCTTCTTCCTCGGACTTGAGATGGCCTCTGTGCCCATGGCTTGTCTGGTGGCCTTCGATAAGTGGAAGCAGAACTCTGCCGAGGGTGCTGCCAAGTACATCCTCACAGCGACGTTCTCCTCGGGCGTGATGCTCTACGGCATCTCGTTCATCTATGCTGCTACGGGTACGCTCTATTTCGATGGTGTGTACAACGCACTCAGCGGTCTCATGTACGGTATCATCGCTTCTGCCGATGGTGCTTTGCAGTCGCCCGCCCTGGCCATTATGGGCCTCGTGTTCTTCTTCAGCGGACTGGGCTTTAAGATCTCGCTCGTGCCCTTCCACTTCTGGACGGCCGACACCTATCAGGGTGCGCCCACGCCGGTGACGGGCTATCTCTCCGTCATCTCCAAGGGTGCTGCCGCCCTCACGCTGGCCATCATCCTGCTCAAGGTGATGCAGCCGCTGGTGATGTATTGGGAGTATCTGCTCGACATCGTGATCGTGCTCTCTATCACCGTTGCCAACCTCTTCGCCATCCGTCAGAACGAGCTCAAGCGCTTCATGGCGTTCAGCTCTATCTCACAGGCCGGCTATATCATGCTGGCAGTGCTTTGCAATGGTGGCACGGGTGTGGCTGCGCTGACTTATTATGTACTGGTCTACATTGTGGCTAATATGGCAGTCTTCACCGTGATCAACATCGTGGAGCAGAAGAATGGCGGTCGCACGGACATGGCGGCTTACAACGGTTTCTATCAGACCAACCCGAAGCTCTCGTTCCTCATGACGTTGGCACTGTTCTCGTTGGCTGGTATTCCTCCGTTTGCCGGCATGTTCTCGAAGTTCTTCGTGTTCATGGCCGCTGCCAAGCAGGGCAGTTTCGCAGCTTACTTCGTGGTGTTCATTGCGCTGATCAACACGGTGGTGTCACTCTACTACTATCTGTTGATTGTCAAGGCGATGTATATCACCAAGACCGACAGTCCGCTGCCTGCGTTCAAGAGCGATGCCAACACCAAGCTCGCCCTTGCCATCTGTACAGCCGGCGTGGCTCTCTTCGGCATTGTTTCCTGTATCTACGAGTGGATTGCCGCTGCCGGCATCTAAGCGGAGATAGTGTTATTAAAAAACGGCAGATTCCGAAAGGAGTCTGCCGTTTTGTTATGCGTGGAGGTCGAGGATGAAGCGGGTGCCTTTGGTGAATTGAGGATCAATCTCCAGGTCGCCGTTCATCTTCAGGGCCATCTGCTTACAAATAGGTAGGCCGAGACCATCGCCTTCGGTGAGATTGTGGATCTCGAGGAAAGGCTTGAACACATCCTCGCGGCGCTCTTCAGCAATACCACAACCCGTGTCGGACACCAGGAACTGATAGCTGTGGGGGCCGCGCTTCTTGAATTCCAGATGGATGTTGCCGCCCTCGGGGGTGTAGATGGCTGCATTCTCCAGCAGATGTTGTAGAATGTGTGACACATATTCCTTATATAAAGGCGCGCTCATCTTCTGAGCCGTCACAGTCAGTTGCACACCGCTCTTCACCTTATCGCGGATCTGATCCATCAGACCTTCACAGAACGGCTGTACCTGGGTGTCTTCAAATACGATTTCCTCGGCGGGCTTGTTCTCCAGTTCAGACAGCGTCTGGATGTTATTGGAGAAGTCGAGCAGGGCCTTTACCTCCGGCTGACGGCTGTCGAGCTTCTTGAAGGTGGGCTCCAACTGGGCGGAGATATTGCTGATGAACTTGGCCTTCAGGGCGTTGCTCTCGTTGGCTAGCTTGATGATCTTCTTCTGTTTGCGGGTGAGGAAGATGAAGCGCATGAGGATGACGGCTCCTACGATCAGGGCAGCAGCAAGGGCAGCAGCCAGAATGCCAAGACCAATAATGATGGCCCAGCGTGTGGTGAGTGAGCTGTCGCGCTCTGCAATGGCTGCCTCATCGTCGGCAATCTCTTTCTTCAGGGCGGCAATCTCGTCGGCATGCTTGATGGCGCTGGTGGAGTCTTTCCAGGCAAGGTAGTTGCTGTACGACTGAGCTACCATGTTGGCATTGTTGCTCTTGCGGCCGTTGGCAATCAGCGTCTGATAGACCTCGTCGACCTTGTCGTACTCCTTGCTGGATGTCAGCTTGTCGGCCATCTCCTTGAAGACGGCATTGCCCTGGGCGTTCATGCCAAACGTATAGTAATAGATGGCCTTGTTGTAGAGCAGGTCGTTCTTCACGGTCTCGTCGCTCGTCTGATTGGCCTGACTCTCCATGACGTTCAGCTGCTCCTTGATGCTCTCGCTCTTCCTGAGCTTCATATACATCTGGAAGCGCTCCTTGGTACAGAGATAGTGGGCAGCGGCTCTCTCGCTGACGGGGAGCTTGCTGGCACTGATGGTCTGGTCGGCACGACGCAGCAGGTCGAAGGCTTCTTTATAGAAATTCTCCTTGTAATAGAGGGCCGTCGCCTTGACAGCACACTCTACACCCTGACGTATCTGCCCCTTGTTGGCATAGTCGTTGAAGGCGTGGATATACAAAGAACGGGCTGACGCAATGTTTTTCTTCGGATCAACAGCCTCGGCCCGTTGCTGTAGATCGCTCTTCTGGACTTCCTGTGCGCTAAGATAGGTACAAAGGAAGAGCAGGTTCACGAATAAGAATAATACCTTTTTCATCATGATTCAATTGTTTTCATGGTGCAAAAGTATGCATTTTTTGGCATTCCGCCAAATAAATCTACGTATTTTTCTATTCGTCTTTCAGTTGTCTCCTGAACTCTGACGGCGACTTCCCAAGATTCTCACGGACATATTTGCCGAAGAATGACAGGTTGCAGAATCCCAGTTTGACGGCTATCTCCTTGATGGACAGATTGGTGTGAAGCAGATAGAAACGGACATCGTTCTGGACATAGTCACAAATCCAGTCGTAGGCAGTCCTGCCGCTGACTTCGCGGCACACCATCGTGAGGTAGCGGGTAGAGACACAAAGCTTGTCAGCATAGAAAGAGAGTGGCTGCTTTTTGACTTCTCTTGCAGACAAAAAGGAGATGAAACGGTCGAACAGGATCTTTCGCTGATTGGTCTCCTGGGTGTTTTCTGTCTGTACAAAGGTGCTCAGCGTGCGACAGAGCTCAAAGATGATGCATTGTACGAGCGAGTGTATGATTTCCTTGCGGAAGGTGGTCTTATTACTTTTCAGGTTGTATACAAGCACCGTATTCATGCAGTTCTGCATGATGACTTCCTGATCGGACAGACGGAATATGTAATGCTTCTTCAGGAAGAGTGTCTTGTTCCAGATGCCTTGATTAGGGTAGAGAATCTCCTGCATGAGCGACTTCGTCAGGCATAACAACCGGCATCTCAGGTCTGGCGAGGCCTCGAAGTGGTTATAAATAGCATTGGGATAACCGACAAAGACATCGTCCTTGGCAATCATATAGTCTGAACCGTCCATCTCAAACCGGAGTTCTCCTTGGCTGCAAAAGACAACGAAAACCATATCGATCTGAGTGGCATGCATACGGGAACCGAATGTCAGGTGGTTGATAATTGCTAGTTCTCCGTCAGTGTAGTCGAGGTCCTGATAATTGTGGTCTGTCAGGCCGACGTAAGGTTTGTTGATATTTGGATTATCATTCATACTGCAAATATCGGTAGTTTTTCTGAATAATGGTTTGCGGATTCAAAGAAATATACCGTCGAAGGGAAGGGTGTTCTTCTTTCGGATACTTTTGTTCTTTATTCGAACAGTTGCTTTAAGAACTTGGCCGTGTAGCCAACAGCTGTTTCTGCCACTTCTTCGGGTGTTCCCGTCGCCAGTACCATTCCTCCCCTGCGGCCCCCTTCAGGTCCCATATCGATGATGTGGTCTGCCAGTTTGATAACATCAAGGTTATGCTCGATGATAATGACTGTGTTACCGCGGTCAACAAGCTTCTGAAGAACGTCCATAAGGATACGGATATCCTCAAAGTGCAAGCCTGTTGTGGGCTCATCCAAAATGTAAAGTGTTTTGCCGGTGTCTTTCTTTGACAGCTCTGTCGCCAGTTTGACACGTTGGCTCTCTCCACCGGAGAGGGTGGTAGATGGCTGCCCGAGTTTAATATAGCCAAGGCCTACATCCTGGATGGTCTTGATCTTCCGGAGAATGTCCGGTACGTTTTCAAAAAACTCAACAGCCTGATTGATGGTCATATCAAGAATATCGGCAATGGATTTGCCTTTATACCTGACCTCTAAGGTCTCACGGTTGTACCGTTTGCCATGACAGACTTCGCAAGGAACCTGAATGTCAGGCAGGAAATTCATCTCGATGGTTTTGTAGCCGTTACCGCCACAGGCCTCACAACGGCCCCCTTTCACATTAAAGGAGAAACGGCCCGGTTTATAGCCTCGTATCTTGGCCTCAGGGAGATTGACAAACAGATTGCGGATATCGCCGAAGACACCTGTGTAGGTGGCCGGATTGCTCCTGGGCGTACGGCCTAATGGTGACTGGTCGACATTGACCACTTTATCTATATGCTCCAGTCCTTCTATGCTGTCATAGGGCATGGGGCGTTTGATGGAACGGTAGAAATGATGTGAGAGAATGGGTTGCAGGGTTTCATTGACAAGGGTGGATTTTCCGCTGCCGCTGACACCTGTTACGACAATGAGTTTGCCAAGTGGGAATGTGACGTCGACATGCTTGAGATTATTGCCTGATGCTCCCTTGATGATGAGGTCGTGCCCATTGCCTTTTCTCCGTTGTTCAGGGATAGGTATCGACACAGTTCCATTAAGATAACTGGCTGTAACCGAGTTGGTTTTTAATATTTCTTCGGGCGTTCCTTGAAATACTACTTCGCCTCCTTTCCTTCCTGCCCGTGGACCGATGTCGATGATGTAGTCGGCATTCAACATCATGTCCTGATCGTGCTCCACAACGATGACGGTATTGCCCAGATCACGGAGTTCCTTGAGCGAATTGATGAGTCGCTGGTTGTCGCGCTGGTGGAGTCCGATACTCGGCTCGTCAAGGATATAGAGCACGTTGACAAGCTGGGAACCGATTTGTGTGGCCAGACGGATGCGTTGGCTTTCTCCTCCAGAGAGTGATGCTGACTGACGGTTCAGGGCCAGATAGTCTAATCCCACTTCGAGCAGGAAATCCAGTCGGGTCTTGATCTCCTTGAGAATCTCGTGGGCTATCTGCTGTTGCTGGTGATCCAGATGGTCTTCTACCTGATCAAGCCATTCGCGCAGTTCGCTGATGTCCATCGCCGCCAGTTCTGAGATGTTCTTATCCCAGATGCGGTAGGAGAGTGCCTCGCGGTTGAGTCGCTGTCCGTGACACTCGGGACAAGCGCATTCCTCAAGGAACTGATCGGCCCATTTCTGCCCGGATGCAGATTCGTCATTTTCCATGACATCTCTGAGATATTTGATGATGCCGTCGAAACTGACGAAATAGTCGCTGGTGGTATGTACCAGTTCCTTGTCGATTCGGACATTTTCCAAGGAACCATAGAGTATCTCGGTCATAGCATCCTCAGGAATCTCCTCGATGGGTGTCTTGATGTCATATCCATTTCTCTTAAGCAAGGCGTCAATCTGCCAGAAGATCATCTGGTTCTTGTATTTGCCTAATGGTACGATACCGCCTTCATAGATGCTGACCTTGTTGTCGGGAATCACCTTCTTCAGGTCTATCTCGTTGATGGTGCCCAGTCCCTTGCAATGCGGGCAGGCGCCCTGTGGAGAGTTGAACGAGAAATTGTTGGGGGCGGGGTCACTATAACTGATACCTGTTGTCGGGCACATCAGGCGCTTGGAGAAATATTTGATGGCATTGGTGTCCTTGTCGAGAATCATGATGAGACCTTCGCCTTGTTTCATGGCTATCAGGATGCTTTTCTTAAGACGTTCGTCAGGGGTGTTCGGAACCCCAGGAGTCTCAGGTTTGACCTGCATCTTGTCGATTACTACCTCAATGTCGTGGTTCTTGTAGCGGTCAACCTTCATGCCTCTGACAATCTCTTTGATCTCTCCGTCTATACGAATGTTCAGATAGCCTTTGCGACGCATCGATTCGAACAGTTCGCGATAATGACCTTTTCGGCTGCGTACCAATGGGGCAAGAATGAAGATGCGCTTTCCCTGATAGTCGTGGAGAATCATGTCGATCACCTTCTCCTCTGTATATTTCACCATTTCCTCGCCGGTCATATAGCTGTAGGCCTTTCCGGCACGGGCATAGAGGAGACGCAGATAGTCGTAGATCTCTGTCGTCGTGCCTACGGTAGAACGGGGATTGCGGTTGGTGGTCTTCTGTTCGATGCTGATGACGGGGGAGAGACCGGTAATCTTGTCGACATCAGGTCGTTCCATGCCCCCAAGGAAATTGCGGGCATAGGCCGAGAAGGTTTCAATATAGCGTCGCTGACCTTCGGCGAAGATGGTGTCGAAAGCCAATGAGGATTTACCGGAACCGCTAAGGCCGGTAATGACTGTCAAGGTGTTTCGCGGAATGACGACATCTATATTCTTAAGATTATGTACGCGAGCACCGTAAACACAGATCCTTTCGTCTTCTCTGCTCATCATCGGTTATTGACTAATAGAGGTTCCTTCGGTATAACCTCGAAGCAGGTTGACGTCTTTTCGGATATTGTAGGTCTGGCCGTCTGCTCCCTTTGCTTTTACAAGTACGAAGTATGTTCCTTGCTTGACATCATTACCACGATACTTTCCATCCCAGCCATCATCGATATTGGTCCATTCAAAGAGCTTCTGGCCCCAACGGTTGAAGATGTAGGCACGGAATTCGACAATATTCTGGTAGGATTTGACCTTGTAGACGTCATTGATCTGGTCATCGTTGGGTGAAAAGGCATTAGGCATGACCAAAGTGCTGGTCAGCACCACGGTGCTGTCGGATGCCACACTGTCGTTACTTGCCACGTCCTGGGCATGAGCAGACAAGGCTATCAACGTCATAAATGACAATAAGATGGATTTTATTGTTCTCATTTTACTTGTTTTGAGTGCAAAGATACTAAATAATTCATAATTCATCATGCCTAATTACTCATTTTAACAATTTCATGGCCGTTGGTTCACAATATTTTTGTACTTTTGCACGGTAAAATGTAATATTTTGAACTTATGACCCGATTTTTGAGATACACAATACTGTTGCTGGCCATCTTCTTTTCAACGGACATGGCTCTTGCCCAGGTGTCAGACCAGATCAGAGGACTTCACAAGGTGAAGCGTAAGGAGACGATTTTTGGAATAGCCCGACAATATGACATTCTGATAGAAGAATTGATAGAGGCCAATCCGGAAATGCGACAGCCTGAGTATGAACTCAAGAAAGGCGATGTCATCAGAATTCCTTATAAGAAAGGTACTGGTCCGGTGGAGACGTCTCCACAGACAGTTCAGACTCCTGTTGTCAGCCCGGCAACAGCAACTCCAACTCCAGTTGATGATGTCCGTGAGCGTGCCATTCGTGTTGGCGTGATGCTACCATTGCATAACATCAATGGCGACGGACGTCGGATGGTAGAGTATTATCGTGGTATCCTGATGGCCTGTGATAGTCTGAAGAAGATAGGCATCTCTGTTGATCTGCATGCCTGGAACACACCTGAAGACGGTAATATATCAACGGTCCTGAGTGATCAGGCTGCTGCAAAGTGCGACATTATCTTCGGTCCGTTGTATTCCAAGCAGATGGAAGCTCTGTCGAACTTCGTCACGGCACACGATATCCGACTGGTCATACCGTTCTCTATCAGCGCACCGCAATTGTTGACAAATCGTAATATCTTCCAGATATGGCAGTCGCCTACCAATATCAACGATGCTACGATTACGCATTTCCTTGAGCGATTCAAAGACTATCATCCTGTCTTCATCGATTGCAACGACACAACCAGTAAGAAAGGAAACTTCACCTTCGGTCTGCGTCGTCAGTTGGAAAGTCGGCAAATCGGTTATAATGTGACAAATCTGAAGTCCTCAGAGGATGCCTTTTCAAAAGCCTTCAGCCAGACGAAGCCGAATATCGTTATTCTTAATACAGCACGGTCGCCGGAGTTAGGTGTCGCCTTTGCCAAGATTAATGGTCTGAAGTTCAGTCTGCCCAATATCAGTATCACGATGTTCGGCTATACGGAGTGGCTGATGTACACCCGTACTCATCTCGAGAACTTCTACAAATACAATACCTATATTCCATCAGTGTTCTATTACAACCCCTTGTCCTCCCAAACGACACGTCTGGAACAGAAATACCGTTGGAATTTCCATTCGGATATGCAGAACGCCCTGCCACGTTTTGCCCTGACAGGCTTCGATCATGCTTATTTCTTCCTCAGGGGACTCCATAAGTATGGTAAGTCGTTTAATGGTGCAGCAGGCATGTTCGGATATTCTCCAGTACAGACTCCTTTGGTGTTTGAAAGGATGGGAAATGGTGGTTTGCAGAACCATAGCCTGCTCTTTGTTCATTATATGCCAGAGCACAGAGTGGAGTCGATAAAGTTTTAGAAAGATAGATGATGAATATAATAAGAGGTGGATTGAAAACGGCATTGTCTGTGAAAGTGCTACTGACAGCACTATTCACTATTCACTGTTCACTATTCACTGTTTCCGCTCAGGTGGGAGAATATCGGTCGGATTTCGCAGTTGGTTTCAACGGCGGTTATTCCATGAGTTCCATCGCTTATGTACCAAAGGTGCCTCAGGGACAATTAGGGGGCTTGACGGCAGGTTTTACGGCACGATATACCTGTGAGAAATACTTTAAGAGCATTTGTGCCCTGGTAGGAGAAGTGAATATCAATCAGATGGGATGGGAAGAGGATATCCTGGATCGCAACGATCAGCCGGTTGTCTTGCATACAGATGAGACGCAAACTTTGAAGTATGCCCGTAAGATGTCTTATGTACAGATTCCTGTCATGGCTCGTCTGGGGTGGGGACGTGAACGAAAAGGACTGCAGTTCTTCTTCCAGATAGGTCCGCAGATCGGTTTCCTCCTGAGCGAGAAGACCGAAGCAAACTTCGATGTTCATGACCCGGCTTTTAATCCTGCAATAGATGAACAAGGTAATTTCGGCCCCTTATATAAGTATGGAGGCAGCAGGGTTTCACATACTGTGGCTCAGGACACGATGGCTGTCGAGAACACCTTTGATTATGGAATCGCTGCTGGTGCAGGATTGGAGTTCAGTCATCGCAGGTTGGGCCATTTCCTTGTGGAGGGACGCTACTATTACGGTTTGGGAAATATCTACGGTAACTCAAAGCGTGACTTCTTTGCCCGTTCTAATTTCGGAAATATCATCATCAAGTTTACCTACTTGTTTGACATTGTCAGAACCAAAGACTCTAAAATTAAATAATTATGTTTGAGAATCAACCTAAAGGTTTGTATGCGTTGGCATTGGCCAACACTGGTGAGCGCTTCGGCTACTACACGATGCTCGCCGTTTTTGCATTGTTCCTCCGTGCTAATTACGGACTCGATGCTGGTTGGGCAGGAGAAATCTATAGCGATTTCCTCATGCTCGTGTATTTTCTCCCAATTGTAGGTGGCTGGCTGGCTGACAGATTCGGCTTCGGCCGCATGGTTACCATCGGTATCCTGATAATGTTCGCAGGCTACCTGTTGCTCTCCGTACCCCTTGGTGGCGACTCGCTGGCATTGGTTGTGATGCTTGCTGCGCTGGTACTTATCGGTCTGGGAACAGGACTCTTCAAGGGTAACCTCCAGGTGATGGTGGGCGATCTCTACAACGACCCTCAGTATGCCGGGCAGCGTGACTCAGGCTTTTCTATCTTCTACATGGCCATCAATATCGGTGCCCTCTTTGCGCCGACGGCAGCCGTGAAGATCATGGAGTGGGCCCAACAGAACCTCGGTACGAGTGTTAACGACTCCTATCACTTCGCTTTCGCTGTGGCTTGTGCTTCACTCATTCTTTCCATCGCCATCTATTATATCTTCCGCGGTACTTTCCGCCATGTGGAGGGCGGCAAGAAGAAGGAAGGCGTGAAGGCAGAGGAGGAGGAACTGTCGAAGGAGGAGACCAAGGCTCGTATCATCGCCCTCTGTCTCGTCTTCGCTGTGGTCATCTTCTTCTGGATGGCTTTCCACCAGAACGGACTGTCGCTGACCTATTTCGCTGATGAGTTCACAGCCAAGACTTCTACTGGAGTTGAGAGCATGGCCTTCAATGTATGGAACCTTGTGGCCATCATCTTCATTGTCTACGCTCTGTTCTCATTGTTCCAGAGCAAGACCAGCAAGGGTAAGGCCATTTCCTTTGCAGTCATCGTGATAGCATTGGTATTCCTGTTCTTCCAGTATGATGCGACAACGGGTCAGGTGGTGGCTGTCTCTGCCCCCATCTTCCAGCAGTTCAATCCCTTCTATGTGGTGGCTCTGACACCTGTCAGCCTTGCTATCTTCGGTGCCTTGTCGGCTAAGGGCAAGGAACCCTCTGCACCGCGAAAGATTGCCTATGGTATGGTGGTGGCAGGTCTGGCCTACTGTCTGATGGCCGTTGCCTCGTTTGGACTGCCGATGCCTCAGACCACCATGGGACCTGATGGTGAGCCGGTAGCTGTTCATGTAGCTGATGTCACACCGCAGTTGCTGATCTACACCTATCTTATCCTGACATTCGCCGAACTGTTGCTCTCGCCAATGGGTATCTCTTTCGTTTCGAAGGTTGCTCCCCCGAAGTACAAGGGCTTGATGATGGGTGGATGGTTTGTGGCTACAGCCATCGGTAACAAGTTGGTGGGAGTCGGTGGCTATCTTTGGGGTAGTATCCCCCTCTGGGCAGTGTGGAGTGTCTTCATTGCCCTTTGCCTGATCTCCGC
>JAEETD010000072.1 GCA_016290175.1 Prevotella sp. | reverse complement strand
ACAGGATATGGCTCATGATTGTGGTTTCTTCTACACTGTGCAGAAAACACGAAGCCGTAGCCACCGCCTGGACATCTCTATCCGTTACACCTTCAACGCCCAGAAGAGCAAGTATAAGGGCACTGGTGCCGGACAGGCTGAGCGGGAGCGCATGGGAAGTAATTAATGCCGTTCGTCACAAATCAGTACAGTTTATCCTAAATGTTTGGCAGTCTCGGTAATTATGTGTACCTTTGCAAACAAGTTTGCGAGGACTGGCGGCGCCTCGGCAATTAGAGCGGGCTCTATTGCACTCGGCTTGCACCGTCCTTGCGGTCGAAAACATGAATTGGGATTACTGTAATATGAATATACTGATTCTCTCAGGAAGCCCTCGGAAGGGCGGCAATACGGAATTGCTGGTGGAGGCGTTCGTCAAAGGTGCCTTGCAGAAACACCATGTGGAAGTCGTGTCTGTACGCGATTACAAGGATAAGGACGACATTAAAAATACCAATGCCTTGGACGAGGCATTCGAGTTAGGAAAAAGAATATGATGACACTTCGACCATTCAACATCAACGATGTTCCGACCATTCTGAGTTGGTGCAAAGATAAACATGCTTTCCGGCTTTGGAGTGCAGACAGGTACAAAGAATTCCCTGCTCAGCCTGAGGAGATGCTGGAGCAATACAAGGGCGATAATATGTATCCGCTCACGGCTGTTGCTGATGATGAGATTGTCGGACATCTCCTTTTGAGATATCCGATGGAGGACAGGACGGTTGTGCGCTTCGGTTTCGTCATCGTGGACAATTCGAAACGAGGCATGGGCTATGGCAAGCAGATGCTGCGCCTCGCCATCGATTATGTGCAGCAAGAACTGGGTGCTCAGAAGATTACCCTTGGCGTGTTTTGCGACAACCACTCCGCCGTCGAATGCTACAAGTCCGTCGGCTTCCGCATTACAGGCACAGATTCCAATCCGATTGATGGGGAGGAATGGAAAGGTTTTGAGATGGAATTAGAATTAGAAGAAAAATGAATATACTGATAATAAACGGAAGTCCGCGAAAGAAAGGACTGATTTCGCAGATGCAATTGAAAGACTATAATATCTGGCGCGTCTCTCGGCGGGCTTCCTTCCAACGGGGGAAGAACTTGTCCATCAGTGCATGGAAACGGGCATTGTGGCTTGGTTCCAACAGATGGCACAATTCATGAACCACCACGTGCTCGACACACCATTCCGGCAACAGCAGAAGATAGGCAGAAAAACAGATGGACTTGTCCTTGACATTGCAAACACCCCATCGTGAAATCATTGCCTTGTAATAGACTACGGACGGTTTCACACCCATCTCCTTAGAGTGGCGATCCACCATCGGCTCTAACAAGGCTTTCAATCGCCGCAGGGCATCGTCAGTCTGTTCTCTCGTCTTTAGCGGCAACTTGTTATAAAAGTCAGCCCTGCGCTTCTGGCTCTCACAGGTTTTCTTACGTGCCTCGGCTATCCACTCGCGGTGTTCATCAATGAACCGTTCCACCTCTTTCTTGGGCATACCAATAGGTGCCGACACATGTACATCGCCGTTCTTCACGATGCGCATTGACACCCTCCTTGTTCTCCTGTATGTCACCTGTATAGCCATATCAATCTTATTGGGGTTTGATTATAAACTATCCTAAATATCGTTGCAAATATAGCAATAATTCCCAAATTATTTGTAACTTTGCATAAATATTTAGCGAAAACAGGCTGCACCTCGGCAAAAAGCGAGCGTAAAAGAACAGAAAACTGATTGAAATCTGATGTGGACTAAACCCTGGACATTTAAGGAAGGTTTCCTCATTGGAGGAGGCCTTATCATTGCAGGACTGGCACAGCAACTGAGCGTCGGCCCTGTGGTGTGGGAGGCGTTTGCGTGGCCTACCAACGGAATCGTATTGGCGGGCTTTATGGTGATGTTAACAGCAATGGTCTACTTGCGTAAGAAAGTATATGCCTTCCAATGGATGACGACGTATCAGGCAGCCATCCCGGCGATGGTGTATGCTGTGGCGCTGACCATCATCATGGGATTGACGCGGCAGCAGGTTGGCGGCACATGGGTGAACAACATGCTGTCGTTCTGGCCTTTCGTACTCATCTATGTCTATATCACAGTCATCCTCGGACTTACTATCCACCAAAGATTACGTAAAATATTCAGAGGTAAAGGGTCGATGAAACACGACATCCCTTTTATGCTGAACCACCTAGGCTTCTTTATCGCCTTCACAACTGCCACATTAGGTAATGCCGATATGCAGCGGGTGAAGATGATTACTGCCATTGGCGAACCTGAATGGCGGGCGCTGACTCAAGAGGGAACTGTCAAGGAGATGCCGATAGCCATCGAGCTGAAGAAGTTCATCATGGAAACCTACGACGACGGCTCGCCCAAGCGCTTCGCTTCGGAGATACAGATACTGACGAAGACAGGCAAGAACATCGAAACCACCGTAGACGTGAACAAGCCCTACGAGGTGGACGGCTGGAAAATCTATCAGTACGGCTACGACACACAGATGGGTGCCCAGAGCCAGATATCGATACTCGAACTGGTCAGCGACCCATGGCTGCCATTTGTCTATACGGGTATTTATATGATGCTGGCGGGAGCGGTTTGTATGTTTGTAATTGGAGGGAGGAAACGCGCATGACTTGGGAGCAATTTATATATTTCGCGATTGCATCCGTACTGCTTTGGGCAGTGGGAGCATGGGCAGCATGGCGCAAAAAGGCGACTATCGCCTACACGGCCACTGTACTCGGACTATTGGTATTCTTCGCATTCATCCTCTCGATGTGGATCTCGCTGGAGCGACCGCCATTGCGTACGATGGGCGAGACGCGACTCTGGTATTCGTTCTTCCTGCCTTTCGCGGGTCTCATCGTCTATTCGCGCTGGAAGTACAAATGGATCCTGTCGTTCTCGACCGTTCTCGCCCTGGTGTTTATCTGCGTGAATCTGTTCAAACCGGAGATACACGACAAAACACTGATGCCCGCCCTACAGAGTCCTTGGTTTGCGCCCCACGTCATCGTCTATATGTTCGCCTACGCCGTGCTCGGTGCAGCAGCTGTGATGGCGTTGTTTCTTCTGTTTAGGAAGAAACCTCTCACCTCTGAAATGGACATCACCGACAATCTCGTCTATGTCGGTCTTGCCTTCCTCACCATCGGCATGCTCTTTGGCGCCCTTTGGGCCAAGGAAGCCTGGGGCCACTACTGGTCATGGGATCCTAAGGAAACCTGGGCCGCCATCACCTGGCTTGCCTATCTCGTATACATCCACTACCGCCAGTTGCCACACCATCGCAAGCGGCTGGCTCTATGGATGCTCATCGGTTCCTTCGTCCTCCTACAAATGTGTTGGTGGGGTATAAACTACCTGCCATCAGCACAAGGTTCGAGTGTACATACTTATAGCATAAGCGAATAAACAACTATGCATCCCGATATGCAGAAACATAATCCTGGTGGCCATACGCCTACTGCAGAACAGTTCAAGACCTGGTACTGCCCGCTCATCGAGAAAATGCTGCTGGAATACCCCGTCAATCATAATATTCTATTTGCAGTTCCTGGCTGACATCAAACTATATGTTCACGATGCCCGACAGTACCTTTGCCCTCGGTTTTAATTGTCTTTCTTTTTCGTGACATTTGCATTGAGTTTGATCACGTCGCCCCAGCGCGTGGTCGGATTGGGACTCTTGAAATCGTGTTTGATGGCATTGGCAAAGACATCGGCCTTCCCCTTGCCATCTTTCTTTGTATATTGCTGGGAACCGAGGACAACAGTTTCGCTTCCATGCAGCCGGTTAATCCTGTCAATCACCTCGTCGAGACGCTTCATTTTCTGAAACTGTTCGGCGTTGATGTCGAAGAGATCCTGCTGAATCGGAGTGTCGGCACCGATGCCCATGACGATCACCCCAGCTTTCTTGTACTGGTAGCCCTCGCGGTAGATTTTACCCAAGGTCTCGTTCGCAACCTTAGTGATAGTAATGGTTGAACTTGTCGGTGTTATCAGTCTGGTTTCCTGAAAGTTCCAGTATTGTGGCAAGTCCTCACGGAAAGCATTTGTATTCAGGAATACGCCAACAATCGAAGCAACCGTTTTCTGCATTCTCAGTTTCTCGGCACAGCGAGCCGCATAGTTAGAGACATGGGTACGCAGCATTTCAATGTCGCCTATCATGCCATTGAAAGAGCGGCTTGTACAGATGGATTTTTTCTTCGCCAGTTCTTCGTTAGGCACTACATCCTCGCCGTTCAGTTCCTGCCAGGTGCGGATGAGATTAATATTGTTGAACGTCAGCCGTACCCAATCCTTATGGAGCTGTGCAAAGTCGTAAGCAGTATTCACTCCCAGCGATTGCAACTTGGCAGCATAGCGTCTGCCTATGCCCCAGACATCATCAATCGAAAAAAGTTTCAGGGCCTTGATACGCTTCTCGTCGGAGTCTATCATGCAACAATGCCGGTAGCCCTGATATTTTTTCGCAAAGTGCGAGGCCATCTTTGCCAACGTCTTGTTGGGAGCCAGACCAATGCTGACGGGCATACCCACATACTGCTTAATCTTCTTATGCAGATCCTCGCCCCATTGCTTCAGGTTAACATTCTCCATCCCATCGAGATAGACGAAACACTCGTCAATGGAATAACGAAAAACTGCCGGGACCTCTTGCCTGATGATGCTCACGACTCTGCCAGTCAATTCCCCATATAGTTCGTAATTCGATGAAAAAACTGCGATCTTCTGATTGGGAAACTGCTCAGCTAACTGGAAATACGGAGTACCAGCCTTGATGCCCATTGCCTTGGCCTCATTACTGCGGGCTACTACGCAACCGTCGTTGTTCGACAGAACCACCACCGGCTTTCCGTTCAGGTCGGGACGAAAAACACGCTCGCAGCTTACGTAGCAATTATCACAGTCGATGATGCCGTACATACAGACTACTTTTCAAAAGTCCTTATCAAATGAACCACCACGCCCCAGACCTCGAAATACTCAGGGGTGTCAATCTTGAATACCGGATATTCATCATTGGCAGGACGCAGCTCTATATAACCATCGTTCTTATGAGTCATATCTAGATACTTCATCGTGAAACCTTCACCACCCCACCAAGCCACGACGATTGAACCGTCGTGAGGCTCCACAGCCCTGTCGATGATGACGCGGTCGCCGTCGAAGATGCCTGCATCTCGCATACTGTCCCCTTCGACATCACCATAGAACGAAGCTTCTGGGTGCTTGATATAGTCGCGGTTGAAGTCCAAAGTCTCATGCGAATAGTCATCTGTCAGGATGGGAAATCCTGCTGCGACCTCCGCATGTTCCAGTTCCAGTTTGGTGTCAAATACACCTTTGATGATCTTGATATTGCCCATAAATCCTAATAATTCTCAATTTCTGGCACAAATTTACGCATAATTCTCCATATTTCATCTGAAATGATTAAATTTGTCGCTCGAATTTATTCGCTTTTCACAGAAAAGAACATAGTTTAAGTTATAATGGCTCAAAAAGAAACATTAACGACATATAATCGTATGAACTTATGAGAAAGATATTCACGACACTGCTGATGATACCTGCCATGGTGGCGGCATCGGCACAGACAGAGAAGACAAGAGGGTTTGACGACCTGTATCATTACATCGAAAACCTCGACGTTTTTGAATACGGTCAGGAGGAAACCCACGCGTACTACATTCCGGGGCATCATATCCTGCTCAACGGGCGGTGGAAGTTCTTCTATGGCGACACGCCGCAGGAGATTCCCGCCAACTTCTTCGAGGAGAAGTTCTCCGACGCGAAGTGGGCGACCATCGACGTGCCGTCGAACTGGGAGATGAGAGGCTACGGCGACCCGCTGTTCCGCAACGTAGCCGCACCGTTCCAGGCTGAGCCGCCGATGACCCCGCGCGACTACAACCCCACGGGAGCCTATCGCACCACGTTCACCATTCCGTCTGACTGGAATGGCGAGGAGGTGTTTTTGCGGTTCGAGAAGGTGGCATCGGCCTCGTTCCTGTGGATCAACGGTCAGGAGGTGGGCTACAACGAGGGCGCCCAGGAGCCTGCCGAGTACAACATCACGCGATATCTGAAGAAAGGTCGCAACACGCTGGCCATGAAGGTAATCAAATACAGCGACGGCTATTATCTGGAAGGGCAGGACTACTGGCGCCTGGCCGGCATCTTCGACGATGTCTGGCTCTACGCCACGCCTAAGACCCGTCTGTTCGACTGGTATGTGACGACCGATTTGGACAAAGATTACCGCGATGCCGACCTGAACATCGAGGTTACCGTCAGAAGTTATGACGAGCAGCCGGTGAGGACACCATTGAAGGTTCAGGCCGTGCTGACTGGTGCCGACGGACGGGAAGTGGCGCGATTGGAAAGTCAGGCAGCAACATTCGCTGGCAGCAGCACTTTGACGCTGAACATGAACAAGCATATTGCCAACCCCCTGAAATGGACGGCCGAGACGCCGAACCTCTATGAGCTCAAAATGTACCTCATGGATGCCACAACGGGCAAGCGCCTGTCGGAAAGCACGCCCGAGGATGCCCGTCAGGACGTGGGCTTCAAGGAAACTGAAATGCGCGACAACGTATTCTATCTGAACGGCAAGCCGCTGAAGGTCAATGCTCAGTGCTCACACATGCAGGACCCCCACAACGGCCACGCTGTCACGGACGAACTCATCAAAAAGGATATGACCATCCTGAAGCAATTCGGCTTCAATGGCGTGCGCACCAGCCACTATCCGCCTGTGCCGCGCTATCTGGAATATGCGGCCCGCTACGGACTGTATATCATTGACGAGGCCGGCGTAGAAGCGCATGCAACAGAATGGGTTTCTGGCGACAAGCGCTTCATACCGATGTATAGGGAGCGTGTGCGCCGGATGGTACTGCGCGATCGCAACCAACCTGCGGTGTTGTTCTGGAGTGCTGGCAACGAGAGTGGCGAGGGTCCCAACATCGGAGAGGTAATCGACGAAGGCCGCAAATACGACAAGACCCGCTGGTGGATGTACGGCGGCAACGCCTACAGCCATCCCGCTGAGGACATCATCGGGCCGCGCTACCCAACGCCGCTGGCCCTCGACCTCAGGGTGGGCCGTCATGGCGACGGCGACGTGCGCCCGTCGTTCATGGATGAGTATATATCTGTGGCTGGCAACAGCGGCGGCATGTTCGACGAGATGTGGCGCGCCATCTATACCCACGAGCGAAGCATCGGCGGTGCCGTCTGGGACTTCGTGTCGCCAGGACTGACGCAGCCCGCGCGCAGGCTTGCCGACAAATCGGGCCATCAGGTGATGGCACATATCATGGGCAATGCCAAACTGGTGGTCGACAGTCGTAATCGTAAAAACCATGTGATTGACCTCAGCGGACACGACGAGTGGGTGGAAGTCTACCGTGACGACTGCTTGGAGATTACTGGCAGCAACATCACCATCAGTTTCGACGTCTGTCCCCGCCAGCTCATCAGTTCCTGCGGCTCGTTCGTGACCAAGGGCGAGTGGCAGTTCGGCATCGAGCAGCGGGGCAAGGAACAGCTGGTGTTCTATATCAATACCGACAAGGCTCCGGGGGCACAGAACGATGGCCGTCCCTTCGGCAGAAGGCCTGCGGCAACGAACCACAAGTACGAACTCACAGCCCCGCTACCCAACGACTGGGAGAACAAGTGGCATCATGTGGAGGCCTGCTACGACGGCAAGCAAATGACGGTAAGCATCGACAAAGCGCAAGTAGCCCAGATGGAAGCACAGGGCAACATCATCAACGCGCCATTCCCCGTGAACATAGGCCGCAATGAACAGACCCACGGACAGGATACCCGCGTCTATATCTGCGATGCACTGATGGACAATGTCATCATTGCCGACACATCAGGCCAACTGCTGAACCTCGACTTCGAGACGGAGCAGCAGGAGGGCAACTATTTCAGTTACGGCATAGGCGCCCGCACCTACGGCACGATATGGCCCGACAGAACTGTCCAGCCAGAAATCTATCAGATGAAGAAATCAGCCCAGCCCATATCTTGCACGTTGCTGAGTGCGGATAACGGTACGATAGAAATCTGGAACAGGAACCATTTCCTCAACACCTCGTATTACGACATGAAATGGGAGCTTTACGAGGACGGTGTCTGTCTCCAGCAGGGAACGCTCAGTCCTGATGTGGAGCCATTGGCCAAGAAGGTCATCACCATACACTTCAGCCGTCCCACCATCAAACCCGGCTGCGAATACCGCCTCATGATAACCAGCATTCTGAAGGCTGATGAAATCTGGGCGAAGAAAGGTCACGTCATGGCCTGGGACCAGTTGGAACTCCCCTGGCGCCAGTTGGCTGTATCTTCTGACAAGACTATCGGAAAAGCTGTGCTGAACAAGACAAATGATGCCATCATGGTCAGCGGCGACGGATTCTCTTACTCATTCACCCCAAACGGACAGCTCTTCAGCATCAAACAAGCTGGCAAGGAACTGCTCAAGTCGCCGCTCCAGATGAACGTGTGGCGCGCCCCTCTGGCGCTTGAGGTCGACGGCTGGGATCAGTGGAACATCGCCTACAACAACCGCAAGGCTTGGAACGGTTCGCAGATAGCCAACGAGTTCTATAGCAACAACCTGAACGCCATCACCCGCATCCCCATCTCTTGCCAGGCCTTCGAAGCCGACGGACAGGTATATGTCAATGTGCGCTGTTTCTCGCAGTTCGGCGCCCCCGTCAATACGACGCTCGATGCCTACATCACCGGTTTGCGCTATTCAGGCTTCTCCGAGGTATATGAGTACCGCATTAACGGCGACGGCACCATCGCCCTCCATCATATTCTGGAGCCCGAGGGACAGATGCCCGCCCTTCTGCCACGCATCGGACTGACCATGACGCTCTGCGACGAGATGCAGCAGGTGAAGTGGTATGGTCGCGGCCCGGAGGAGAACTATCCCGACCGCAAGACAGGCTACGCCATTGGCATCTACGAGAAAACCGTAGATGAGATGTTTGAACCCTATCTGATACCGCAGGACTGTGGTCTGCGCTGCGACAATCGCTGGCTCGACATGAGCAACGGCTCCGGCCAGGGACTGCGCTTTGCGATGGACGAGCCGTTCAACTTCAACGCCCACCACTATAGCACCGACAACCTGACGAAGGCGGTATATACCTACCAGCTACAGCAGCAGGACGGCATCACCCTGAACCTCGACTACAACACTACAGGCGTAGGCTGCACGGCCTGCTACGTCCTGCCAGGTTATCAGGTCAAGCCCACCCGCTACGAGCGTCATCTGACGATAAAACCAATAAAAGAGTGAGATTATGAAGATAATAGATGATAACTTAATGAACGGATTAGCTGAGGAAGCCAAGGCGGGGCCTTTCATAGAGCATGTAGTGGACGGGATTCTGGAAACGAAGCCTACGAAGGACATCTACCTTGCCGGAGGGTGCTTCTGGGGAACGGAGCATTACTTCAAGCAGATTGAGGGCGTGGCCATTACGGAAGTTGGATTCGCTAACGGACATACGGAGAACCCGACGTACAAGGAGGTATATACCGACCAGACGGGCTACGCAGAGACTGTCTTTGTACGGTTCTATCCCGATGTGGTAAGCCTCGAATTCCTGTTACGGATGTTCTTCAAGGCCATCGACCCGACCAGTATTAACAAGCAGGGACACGACGAGGGAACTCGCTATCGCACTGGAGTCTACTATACAGACCCTGCGGATCTGCCTGTCATCGAGAAAGTCTTTGCCGAAGAGCAGAAGAACTATGAGCGACCTTTGGCCGTAGAGAAGTTGCCACTGCAGAACTTCTACACGGCAGAAGATTATCACCAGGACTATCTCGACAAGAATCCTGACGGCTATTGCCACCTGCCTCTGTCACTATTTGAGTTTGCAAGGAAAGCCAAGGCCGACTGAGCGATCCATAGTCTATTCTTCTTTAATCACAGGCATATTTGCCTCTTTCCATGCTAGGATGCCGCCTTTGAGGTTCACACACTTATAGCCGACATCTGCCAACTTTTCAGCTGCATTGGCTGAGCGGCGACCACTGCGGCAATAGACGACAATCGTCTTATCTTTGGGGAGTTTGGCTTTGGCCTGCTCCACAAAGTCACTTTGGAACTGGTCAATAAGGATAGCTCCCTTAATATGCCCTTCGGCAAACTCATCGGCTTTACGCACGTCGAGTATTACCACGTTGGAATCTGCAATCAGTTCAGCAAACTCCTTCACTTCACAATTGTCAAAATTCTGGCTACATGCTGTGTTCAAGCCGAGGGCAGCCAATAAAAGGGTCAAGATCTTCTTCATATCTATGTTTTTTTAAAGTAATTCAAAATCTGCCTAATACTTCAATCATCTTCACCCAGTCTGTCTCTGCCTCGAAACCGAATTTGTCATCAATCCCCACATTGAAGTAGAGTTTCACCTCGAAGTTCTGGAAACTCGTCTTTCCCACTTCGGGATTCTCGTTGGCATAGTCGAACCGGATACCATCTTCAGCAAAACGGCTCCTGTACATAGCCATCTGCTCATCATAGCATCCGCTCCAAAGAATCATGCAGATATCATCACGGTTAGTCATCAGCTGCAAGGCCTCACGGGCATAAGGATAGTAGTCGTAGGTCTCCTCATTCTCATAGCAGGCCCGCAGAATGGTGTCGTGAATATCCACCACGACGTAGATTTTCTCCCAGTTCTTCTCTTTCTTACGGTTGAACGCAACCTCAAATGCCTTTGTTATATCCATCCTGTAAATTCCGCTATTAGAATGCTGTACATATTTATTACCAAATCCTTTTCGTTGCAAATATACACATTCTTTTTGAAATATGATGTGAAAAAGAGAGAAAAGTAGTAATCAAAAGTTAAATATATGCATCATTCTCCATATTCCGCCTAAAATAACTAATTTTGCCGATCGAAAATATACGCTTTTCACAGAAAAGAACATTATTTAGGAGAAATGAAAAAAGTATTATTCGCTTTAGCTGCCATCAAGGATGGGTCTGCTGTTTCATTGAAGGCTATCAAAGAGGATGTTGCCGAACTCAATAAATACTATGGCAGTGAGTTGTGGAAACTGGACTTTGCTGCTGATGAAGCAGGGATTCTTCCCCCTGACCTCAAACGCGGAGTATTATCAGAAGATGGTATTTGGAATCTGCTCTCTGACTATCGTGAAATTCAAATGACAAAGCGAGAAACAAACTAGAATGAAAAAAAGAACTTTGATTTACATATTGTTTGCCCTGTCTTTCTGCTGCAGAATGACGGCCACTTCTGTTGAGATGATGACCTACGACGAGAGAGAGTCGTTTGGTGACTTCCCTGGTTTCCCCATCCTCGGTGGTGAATTGAGTAACTCAGCGGCGACATCGGTGGAGGATATCGACGAGGTGATGCCACGGATGCGGGCGTTGGGACTGAACACGGTGCTTGTTCCCGCCTATTGGGAGCTGATAGAGCCTGTGGAAGGGAAGTTCGACTTCACACTCATCGACCGTACCATCGATGTAGCGCGACGGGAGCAGTTGCACGTTGTGTTCCTTTGGTTTGGTGTGTGGAAGAATTCGATGTCGTGCTATGCGCCAGCATGGTTCAAGCAGGACACGAAGCGGTTCCCACGGGCGATGACAGCCGAAGGGAAACAGATGGAGATAGCCTCGTGTTTCAGCGACAATGTGCTGCAGGCCGACCTGAAAGCATTCTCGGCACTGATGCGACATATCCGTGAGAAAGACCCGCAGCGTGAGGTGGTCATCATGATGCAGATAGAAAACGAGATTGGTATGCTGGAGTCGGCACGCGACCATTCGATGTTGGCTGAAAAGGCATATAAAAAGGAACGTTGGGCAGAGCGTTACGGCACGGACGAATATGCCGATGAGAAGTTTATGGCATTAAGCTATGCCCGCTATGTGGAGCATCTGGCTAAGGCAGCCCGTGAGATCCATGATATGCCGCTCTATGTGAATGCTGCCATGAACAGTCGTGGGCGCCGTCCTGGCGAATACCCGTCAGCAGGACCGTTGGCGCATCTCATTGACTTCTGGCACGAGGGTGCACCAAGCATCGATATACTCGCTCCCGACATCTACGACACTGGCTTCAAGTCGTGGTGTGCTCAGTATGCGATGCCTTTGCGTCCGCAGGATGGCGGCAAGTTGAAGAACCGTCTTTTTATCCCTGAGAGCCGTTGCTGCGAGAATAGTGGCGTGCGTGCTCTCTATGCCTTCGGCGAGCATCAGGCTTTGGGTTTCTCACCCTTCGCCATCGACCAAGCCAGTCCAAAAGAGACGGAATCCATCACGAAAGCGTATGGACTATTGCGTCAGTTGGCGGCAGCCGCTCGGCCTTTGGACGCTTGCACGGCAAGAAACTCAAAACTCAACACTTTAAACTCTACACTAAAGTCTTGGGGTATTCTCTTCGACCAAAAGGATAGTGAGCGCATCATTGATGACAACGGCATGATAATGACCTGTCGCCATTACTTCACTCTTCCTTGGGATTCCCGTGCCACAGACGGCACCACATGGCCCGAGGGCGGTGCTATGCTTATCCGCCTTGGCAAATTCGACTATCTCTTGGCGGGCAGCGGTGTGGTCATCGACTTCAAAACGCCTACGGAGAAGAAGCAGGAGCAGCAGAAGAAATTAGGTGAGGATGGTTTTGCCGAAGCAGGCGGAATTACAAGCCAAAAGACTAACAAACATTTCAATGGCAAACGTCTTGGTCTTCTTTCCGTTGATGAAGTCGAAATCGACTCTGCTGGCACTATGCAATACCTCCGTCGTCATAATGGCGACCAGACTCATCAAGGTCGCCATGCCCGCATCGGTGTCGGCGAGTGGAAAATCCTCCACATTAAACTCTACGAATATTAAATGATAATTTTATCTGATGAAATTGGTTCTCAAAGGACTCTCCTGCTCAGGATGTCCATCCTCGCTGACATTCAACCTGCGAATCATCCAAGCCATGTTGCGGCCAAGTGTTCGCATCGTCTGCATTCCTTCTTCATCCTGTGATGCCTGTCCTGGTGTCTGGCCATATACCATGTTCCAGTATTGCGAACTGACAACGGGCATGTTCAGAATCATGAAGTACTTGTTCAGGCGATCAAAGGCAGCCGATGCCCCACCCCTACGGCATACCACCACACTGGCACCAGGTTTGAACTTCAATTCATTTCCCATAGAGTAGAACACACGGTCGAGTAAGGCACAGAGCGAACCATTCGGACCACCATAATATACAGGCGAGCCGATCACCAGTCCGTCAATGCCATCCTTCACGGCTCTCCATACCTTATAATATAGGTCATCGCGGAACGTACACCGTGCCCCGTTCCGTCCACACATGCCACAAGCGATACAACCTTGCACGGCCTGTTTCCCGATGCTGATGATCTCTGTCTCAACACCCTCTTGATTTAGAGTCTTTGCTACCTCGCTCAGAGCTGTGAACGTATTGCCGTTCTCTCTGGGGCTACCGTTAATCAATAATACCTTTGCCATATACTGAAATTATAATAATTCTCACATCTTACTTGATATGTTATTCTAAAAAATGATTATTTACCCTTCCTGAACTCCCTGGGATTCATTCCCTTCATCCTGTTAAAGAAACGGGCGAAGGTGGTGACTTCGGCAAAATGGAGCTGGTCGGAGATCTGGGTGATGCTCAGCGAGGTCTGGCGCAAGAGGAAGGTGGCCTCCATCAGTAGCATCTGGTTGATGTAATCGACGACGGTGCGGCCACCTGACACCTGACGGACGACGCGCGAGAGGTAGGTGGTGGTGATGCAGAGTTCGGAAGCATAGAAGCCGATGTCGTGGTGCTCCGCGAAATGCTGCGGCAGCAGGCCGAGGAATCCGAGGAAGATCTCTTCGACGCGCTTGGGGAAGCGGTGCTCGCGGATGCTGTGCTGCTGGACAGTGGAGAGGTCGGTGAGGAAGAGGTTATAGAGCATGCGCAGGCTGTCGTTGGCCAACGGGAGTCCCATCTGCTGATAGTGAATCATCATCTGCATCAGTTCGCGCAGGCGGCGAAAATCGTCGGTTTTCAGCGGCAGCACAGGCGAGGTGAGTTCTACCACCGTGAAATAAGCCGTGCGGATGGCATCGCGCACCGTGGGCAGACTGAGCGTGAAGTGCTCATCGCCCAGCAGGCAGATGCCGCTGTAGTCTTTGGAGGACGAAAGGACAATAACCTCAAAACCGGGCGAATAGGTATAGAGGTCACCCACATGCAGCGTCAGTTCGCGATTATTATATAATATGGTAACCCAGCCGCGCGTGACAATCGTAAAGGTGTAACACGACAGGAAACCGTGCGTCTCGTTAGTGCCGAAGGTCCACTCCACGTTGGTCTCTATGCAGATGACATTCCCATCCCACTCACCCTCTGGTACGGGCAGGTTTCTTAATTGCCAAAATTCCTTCAAACTGTACATATCGGGTGCAAATATACGAATTATTTCTGAAACTGTTTCGTTTTAGTCGGTTTTTGTTTCGTTTTAGCTTGTAATTTAATAAAAAAAACGTCGTAACTTTGCACCCAGATAACAAATAACATTAGTATTCACTTAAAAAACAAATCAAATTATGGACAAGCAGAAATCAATCGAAGCATTGCAGTTCTTCGTAACAGGCCTCTCTGAGGGCGCATTCGTACACAAGGTACAGGGACAGATTTTCAAGGCTCAGGGCTTCACGAAGCTGGGCGAGAAGTACATCGGCCACTACACGGAGGAGATGGAATGGGTGGAGAAGTTCATCGACCGCATCCTCGACCTCGGCGGCGAAGTGAAGGTGGAGAAGCACGAG
>JAEETD010000071.1 GCA_016290175.1 Prevotella sp. | reverse complement strand
CTGACCATCATTGGACACGATGCCATCATCAGCGGAGGTCAGGAGATCAACATCTGGAAAGAACAAGACCAGAGTCTTTATGTGGCCGACATACCCGACTTCAACGGACGACCTGTTGACTTCCGTCAGATGTGGAGAAACCGAGAGAAAGCCGTCCGTGCCCGTGATGTCGTCGACTTTGAACAGATGCATCGCATCCTGACATACGACAAGAGAAATCAGGTATTGTGGATTCCCAAGGCCGCAGTAGCTTCCCTGCTTCAGGAAAACAAAGTCAAGGAAGGCTGCGAGTACATCGAGATGGTGCTGCACGAGATGTGGTGTACATCGAATCTGCGCATCAAGTCGCTTACGCCCCAAGGCGACTCTGTGGCCGTGCGTTTCCACGATCCGGAGGCAAAGATACAGTTTGAGCATCCGTGGCCCTCACCCATGACACCAAATACGGGCCATCCCTCACCCTTCTATCTCACCAATGCCAAGCCATTGCTTGACAACCCTGGAGAATGGTATCACGACATCCGGGAACACAAGCTTTATTATTATCCGCGTGAACATGAGGGCACAGTGAAAGTCCTGCTTGCTACTTATCCCGTTCTTGAGACCCTTGTCGAGGTGGTCGGCACAGCGGATTATCCCGTGCGTGATATCACCATCAAGGGCGTCACGTTCAGTCATACTACATGGATGCGACCCTCGGAGAAAGGACATGTGCCCCTACAGGCAGGTATGTATCTGACAGAAGCCTATAAACTACGCCCACAGATAGATCGCCCGAACAATCACAAGCTCGACAACCAAGGGTGGCTGGGCCGTGCCGATGCGGCGGTAGAACTGCGTTATGCCGAGAATGTCGATTTTGAGGATTGCCGTTTTGAACACCTTGGAGGCTCAGGACTCGACTATGTCGTCGGCTGCAAAGGCGGAAAGGTGAGCGACTGCAGATTTAATGACATCGCTATGAACGGCCTCGTGGTTGGAAGCTTTTCGCCAGAGGGTCTTGAGACCCACTTGCCCTATCAGCCAGCAGATTCCAGAGAAGTGTGCAGTGGCCTGACTATTGAACAGTCGGAGTTCTATGACATCGCCAACGATGATTGGGGGTGTGTAGCCATCGCAGCAGGCTATGTCAGCGGCATCAACATCGAGCACAACACCATTCACGATGTATCCTATACGGGCATCTCGTTGGGGTGGGGCTGGAATCGTGATTCGATCTGTATGAAGGACAATAAGGTTCATGCGAACCTGATCTATAACTACGCCCAGCACATGTATGACTGTGCTGGCATCTATACCCTCGGCAACCAACCAGGCACCGTGATCAGTGAGAATGTGGTGCGCGACATTGCCAAACCCGGCTATGTGCATGATCCAGACCACTGGTTCTATCTATATACCGACGAGGGTTCGTCGAACATCACCGTGCGTGACAACTGGACTCCCTCAGAAAAGTTCCTCCAGAATGCCAATGGGCCCGGGAATGTCTGGGAGAATAACGGACCACAAGTCAACGAACAAATCAAAAGAAATGCAGGAAGACAAAAGAAATAAGGCAACATGGATATGGTATCCTGGCGATTTCGAAATCTGGCTGGGTAATATCTTCAACAACCGTCGCACGGAGCGTGGGGCGATGTTTCCGCCATTCTGGAAACAGGACTCCCATTGGGTGACGGTGGCGTTTTCAAAGAGATTTGAACTGACGGAGGCTGAGACCATCACCATTGCCTGCGAAGGGCAATTTAATCTCGCGCTTGACGGCAAGCTGCAATTCGGCATGCCCAAGACTTTCGAGGTGCCCAAAGGTCGCCATCAACTCGACCTTAAGGTATGGAACCAAACTACGCCCCCTGCCATCTTTATCGATGGCAAGACGATCAAGACTGATAATTCTTGGCTTGTTACCTATGAAGATAAAATCTGGATTGATGAAAATGGCGTGGCCCATGGCTCTGGAATTTATGTGCCGGCAGCTTCATGGAATTTCGATAGCATCGACAATCCGCCGTCTACCTATCAGCTGGAGCGTAAGGAGCAGCATCCAGTATGTCGTCGTGCCACGACGACAAGCACAACAGGCGGGATGCTTTACGACTTCGGCAGGGAGACCTTCGGTTATCTGAAAGTGAAGGGGCTCAAAGGCACCGTCCGTATCTATTATGGCGAGAGTGAGGAAGAAGCATTAGACCAAGAACACTGCGAGACCCTCGACGTGCTCCATGAAGGAGAGTCGCTGGGCAGCAAGGCCTTCCGCTATGTCTATATCGAGAAAGAGGAAGGCAGCAGCTATGACGAGGTGCTCATGGATTACGAATATGCCCCTCATGATCTGCAGCACTCTGGTTCTTTCCGTTGCTCAGACGAGGAGTTGAATCGCATCTGGGAGGTTGCAGCTTATACGATGGACCTGACGACAAGGGAGTTCTTTATGGACGGTATCAAGCGTGACCGCTGGACGTGGAGTGGCGATGCCATACAGAGCTATCTGATGAACTATTACCTCCGCTTCGATACGGAGTGTGTGAAGCGCACCATCCGGCAACTGCGAGGCAAAGACCCTGTGACGGCCCATGTGAACACTATCATGGACTATACCTTCTATTGGTTTAAGTCTATCCTCGATTATTATCAATACACAGGCGATACAACCTTTATCCGTGAAATCTATCCAAGGATGGTGACGCTAATGGACTACTGTATCGTGCGTACCAACACAAACGGTTTGATGGAAGGACTGCCTGACGACTGGATCTTTGTGGACTGGGTGGACTTCCCCATGCACAAACGAGGGGAACTCTGCTTCGAACAGATATTGTTTGTAGAGGCACTGCGTGCGATGGCCGTCTGCTCCCGTCTCTGCGACGATGATGACGACGGTTATTACCAAATGGAAGCCGAACGAACTCTGAAGAAAGTGAAGGACCTCTTTTGGAGTGAAGAGTGCCATGCCTTCCTCCACGCCATCGAAGACGGCACGATGAATCCCCAGATTACGAAATTCCCCAATATGTTCGCCATTATTTGTGATGACGTGACGCCCACCGAGAAAAAAAGTATCATGGAACATGTGATGCTGAACCCCAGCGTTGATCCTATCACTACACCCTATATGCATTTCTACGAACTGGAGGCACTCTGCACAATGGGACTGCAAGAGAAAGTGTTGAAGGAGATGAAAGCCTACTGGGGCGGTATGCTTCGCGAAGGTGCCACCTCATTTTGGGAGAAATACAACCCTGAGGAAAAAGGTATCCAACATCTGGCAATGTATGGTCGGCCCTACGGAAAATCGCTCTGTCATGCCTGGGGAGCCTCACCTATCTATATCATCGGTAAATATTTCTTCGGCGTGAAGCCCACAAAGGCCGGTTATGAGTCTTACGAGATCCGACCCGTTCTCGGTGGTCTGGAATGGATGGAGGGCGAAGTGCCTACCCCATTCGGTAAGATAACCATTAAGATGAATCAACAGGAGATCTCTGTGTTTAGCGATGGGGGTAAAGGTACGCTCGTTATAGGAGACCGCCAGATCGACATCCCACCTAAACAGGAAATCAACATCACTCTATAATATGTCTATCCGAAATATCATCATAGCTTCGTGTCTGTTTCTTGTTCTGCCAACAACAGGAAAAATAAAGATTGTCACCAAGACCAAGACGCCTCAGACGGAATATGCTGCCAGCAGATTAAACGTCATCAAGGGAAACTTTACTATCAGCCTCAGCGTGAGCAACACTGGAATGGCGGAGGGATTCACACTGATGCGGAAAGGCAAGAAGATTAGCATCACGGGCCATGATGGCAGTGGAGCAATCTATGGTGCCAACCATCTGTTGGAACTGTATCAACAGGACCCGTCACTGTCGACTCTGACGACCATCACAGAGGTACCCCAGATGAAACTGCGTGGAGCCTGTGTGGGGTTGCAGAAGACCGTCTATCTGCCTGGGCATCGCGTCTATGAATATCCCTACACCCCAGAGAATTTCCCCTGGTTTTATGATAAAGCCCTGTGGTTGCGCTATCTCGATCTTTTGGCAGAAAACAACATGAATACCGTTTATCTTTGGAATGGGCATCCCTTTGCCTCGCTGGTAAAACTAAAGGATTATCCATTTGCGCCAGAGGTGGATGACAAGACGATGCAGAAGAATCAGGAGATGTTCGGATTCCTCGTCGACGAGGCAGACCGCAGGGGCATCCGTGTGATTCAGATGTTCTATAACATCATCCTAAGTAAACCCTTTGCAGATCATTATGGCCTGAAGACACAAGACCGGAACCGCTCCATCACACCGTTAATAGCCGACTATACCCGTAAATCAATAGCCGCTTTTATTGAGAAATATCCGAAGGTGGGATTCCTGGTTTGTCTGGGTGAGGCGATGTCGGGCATCGAGACGGATATCAAATGGATGACGGAAACCATCATACCTGGCATCAAGGACGGACTGGCAGCCTCAGGACGTACAGACACGCCACCCATCATTCTGCGTTCGCATGATACCGACGGCCCGGCTGTGCTGAAAACCTCGTTACCACTCTATCCGAACATCTACACGATGAGCAAGTATACGGGTGAGAGTCTGACCACCTATGAACCTGGTGGACCTTGGGGAGAAACGCACCGGCAGTTGGCAGCTGCTGCCCCCATCCATATCGACAATGTGCATATCCTTGCCAACCTCGAACCCTGGCGTTGGTCGTCGCCGACCTTTACCCAGAAGACTGTTCAAGCTATGCATCGCGTCCATCATTCGAAAGGGATTCATATCTATCCGCAGGCATCGTATTGGGATTGGCCATATACAGCCGACAAACTGCCTGATGGCAAAAGACTGCTTCAGATCGATCGCGACTGGATGTGGTACAAGGTTTGGGGACGCTATGCCTGGAACTGCGATAGAGGTGAAGACAAAACTTTCTGGAAACTGCAATTGGCAGACTACTATGGCATCGACACCATTGCAGCAGGTCATTTGCTGAATGCCTACGATGAGGTTGGAGAGATTGCGCCAAAGCTGCTGCGTCGTTTCGGTATCACTGAAGGCAATCGCCAGACGCTGCTGCTAGGCATGAAAATGGCACAGTTGGTAAATCCGTATAAGTTCAATATCTATCCGGGATTCTATGAGAGTTGCGGTCCTGAGGGTGAGAAGCTCATCGACTTCGTGGAGAGGCAATACAAAGGAGAGGCTCACAAAGGCGAATTGCCGTTTGACATCGTCGACCAGTGCACCGCCCATGCCGAAGCTGCCGCAAATGCCATTAGGAGTATGGGCAACTGCATGCCGAAACGACATCTGGATGAGTTCCTGCGGGTAAAGAACGATTTTGAGTGCTACCGGCTCTTTGCCGTGTCGTTCCACAGCAAAGTGATGGCCGCCAGTCAGGCACTGGTCTACAAATGGGATAAGGACATCAATCATCTCAGAGGTGCCGAAGTATGGCTTGAACAGAGCCTTGACTATTGGAAGAAACTCTGCCGTCTTACAGACCAGACCTATCTCTACGCTAATTCCATGCAGACTTCCCAACGCCGGATTCCAGTAGGTGGTGACAATGGTAAAATGAAGACCTGGAGCGAGTTGTTGCCAGTCTATCAAGATGAACTCGATGCCTTAAAGGCGAATATCGAGAAGCTAAAGGCGCCAAGCAAGAGTTCTGTAGGCAGTACACCCAAAGCGCTGACACCAGCGAAGGGCGTTGAGCATGTCGCTGTGCTACAGCGACATGCAGGAACTATCATCCTCCAGAAGGGTGCCGTTCTCTTTGAGGGACGTGAGGATACGCGTGTTGACAGTCTCGCTCCAGAGCTTGTCGGCCTTCAGGCTTTAGTGCTGAATCGCGACACCACACGCATCGTTGGCACTACGGTCGAGTTCACTTGTAACGACCCCGTGAAGCTTCTCGTTGGTTTCTTTCAGGATGATGATCCCAAATGGGCCAAAGCACCTACACTCGAAGTCGATGCCACTGGTAATGAATACGGTCAGGCAGAGCCTATCTTTACCAATGCCGTAAGTATGTTCCAGATGCCTCCAGTACATATCCATGCGTACTTCTTCGATGCTGGGCATCACACCATCAATCTCCCCAAGGGTATCATTATGGTGGCAGGATTCACCTCTGATGCCATCAGACCTCGTGATGTAGGTCTGCAAGGAGCTGGCGATGAAGTTGACTGGCTGTTTATGAAATAAAACTCTGACTACGATGAAAACGAAAATACTGTTTGCCCTGCTGAACCTCATTACGCTGACCGCTGCTGCACAAAACATCTCGGCAGATGAAATGAATCGCATCTATGAAGAGGTGAAGACACCCTACAAATACGGGATGGTGGTAGCGCCTGCGGATAATTATCATAAGATCGATTGTCCGACGGTGTTTCAAGAGAGCGGCAAATGGTATATGACCTATGTGGTCTATAATGGCAAGGACGGCACCGACGGCAGAGGCTATGAAACCTGGATTGCAGAAAGTGAGGATCTTCTGACCTGGAAGACCTTAGGTCGACTGCTGAGTTATAAAGACGACGGTTGGGATATGAACCAGCGTGGAGGATTCCCTGCACTCATCGACTGGACCTGGAATGGCGACTATCACATCGGCACTTATAAGGGCCGGTACTGGATGACCTATATCGGAGGACATGGCACAGGCTATGAAGCCGTGAAAGAACCCCTGAACATCGGTATGGCCTGGACGCAAAGCGACATCACAAAAGCCCACGAATGGCAATCGGCAGACAAGCCCCTGCTCTCCATCACCGACAAGAGCGCCCAATGGTGGGAAAAGCTCGTGCAATACAAGAGTACCATCTACGATGATCCTCAGAAGACACTGGGCAAACGCTTTGTGATGTTCTATAATGCAGGTGGCATCAACCCAGCCAATAATCTGAAGGCTGAACGCATCGGCATTGCACTTTCCTGCGACTTGAAGAAATGGAAACGCTACGACGGCAATCCTGTCTTCGCCAACGAAGTGGGTGGTATCATTACAGGCGATGCTCAGATTACCAAGATGGGAGATCTGTATGTGATGTTCTATTTCATGGCCTATGACCCCTCACGGAAATACAATGCCTACAATACCTTTGCCGTCAGTCGTGACCTGATTCACTGGCAGCGCTGGGAAGGTGAGGACCTGATTTGGCCCACGAAGAAATACGACGAGATGTTCGCTCATAAAAGTTATGTGGTGAAGCATGATGGTGTGGTATATCATTTCTATTGTGCTGTCAACAACGATGGTCAGCGTGGTATCGCTCTCGCCACCAGTACGCCGATGGGGCGCAGTAGCATCCACTTCCCTGCCCCAGACCCGAAAGGCAAGCGTCGTCTCACCAGCCTCAACGAAGGTTGGACGGGATCTGTTATTGGAGATAGCATCAACACAAACATAACCCTCCCGCACAATTTCGACGATTACTACGGCTATCGTCAACTCCGTCATGGCAACTTGCACGGCTCAGCTTTATATCAGAAAACATTCGAGACAGGCAAACGCGACGGCAAGCGTTATTTCCTCCAGTTTGAGGGTGTCGGAACTTACGCCACCGTAACACTCAACGGCCATCAATATCCTCGTGAACTCATAGGCCGGACCGTCTGGACACTCGACATCACCGATGCCCTCTGCAGCGGAAAGAACAATCTGCAAGTCCTCGTCGACCATCCGGCCATGCAGACAGAATGTCCCTGGGTCTGCGGCGGCTGTTCTTCGGAATATGGCTTCTCAGAGGGGAGCCAGCCTTTCGGCATCTTCCGTCCTGTGACTTTGATCGAGACAGACGAGATAAGGATAGAGCCCTTTGGCGTGCATATCTGGAACAACCACGCCTGCGACAGTGTCTTCATCGAAACCGAAATCAAGAATTATACGACCACCAGCCAAACCATCGAACTTGTGAATAAGTTCACCCTCGCCAGCGGGAAACAAGTATTCCGGCTGGCAGAGAATATAACCCTCGCCCCTGGAGAGACCAAGGTCATCTGCCAATCTGCCCCTATTGCAGATGCCCATCGTTGGAACATCAGCGACCCATATCTATATCATCTCTCCACGATGCTCAAACGCGAAGGGAAAACCACCGATGATATCACCACACCGTTTGGCATCCGCAGTCTCTCATGGCCCCGTTCAGTTTGTCGCCGTGCCACAGCGACAGACACGTCGGATAACCGTTTCTGGCTGAATGGCCAACCTGTCTTCATCAACGGTACCTGCGAATATGAGCATATCCTAGGCAATAGTCACGCCTTCACCCACGAGCAGATTGCCTCTCGTATCAAACAAATCAGAAACGCCGGCTTCAATGCCTTCCGCGAGGCCCATCAGCCGCACAATCTCTACTATCAACAACTGCTTGACGAACAGGGACTGCTCTTCTGGAGCCAGTTTTCGGCCCATATCTGGTATGACACCCCACAATTCCGTGAAAACTTCAAAAGGCTCTTGGTTCGTTGGATCAAAGAACGTCGCAACTCACCTTCTGTCATTCTCTGGGGACTGCAGAACGAGAGTGTGCTGCCTAAGGATTTCGCAGAGGAGTGTTCCGACATCATCCGCAGCCTAGACCCCACCGCCTCAACGATGCGTCTGATAACGACCTGTAACGGTGGCGAGGGTACTGACTGGAACGTCATCCAGAACTGGAGTGGCACTTATGGTGGAGATGCTGAGAACTATGACGAAGAATTACAACGCGATGACCAATTGTTGAATGGCGAATATGGTGCCTGGCGGACTATTGACCTGCATGGTGATGCGAAATACAGTGAAGATTCATTTATCAAGCTATTGGACCTGAAGGCCCATCTGGCAGAAAAGGCTTTCGCAGACACAACGGGTCAAGGCGTTTGCGGACATTTCCAATGGCTCTTCACCTCGCATGACAATCCTGGGCGGACACAGCCCGATGGTGCCTTGCGGCGTATCGATAAGATTGGTCCCATCAATTACAAGGGTCTCACCACCATCTGGGAAGAGCCCACACCTGCCTATTACATGTATCGCCAGCACTACAGTCCCGTATGTTGCTGTGCCACAGCAACAATCCCCACCGCCGCCGACCGTAATATCAATCTCGTGAAGGGAGTTGAAGGTTATCATTATCTATACCGTATCAACTGCGGTGGCGATGCCTATACCGATGAATTCGAACAACAGTGGCTCGCCGACGATACCCTTTATAGTCATTCCTGGGGGCAGGACTTCAGTCTGCATCCTTACCAGGCCTCACAACGCCATATCAGTGATGACATCAGAGGCACTAAGAGCGACAAGCTCTTCCAGTTCTTCCGTTTCGGACGCCATCGTCTATGGTATGATTTCCCCGTGTCTGATGGTGAATATCGCATCGAACTCTATTTCGCTGAACCCTGGCATGGGAAAAATGGAAGAAGTTCCGACGACTACGAAGGACTTCGTATCTTTGATGTCGCTGTAAATGGCGAGACCATCATCGATGACCTTGATCCTTGGGCAGAGGCAGGTTATTGCGGAGCCCTGAAGCGCATCGTCACTGCCAGAGCGGAAAACGGCCGTCTGCGCATTTCCTTCCCAGAGGTTAAGGCCGGCCAGGCTATCATTGCCGCCATCGCCATCGCCTCTGCTGACAGGGGACAGGTACCTGTCAGCTTCGAATCCGTCTCAGTGTCTGCTGACAGGTACCTGTCCCCTGTCAGCCTCTGGCGCAGCTTCGATACCGACACCATCGCCAAACTCCCTGCCTCTGAGCTTCCACAGGATATCGAATCCCGTCCTGCCACCATCTATCAGCCAGCAGCCATCACCCGTCACCCATTACCCATCACCACTTTCATCATCAAACCCGGCCTGGGTCAGGAGTACGCCCTCCGTTTCCGTTATAAGAACACCACAGGTACTCCCGTGAAAGCCCGTATCACCATCACCGATTCGAAACACATCGTTCTCGTCGACAAGGAGATATCTTTCCCCACGACGCCGAATAAGTTCAAGATGCTCTCTACGACAACCGGCACACAGATCAATGCCGGTACATACACGCTGAAGATTGAAGCACAAGACATAGAATTCAAAGACTTAGAGATACAATGAAGAAATCCATCATAGCCCTGACATGCCTATTGGCGACCGCTCTGACTATTTCTGCACAAGACAGAGATTGGGAGAACAATCATGTGCTCCAGATTAACCGTGAGCCGGCGAGAGCCTGTTTCATTCCTTATGCCCAACAGAAAGGCGACCGTCAGATGTCACTTAACGGCATCTGGAAGTTCCGTTGGACAAAGACACCTGATGAGCGTATCAAGGATTTCTGGCGCACCGGTTATGACTGCTCCTCATGGGATAATCTGACGGTACCTGCCAACTGGGAAGTGAACGGCTACGGCACCCCCATCTATGCCTCTGCCGGTTATACCTTCAAGATCGATCCCCCATACGTCACAAAAGAGCCGAAGAAGACCTACACCGCCTATGAGGAGCGTAATCCCACAGGACAATACAAACGCACGTTTACGCTGCCTGACGATTGGAAGAAGGGTCAGACGTTCCTTCGCTTCGAGGGGGTGATGTCGGCCTTCTATGTCTGGCTCAACGGCCGACAAGTGGGTTATTCCCAAGGGTCGATGGAGTCTTCAGAATTCAATGTCACAGAGTATATTCTGCCAGGCAAGAACGATATCGCCATCGAGGTCTATAAATACTCCGACGGTTCTTATCTCGAAGACCAGGACTTCTGGCGTTTTGGCGGCATCCATCGCGATGTCACGCTCTATCACACCCCCGATATCCGTCTGCGCGACTTTGCCATCCGCACCATCCCTGCAGGCTGCTCTGATTACTCCGAGCATTCCGACTATATTCTCCAGCTTAATCCCCAGTTCTCCGTCTATGGCCATGAAACCGGCAAGGGCTGTTCCCTTGTTGCCATCCTGACTGATCACGAAGGCCAGATGATTGCCAGAGACAGCACCTCCGTTGAGGAAGTTCTGGATTTGGATCACAAGGCTGCACGTATGAATCTCTGGTATCCCCAGCGAGGGCCTCGCAAGTTCGACCGCATCGCGATGACCGTGAAGTCACCCAAGGAGTGGACGGCTGAGACACCGTATCTATATACCCTCACCCTCCAGCTCCGCGACTCCCTTGGCAATATCCATGAACAGGCCAGGCAGAAGGTAGGTTTCCGTCATCTGAGAATCAACAGCGACGGTGAGTTGCTGGTGAATGGCAAGCCCATCAAGATTCGTGGTGTCAACCGTCACGAGCACGACCCCTATACAGCCCGCGTCATGACTGAGGAGCGTATGCTGCAAGACCTACGGCTGATGAAGGAGGCCCATATCAATGCCGTCCGACTGGCCCACTACCCCAACTGTCCCCGCTGGTATGAACTCTGCGACAGTATCGGTATGTACCTGATGGACGAGGCTGACTGCGAGACCCACGGACTCAGAGGCACCCTCACCTCTACCTCCGACTGGAACGATGCTTTCATGGACCGCTGCATCCGTATGGCCGAGCGCGACAAGAACCATCCGTCAATCATCTTCTGGAGCCTTGGCAACGAGAGCGGCTATGGTCCCAATCATGCCGCAATGGCAGGCTGGCTCCATGAGTTCGACCCCACCCGCTTCGTGCATTACGAAGGAGCCCAAGGTGATCCCGATCCCAAGACCGTCGATGTCATCAGCCGTTTCTATCCCCGTGTCAAGCAGGAATACCTCAACCCTGGCATTCCTGACGGGAGTGATGAAGAGCGTGCTGAGAATGCCCGTTGGGAGCGATTGCTGGAGATAGCAGAGCGCACCAACGACACCCGCCCTGTCCTGACCAGCGAATACGCCCACTGTATGGGCAATGCCCTCGGCAATCTGAAAGAATACTGGGATGAGATCCGTTCCAACAAGCGCATGCTGGGTGGTTTCATCTGGGACTGGGCTGACCAGGGACTCATCGACAAAGACGGTCATGTGCTCTATGGTGGTGATTTCGGCGACCAGCCCAACCTCAAGGCTTTCTGTCTGAACGGCATTGTCATGAGCGACCGCACGCTCACCCCAAAATACTATGAGGTACAAGCCATCTATGGACAAGGCAAGCATCCATTGCCACAACCACTACCCTACAAGCCAAAGAAATCAAAAAGCAAGCCACTTACACCAGATCTCATACAACTGGTATCTAACATCCGCACTCAGGTTTTCCGAGCCCCGACGGACAATGACAAGAGTTTCGGTAACTGGCTCGCCAAGGACTGGAAAAACTGCGGACTTGACACATTGTACCTTCCAGTAACCACTGAACAGCACGACAACGAACTGACCTTTACCTTCGACATTCCCGAAGGTCTGCCGGAACTTCCCCGCATCGGCATCGTCATCGAACTGCCGCGCGACTATGACCTGCTCACCTGGTACGGACGAGGCCCGTGGGACAACTACCCCGATCGCAAGCAGTCTTGCCCGATAGGACTGTGGAAAAGCAAAGTCTCAGAGCAATACGTCCACTATCCCCGTCCGCAGGATTCCGGCAACCACGAGGATTGTACCATGGTAGAGCTGAAAACGAAGAAAGGCAAGACCCTCCGCATTGAGGCCGTCGACCAGCCCTTCTCCTTTTCAGCCCTCCCCTATTCTGCACAGTACATCGCCAGCAAGACCCACGACTACGAGCTGGAGGATCAAGGCCATACCTACCTCTCCATCGATTGTGCCGTGCTCGGACTGGGCAACAGCTCCTGCGGCCCTGGTGTGCTGAAAAAATACGCTATCGACAAGACCAAGTCCCATACTCTTCGCATCAGATTGTCCGACAAGTAACACAATTTATACGCGCAGGAGCAGATTTTTTACTTTTCACTTTTCACTTTTCACTTTTTTTCGTATCTTTGCGGCATAATTGCATAAAAAGTAAACCGATGATGAAACATTTTTGGACATTAGTCGTCATCTGTCTGATGACCGTTCTGAACGCGAATGCGGAGAGTTTTCAAAATATGGAACCTCTGAAGCTCGTAACGCCGGAGATGAAGCCCGAGCTAAAATCTGACGCGGGTGCTGACAGGGGACAGGTACCTGTCAGCTTCGAATCCGTCATAGTGCATGCTGACAGGTACCTGTCCCCTGTCAGCACCCGCGTCAGCCTGGACTTCGATTTCTTCAAGTCGAAGACCGCCCCAGGCATCAAGCCCTACAAATTTATGGACGATATGACCTTCGTGGGCGTTCCCCTGTTCCTGGCAGGCTTGGCCATCAAAGGCGACAAGAGCATGTTCCGTGTGAATCAGAAAGCAGAGGATGGTGGTAAGAAGAACACCCAGCTGCTGAGCGATTTCAAGACCGGCATCGACGACTATCTGCAGTTCTTCGGCCCTGCGGTGACCGTAGGATTGAAGCTGGGTGGTTACGAAGGCCGCAGCGACTGGCCCCGTCTGTTGGCAAGTGCCGGATTGTCGTATGCCATCATGGCCGGATTCGTGAACGGCATCAAGTACACCGCCAAGGAGATGCGTCCCGACGGATCGACCGCCAACTCCTGGCCTTCAGGCCATACGGCTACTGCCTTCGTTGGTGCCAGCCTGTTGCATAAGGAGTATGGTCTTACCCGCTCACCCTGGTTCTCCGTAGCCGGTTATGGCATGGCCACAGCCACTGGTGTGATGCGCGTATTGAACAACCGCCACTGGATCAGCGACGTCATGTCTGGCGCCGGCATCGGTATCCTCTCCACCGAACTGGGTTATGCCATTGGCGACCTGCTGTTCAAGGAAAAGGGCCTGTTGCACAACGATCTTCAGATGGACTTCGAGAACCCCTCGTTCTTCAGCATCTCCATGGGTGTCGGCCTGGGCAGCAAGGACATCGACTTCACCAATGCCGACCTTGTAGATGCCGAGCGTTATGGTCTCAGCGACATGGAGGAACTGGGTTATGACGACGATATCGACTATGAGAGCGACGATACACCCAACATCCGCTTCCGTGCAGCTACGGTTGTGGATGCCGAGGGTGCCTACTTCTTCAACAAGTACATCGGTGTCGGTGGTCGTCTGCGTGTCCGCGCCATGTCAGCCAAGACGTTCGGAAAATATTCCGAGGACATCCAGATAGAAGACTGGAATGCCTGGAGTGGCATGTTAGGCAGCTACATGGATCAGTATCCCGAGAAATACAACGATGACGACTGGGCCGTCAATTATATCCAATACCTGAGAGATATGAATTTCATCTATATCGATGAAGCTGAAGAGGCTAATTTCATGGCCAACTCGCCCGTTACCAATATCTACGGTACGGTTAAGAGCGACCATCTCGCAGAGTTTACCGGCAGCCTCGGTCTCTACTTCAACCTACCGCTGAGCCGTCATTTCGCCCTGGGCTCCAAGCTCCTCATCGGCCGCTCCTTCACCCAGGAGCTCGACATCGACGGCTATGCAGAGGGTAACGTAAAGGATATCGACTATTTCATGTCCTTGAGCAACGAGAAAGGCTCGACCGTCCAGACCCTTCACCTTCTGGAATACCCCCAGAACACCGGTGAGAAATGGTCTGACCAATGGGACTATCTGACCATTGGCGCCAAGAGCTCCACCTCGTTCGGCACAGGCATCTCGCTGACCTACAAATACAAGTCAAACTTCTCGTGGCGTCTGTTCTGCGACTACGACTACACCGAGAAAGACTTCACGCTGAAATACGACCCCTATCATTTCCTGAAGCAGAATGTGACGCCGGCAACCTACAAGCTGATGCAGATGGAGTCGGACACATCCTTCCTGATGGAACCCATAGAATTCAGAAAGACCAAGAAGATGAACTATGTCACCCTTGGTCTTTCCTTCCTGGTCAATATCTAGGCCTATTCGCCGAATATCTCCTTCAGTTTGTCTTGCAGCCCCTGTGCACGGAGGCCGCGGGCTACGATCTTGCCCTG